>NZ_CP168496.1:3597500-3956917 GCF_042944905.1 Psychrobacillus sp. L4
CAATAGAAGAATTAGATGAAATTGAAGCAATAGGATCTGAATTTGCACTTAAGGTAGCCACAATGCTTCGCTTTTACATCCATACTGCAAAACAAACAGCTTTCCATACCCCTAATTTTGAAGGTCAGATTCGTTTACATGATTTGTGCGCAGTATCTTACGTATTAACGCCTGAGCTATTTGACGGGGATGACTGCTATGTGGCAGTAGAACTAGAAGGAAGACTTACAGCTGGAACAACGGTTGTAGATTATTCTCAACGAACTGGGCTTCCGCATAATGTAAAAGTATTGCATACGATTCATAGAGAGAAGTTTCTCGAGCAATTTCTGAACGCCGTTAAAATAATGAGTCAACAAATCGGATAAAAAATATATTAAACCTCTTGCAATAGCTCAAATGGAAAGGGGCAAAATAATTCATGAATATAGCGGTCGTAGGGAGCATCAATATGGATCTTGTATATCGAGTTCCCCATATTGTAAAAGCAGGGGAAACATTACACAGTACTAACCATGAGATGTTTTTCGGAGGTAAAGGAGCAAATCAGGCAGTAACCGCTGGGCAATTAGGAGCAGATGTCAACTTTATTGGAAATGTGGGAGTAGATGCTTTCGGTGAACAATCCTTGCAAAACCTACAAGCTAGAGGAGTTAACACTTCTGCTATAAAGAAAGTTGGGTTAACTGGACAAGCGATAATTCAACTAGCAGATTCAGGGGAAAATTCGATTGTACTTTTTGCTGGAGCAAATTTCCTTGTGACAACCGAACAGATTAATGTAGAAAGAGGTCAAATAGAAGCAAGTAATGCTCTACTTTTACAATTGGAGATTCCGATGCCAGCTGTAGAGTTTGCAGCTGATATTGCCGCACAAAAAGGTATACCAATTATATTAAACCCTGCTCCTGCACAAGAAATTAGCAACTCCTTATTAAGTAAAGTGACCATATTAACGCCAAATGAAACAGAATTAGAAGTATTAACTGGTCTGAAAACGGAAACCGATGCAGAGCTTTACCAAGCATGTTCCTTATTACTTCAAAAAGGAGTTGGAGCAGTAGTCGTTACTTTAGGTGAAAAAGGTGCATATTATATGAATGGTCATGAACATGGCCGTATACAACCAAATCGAGTAGATGTAAAAGATTCTACTGGAGCTGGAGACGCATTTAACGGGGCATTAGCTGTAGGTCTATGTAAAGGACACTCCTTGAAAGAGTGTATCCTATATGCATCTGAAGTTGCTGCATTTGCTGTTACACAAATGGGGGCACAGCCGACCTTTCCAATGTCCTTGTTCAATAAATAAAGTTGGATTCCCTTCACAATTCTCTATATAGTGAAGGGATTTCACGTCTACTAGAGCGATTATCGATTTTTCTCCCTAATTAAAAAAAGCCGACTATTTTATTATAAGAGTCGGCTTTTTGTATTTATTTTTCTTTATCTTCTGTTTTAAATTCCTCTGTTACATCCTCAACAATATCCTTCGTTGACTTTTTGAATTCTCTTAACGTTTCTCCAACAGCTTTGCCTAGTTGAGGTAGTTTGGCTGGTCCGAAGACTATTAGAGCGATAACTAGAATAATGATTAATCCTGGTACTCCGATGTTTGGCATGGTTTTTCCTCCCTATTACTATTTCTATTAGAATCCAATGGTGAGTAGTTAAGTGAATGACATGTAAAATTTGTTCTCTTGTTTCATTTACACATTATACTCCTTCATTGCATTTTGTAAACAAATGTGATAAAGAACTTTTGCAACTTACAATAAAGTATGTACAGATGATGAAAAATCTAAACTTTTTAACTCCTCTTAGCATCTAATACTTCTTCAATTGAGTTCGCCACCCGAATCGTATTTAAACGATGCTTTTCTAAATAGCTAAGCGAACCGGCACCACCGATATAAAAATTAATCTCGCCATTTTCTGCGGCAAATTGGTCCAATCTTGTTAATAAATTTGGTTCTATTTCAAAAGGAAGCTTGGTAGTAGCAGATAATAAGACAATTTTTGGCTTAAGCTTTTTAACCAAAGCCTCAATAGAGCCAGGAGCAGGAGAAGCACCAATTAGTATCGCCTTCCATCCCCTCATCATGAATTGTAGCAATAAAATATGCATAGGAACTTCATGATGTTCACTTGGGAGACAAGCGCCAATTATTAACGGTGCATCTTCTCTATACTGATAGTTTCGACGAATTTGCACCAAAAAATCTCGCACTACTTGACTACAAACAGATTCTTGGTATTCGTCCCATTCTCCCTTTTCCCATCGTTTACCAACCTCTTGCAAAAACGGTATCACTACTGCTGTCAAAAATTTATCTAATCCGAAATGATGATATCCTTGCTGCAAAATGAGATTTAATTCAATTTCATTGCAGTAGGAGCCTTTTTCAAGCAATTGGAATACATAATCATTAAACTCTCCATACGGTTCTGAAGAAATTGCTTTAAATTGGTCTTCAAATGTTTCTTTTTCTTCTTTCACAAGAACAACTGCTTGTTTAATCGAGTATCCTTGTTCTGATAAAGTTTTAACCCTTAAAAGGATATTTACATCTTTTTCACTATAAGTTCTATAACCGTTTGCTAACCGATCAGGTTGCACAAGTTCATATCTTTCTTCCCATTTACGAATGACTTGTTTAGACAATCCTGTGACATCTGCTACTTGCTGTATATTGTAGTGACCGCCCGAGCGTGACTGTATCATTTTCTACTTCCTCTCAATCATTATTACTTATTGAGCAATAGGGGTTTAATTTAACTTTACTCCCCACATCTTTTACTGCAAATAATCTATTTGTACAATGTTTATTCACTAAACATTGTACAATAGTTTGACTAAAAAGCATATATCTGATAAGAGTAAAGTATCTCATTTCAGAAAGGTGTTATTTGATATGAAACTACAAATTGGACTTCAAAAACCTTTTATAGATGGAATAATCTCGGGCATTTTGTTAACTATTCTCTTTAAGTTCGTAGAGTACTTCACACCCAATAAAGTATATACCCTCCTCTTAAATGTGGATTATATTCCCTTTCTTAATCAGCAGAAACTCATGGAAACGATAGAAGTTGCCCTACATCTCACTATCTCTATTATCCTGAGTATGTGCCTTTACCTACTTGTCCATTACTTGAAAATAGTTTCGCCAAGAAAAATTATTATTTTTTATGTATTTGTATGCTTCCTTATTGGGTTATTGTTATTTTCTACAACTGCTTTATCTGTGCGAACCCCTTCTATTACTAGCCTTCCAGCTATTACATATTGGTTAGTAGGCCACATTTTCTATGGATACACCTTAGGATTTTTATTCATTAAGAGGTTAAATTAATTCGGTACTAATTAATTCATTCATGTACAACAAGGAATCAAAGACACTATACAAACCTTTGACAAATCAATTGTAAACTGTTAATAATAGTAATAGAAGCTAGCATACAATTCACACAGAATATTAGATTAGGAGAATGACATATGGTACTACCTTTCTAAGTGTAAAAAATTCAATTGGATACAGGCGGAAATGCAATGGAAGAAAAATTAGAATTCCAAATGAAATTCATCGCTGGAAATACAAATCATATGGTAGTTATGATAGACCAATTAAAAGTGTCCTCCAATGAGATTAGTAGCATTATCAGTCTAGTAAAACAAATTGCGGAACAAACGAATTTACTAACGATAAATGCCTCTATTGAAGCTGCCAGAGCTGGAGTTCATGGAAATGGATTCGCTGTAGTTGCACAAGAAGTACGAAAGCTAGCTGAACAATCCAAAAGTTCAGTGTTAGAAATAACAAATCTTGTCCAAACTTCCACAGAACTTACAGATCAAGCGGTACCCACTATTTCTGATACGAAAAAAAGTGGCACAATAGGACTCGACAGCTCCATTGAAACGCAAGATCGCTTCCACCAAATTCTTCATTCCATTGAAGAAAACAATACACATATCCATTGAGTTGAAACAGATGTGACCGAGTTAGTGCAAGTTATTAAAGCCATTGGAAGTGACACGAAAAAAGTGGCGATTACTGCGGATAGGTTTTATCTAAGGCGACTCAACTATAAATAACTTAAGGAAGTGACCAAATGTTTTTAGCTTGGAACGAAATTAATAAAAATAAATTACGCTTTACTTTAATCATAGGTGTTTTAATGCTCGTCTCCTATCTCGTGTTTTTCTTATCTGGGCTTGCAACTGGACTTGCTAGTCTAAATAGAGAATCAGTAGATAAATGGGATGCAACAGCAATTGTCTTAACAGAACAATCCGACAAAAGTTTACCGCAATCATCCATTACAACAGAAGAACTCGACCATATCGAAGGAAAAGAAACTGCTGTCCTTGGCCAATTAAATTCCATCGCAACAAATGGGGATTCAAAACAAAATATATCCCTCTTCGGTATTCTTCCCGATGAATTTATCATGCCGAAAGTAACAGAAGGAGAAGTATTTTCAAGTGAAAATGAAGTTATTGCAAGTGATTCATTGAAAGATGAAGGTTTCAAAATTGGAGATACACTTAAATTATCTTCTTCAGATGAAATCTTAAAAATCGTCGGTTTTACGGATAGCGCAAGGTTCAATGCTGCCCCTGTTCTTTATAGTGAACTATCTACTTTCCAAAAAGTAAGATTTGGCGACGCTGCTGAAGAAAGTAAAGACAAAATTAACGGGATTGTCGTACGTAGCGATGATATGTCCTCCATTTCTACTTCCAATAAGAACTTAGAAGTCATCGAAATTGAGACGTTCATTGAAAACTTACCTGGATATACAGAGCAAGCATTAACGTTAAACTTTATGATTTACTTCTTATTTGCTATCTCTTCTGTCATCGTAGCTATTTTCCTATATGTATTAACAGTACAAAAAATAAGCATGTTCGGCGTCATGAAGGCTCAAGGTATTTCGAGTGAATACTTATCGAGGTCTGTCATTGCTCAAACATTCATTCTAGCAGTAATTGGTGTAGTTGTCGGATTTATATTAACCCTTATTTCAGGAGCATTTTTACCGAGTGCAGTACCGGTTGCTTTTGATATTCCAACGATGATTATTTATGGCGTTGTTCTTATTGTTGTTGCTATTCTGGGAGCAGTATTCTCCGTATTAACGATTGTCAAAATTGATCCGCTAAAAGCGATTGGAGGGTAAATCATGGCTATTTTAGTATTAAAAAAGGTGAAGAAATCATTCGGAACTGGCCATAAACAAGTAGATGCACTGAAAGAGACGGACTTCATCGCCGAAAAAGGAGAAATTATTGCCGTCATTGGTCCCTCTGGATCTGGTAAAAGTACTTTTTTAACTATTGCAGGAGGTTTACAAAACCCATCAAGCGGAGAAATTATCATTAATAAACAAAACCTATCTGAATTAAATGAAAAGAAGCGCTCTAAGATTCGATTAAAAGAAATCGGTTTTATTTTGCAAGCTTCTAATTTGGTTCCATTTTTAACAGTGGAAAAACATATGAAGTTATTAGACAATGTCAAAAAAGATAATATGACTAAAAAAGAATTAGAAAAGTTATATGAAGACTTAGGCATAAGCGATTTACGCAAAAAATATCCTGCTGATCTATCAGGTGGGGAGCGTCAACGCGTAGCCATTGCAAAAGCCTTGTATAGCAAGCCTTCCATTATCCTTGCAGACGAACCGACTGCCTCTTTAGACTCTGATCGTGCATATGAAGTGATGGAACTACTGAAAAAAGAGACAAAAAATAATAATACAACGACTATTGTTGTGACGCATGATATCCGCTTAATCGATTATTGCGACAAAGTGTATAAAATGACCGATGGTGTCCTAAGATTAGAAGACAATCTGAATGCGAAAGAGATGAAGTCTTCTTAATATGAAAAAAATAATTGTCTGGTTTAGAAAAGACCTACGTTTACATGATCATCCTGCATTATGGGAAGCGGCACAGCAAGGATTTGTCATCCCGGTCTTCATATGGTCAAAGGCAGAAGAACTAGAATTGCAAGCGTGTGATGCCTCTTTATGGTGGCTCCATTACTCGCTGCTTTCTTTTCGGCAACGGCTTCCTCTCATCATTCGACAAGGAAATACGTTAGAAATACTCCAAAACTTAATTCATGAGACACAGGCAGATGCTGTTTTTTTTAATGAGCGATATGAACCTTCTATAGTGAGAAGGGATCAAGAAATTGTAACTCAGTTGAAACTCCAAAATATAGATGTCCGCACTTTCAATGGAAATCTACTTTATTCGCCAAAGGATATGCTCAATCAAAAACAAGAACCCTACAAAGTATTTACATCTTTTTGGAAAAAAAGCATGCAGGTACCTGCCCATCGTCCAACACCCACTCCCCATGCATTCGAGATTTACAGGAAATCTTTAGAAAGCATAGAAATAGAAGAGCTCAATCTACTTACTACTATGCCTTGTCATAAAAAATTGACATCTTATTGGGAGCCAGGGGAATTAGGCGCTATTAAAACATGGGAGCAATTTCAAAGCGGAGATTTATCTATTTATGATCAAATGAGAGATTTTCCTTTTAAGATAGTTACTTCTACTCTGTCTCCTTACCTCGCATGGGGGGATATTAGTGTTCGTTCTATTTTTTACTCGGCAAGGAAGAACGATAGTCCAAGCATCCATACTTTTATAAAACAACTAACATGGCGCGAATTTTCTTATCACCAGCTCATACATTTCCCTTCATTTGCAAATAAACCGCTTCGTTCTAATTTTGAACGGTTTCCTTGGCAGAATGATGTAGAATCTTTCAAACAGTGGACAATTGGACTTACGGGTTATCCTCTAGTAGATGCTGGGATGCGAGAACTTCTGGAAACAGGCTATATGCATAATCGGGTTCGGATGGTGGCCGCTTCTTTTCTTGTTAAACATTTGCTGGTTGATTGGAGAAAAGGATATGAGTGGTTTCAACAAAACCTTGTTGATTTTGATGTAGCAAATAATGCGATGGGATGGCAGTGGATCGCAGGCTCCGGAATTGATTCGGCGCCTTACTTCCGCATATTTAATCCTATAAGCCAAAGTGAAAAGTTTGACTCAAGTGGAGGATATATTCGACAATGGGTTCCCGAACTATCTACTCTTCCAGCACCTTATATTCATCGGCCGTGGGAAGCACCAGATTTCATGCTAGAGGAATTGGGTATACGGATGGGAATAAATTATCCACTGCCTATAGTTGAACATTCTCGGGCTAGACTTCGCGCATTAGATGCATACAATACGATCAAAGGAACCAAATAAGAAAAATGCAAGCGTCCTTTAAGCGCATCTGGTCTTTACCTTTTCCAAAGTGCTTTGGACTAAAGATTAGCTACACTATTACCGAAAGAATTTGGCTCGTGAAGTGACTGCATCACTTCACGAGCCTTTTTCGGTAATCTTGTGGTGGGTGTTTGTCCGTCGCCCTCTTGGAATATGTAAAGACTTTACACATTTGTTTTGGATAATGAGGGATAAGATGCTTTCTTACTCTTTTACAGGCGGACGAAAATACAAAACTCTATAGGAGAAAACTTTCCAATGTCCCAGTGTTAGACTCAATTGTCCACCAAATTGTGGCTGATACAGGGACACTGGTAATTCTTAGCTTTATATTTTATTCACAAAATAGTCGAATAATGCGATATATTGCATTCATATTTTTCACAATATTAATGTAACTTGTGATAGAATAAATGATAAATTTATTTTTGCTAGTGAGGAGTGCTTTTAATTGATTATCGAACCATCTAAAAAAATGTCTATATTTGAACCAGCTATTTTCGGTGATTTAAAAGCAGCAGCCGCAGCTAAAAAGGCAGCAGGTTTTGACCTATATGATTTAAGTTTAGGTAGCCCCGATCTGCCTCCTGATGAAAAAGTTAGAAAGGTTTTATCGGAACAAAGCTACTCAGCAACTACATACGGCTATACATTAAGTGGCACAAAACGTTTTTGCGAAGCAGTAGCTGATTATTATAAACGACGAGCTAATGTTACCATAGACCCCCAAACAGAAATTGTACAAACGATGGGATCTCAAGAGGGTCTTGTCCATCTTCCATTTGCATTTTGTAATGAAGGAGATTACGTGTTAACGACCAATCCTGGATATGTCGCGTACGATGCTGGCATTAAACTAGCTGGGGCAGTTCCATACTATATGAATCTATTAGAAGAAAATAATTTTTTACCTGATTTAAATACAATCCCAGATGAAGTGGCTTATAAAGCAAAACTAATGATTTTGAACTTACCAGGAAACCCTGTTCCTGCTATGCCGGATGCAACTTTTTTTGAAAAAGTCGTTGCATTCGCAAATAAATATAATGTTATCATTCTACATGATGCGGCTTATTCCGAATTCTACTTTACTGGTGATTCTCCAAGTAGCTTCCTAACTACACCAGGAGCAATGGAAGTTGGAATGGAGATTAATTCATTATCCAAAAGTTTTAGTCTTGCAGGTACACGCATAGCGTATATCGTTGGAAATGCGGAAATGATAAGTATAATGAAACAGCTTAAATCGAATCTAGATTTCGGTATTTTCGGACCCATCCAAGAAGCAGGGATAACTGCACTAAACAATGCGGAAGAAATTACAGAACGGTTACGAAAAGTTTTTACGGAGCGACATAAAGTATTATCCCAAGGTTTGGAGAATATCGGTTGGACAGTAACTCCATCAAATGGTGGTATGTTTGTATGGGCAAAGTATCCATATGACATGAAAGATAAAGATTTTGTCTTTGAAGTAATTGATCAAACTGGTGTCGTCATGGTACCAGGAACCGTGTTCGGATCAGCTGGAGCTGGCTTCGTTCGAGTGGCTCTTGTTCAAGACGTGGAGATATTGAAAAAAGCTATTGAGCAGTTGAAAAAGCTAAAGATTGAAGTTCCATCCAGTATCTGATTCAGAAGTTTAAACACATAACGCCAAGAAAAAAGATCAAGAGAAAGCTGCGCGTTTATAGCGACTGGCTTTCACTTGATCTTTTCTCGTTTTCCTGAGGATGCACGAGAGCGAATCTCTCCCATCTCCTACTTTTCCATCTAAAATACATAATTATTGCGCGCGTCCATTCATCAACCGCGATTGCTAGCCAGATCCCTGGAAGTCCTAGATCTAGTACGAAAACTAATACATAGCCTAACGGTAAACTCATCATTACCATCGACAAAGCACCTATTGCTACTGGAAAGCTTGCATCTCCTGCAGCACGTAATGAGTTAATAATAACAATATTCATGGTCCTGCCCGTTTCAAGAAATATACTTAAGACTAATACAGACGCACCAATTTTTATAATCTGTTCATTATTTGTAAATAAACCCATTAAAGCGAATCGGAATATCATTACGATCACAACCATCACGAAAGTGAAAAGTAGTGCCCATTTCAAACTTGCCCAAACGGACTTATATGCTTCCTCTTTCTCATCAGCACCTACAAATCTACCAACAATGATTGCCGTACCCATACCAATCGCAATGGCAAACAAATAAGTAAACATCGATATATTTACGGCATATTGTCTAGCCGCTAGTGATTCTGCTCCTAAATAGGTTACATAATACAAGAACACGATTTGACAACCTTGATATAAAATCTGTTCAAATGCAGATGGTAATCCAATTTTCAATACCTTACGTATATACTCTTTCGAAATCGTAAAATAATAGTGCACTTTTACGCGATATTCCATTACTTGATACAGCAACCAGAAGAATATAAGCAATGCAACAAATCGACTAACTACGGATGATATCGCTGCTCCTTGCACGCCTAACTCTGGAAAACCAAACTTCCCAAATATCAAAACATAGTTTCCAAAAACATGAATTATATTCATTCCTAACGAAACAAACATCGTCTGCTTTGTATAGCCATGAACACGAATAATGGCAGCCAAAGCATTAATGACTGCTTGTAGGAAAATGGCTCCCCCTACAATCGACAAGTACTTGTATGCATGAACCAGTACATCGCCTTGTAAGTTCATCGCAGTCATCAGGCTTTTCGAAAATAATATAAACCCAATACTTAGTACAATTCCAACGCCTAAATTTAATGTAACCGCTAATCCAGAAATTTTGGACGCTTCTATGTATCGCTTTGACCCTAAGTACTGCGAAACAACAATTGCAGCTCCATTTCCAACTACTTCTAATATTAAGATGGCTATATGAATGTACTGGTTCGCTGCTCCGACTCCCGATACCGCATCATCCGACAACGCACTGAGCATAAACGTATCAGCTATTCCCATTAACATAAACAAAAAGACTTCTAAAAAGATTGGCCAGGTCAAATGAAATAAACTTAGCTTTTCTCCTAAATCCTTCTTTTTACTAATTATCATCTATATTCCCTCTTTGCCAATTGGTTTTCAACATGATGAATCTTACCACATTTACATGCAATAAAAAACAGCGTGAACAAACTCGTTCACACTGCATATTCGATTGAAAACAACTAAACAAAAAAGTTCGACTACAAGTCCAGTAATCAAACGCATCATCTTTTTTAGTTCGTGGTATTTAGTCAATACCTACATGCTTATGGATATATTCTTTCAGCGTATGGTTCGAAAAAACCAGTTCATTGATTAGAAGGCTATCTTTCACATACGCTAATTTATTTCTTTCCGTCGCATCAGAGTTGATAAGCAAAGTATTATCCATATAAAGTATTCCTTCATTTGTAGTTCTTTCTTTTCCATCGTCCTGCGAATTATTAACTAATCCCTCCCTCTTCAATTCTTCCACAGTTTTTGTGTATTCATTCTGCAAACCATTTTTCAACGCATCCTCTAATTCCTGCATGGATGCTGCTGTTTCCTCTAAAAAGTTATAAGTATAGTAGGCAAGTAATGCTTGTTCTTTTAAGTTCAGTATTCCCAATTGTAATCCTCCTCGGTATTCCCTTTACGCTCATTATTCCTTTTCATGCATACACTTAAACCTAGAATTTTTTATAGATAAAAACAGCTCCAATCTATTTTAGATTCGAGCCATAAAACTATTTACCCAGCACAAGAGTTTCTATTTTATAAGGAGCTTTCTAATTAAAAAATCGAAAAAATAATAGAAAATGGAACTGATCATTCCACAAACTAAAATTATCCTACTATACATAAAGAAGTCTGTATCCCAAAAAAGATAAAGAATAAGAAAAGGTATCCCAATGAAACCGAGACCGAAAGCGCCATGTAAAGCAAACATTACTAGTTCTTTCTTGTTTTCTCGCCTATTAGCAATCCGCTCCACCCAGATGGAAGTAAATATTCCATAAGTAAAAATGATCGGAACAGATACGATACTTACACCTAAACCTACCTGGAAATAGGAATCATAAGGCTGCACGAAAACGAATGGTAAAACGAAAAAAGAAACTATTGAAGTGAGCAAAGCTGCTAATAACTTTCTATCCCCCATCGCCTCTCTCCTTCCATTAATTAGAAACTACTAATTTCTTATTCGGTTTTACAAGAGTGTAAATAATACCTCCAAAAATAAGCAGGATACCGATTGATTGTAAAATAGAAGGACGGAAATCTAATATAATTGTATCGAGTAATATTGCAACTACGGGATCCACAAAAACTAGAGCTGATATGACAATCGTTGATAGTTTGCGAAGACTATCAAAAAATAAATAATATACAAACCCGGTATGTATCAATCCAGTTCCTAATATGTAAAGCCAATTCGATGTACTTAATCCATTAAACACATCAAAGTTCATAAACGGAAATAACATCAAAATACCAATTGTCGTCTGCACAAATGTCATAGCATACGCACTAAGCCCAGTAATGCCTTTCCCAAGCAGCATTGTCATGGCATAGCACAAAGCTGATAGAAGTGCCCATACAAAACCTGAACCAAAGAAATCCGTGAGAGAAGTGAAGTTCTGAACACCGATAATGAGTATACTTCCGAGAAAGCACACTACAATTGCAAGCAATGATGTCATCGTCATCTTATCTTTTAAAATTAAGCTTCCTAATATCAATACAAATATAGGGGCTAAGTTATAAATAGAAATGGCAACGGTAATCGACATCTCTTCAAATGCTTTAAATAAAAACACCCAATTTAACACTAAAAAGATTCCGCATATCATCGTTTGTATAACTTCACGCTTTCGCCAAACCTCTACTTTATGTTGACCTGAGATGAACCAACATAAACCTAAAAAAAGAGTAGCGCAAATACAACGAACAAAAACTAATTCTGCCGCAGGAATTCCTGTTTTCCCTGTAAAAAAACCGATAGAACCGAAAATAGCCATGGATAAAGTCATTTTTAGCATTGCTGCTCCATTCATACTAGTAAACCTCTCTTCTTTCGCAAAAAATCTGAATACTTAAATTTAACCTTATCACTCTAGTTAATAAGTTTACAATAGTAAAAATTCATCCCCCTACAAACAATGCGCATTGACTAATGGCAATAAAGAATGCCACATTTTGAATCGGAGAGTCTTCTTCTATTTCTAACTGAACCGAAAATTCCTCGTTAAATTCCGCTTTCCAACGAGCAATTTCTTTGTTGTTATATGTATATCTGGACCAACCTTCCATTTCCTTATGCAATTTAATTTGCAAATTGCCGTCTGTAATCATGAGATCTGGAATGAGTTCTTTCCATTTATCGTAGGCAACAATGTATGTATTTTGTTGCACAGGATCACTTGCTTCATAATAGACTCTACCTTTTTTTGAAACTTTCTTACATGTGAAAATGAGCTCTTTATTTGTGTTATATACGTTATAACGTAAAAAATAGCGATAATCCATTAGCTTATCGACGAATTTCTTTAATTTATTGGAATAATATCTTTGGAATTCAATAGAAGCTACCCCTTCATGATTATAAACAGAGATCATGGGTGTTATGTCTATTGAGTTAGGTTGGGTATACGTATATATGTGCACATTAAATTCTCCTTTATGGATCTACTATTTTTCCTACAAGCATATTTTCAACACTATTTCCCAAATAGTTTTTCTACAATAGTTTAATATAATTCAAGCCTACTGCACATAAAAGTAATTATTTAGACCTATACTTAAACAAGATTTCTTACTATTATCAACGAAAATTGTCGATTTTTTTGAAAAGTACTTGTTAGTTTATTTATACTGAAACAGTTCAAACAATCTATAATTATGTCTCTAAAACAGTAATTAATAGCCAGCACTTCTTCGTCACTTTGGTCTGTTAGTTGAAAATTTAAATGTTAGTCATTAATATCTATTAGATTAAATTGTTTTTATACTTTCTTATCCATTATACAGAGAGTATGAATAAACAAAAAAACTAAAAAACATTTGGGTGTTTTCTTTGAAATGGACAATTAACAAAAAGCTACTTGGAGGTTTTCTAGCAGTTCTATTATTACTAATCATAACAATTGTTGTTAGTCACATACAAATTAAAGAAGTAGACAATTCGTATAATGGCTTTGTAAACGATAAAGTGATGAAAATAGTTAGGGAGACTGGAGAAGGATTTGAGAAAATTCAAAGATCAATTGAGCAAGTTACTGCTCAAATTCAAGAAGTTTCTGCTATCTCCAAAGAAATGTCTGCAAGTGCGGCAAATGTGAATGCTTCTATTGAAGAAATGGCTCATATTGCTGAACATTCTGCTTCTAGAACTCAAAACGTTGCCTCTTCATCAGAAGAACAGCTAGCTTCTATGGAGGAGATTACTTCATCCGCTTCGTTCTTATCAAATATAGCAGAGGATTTACAAGCACTAGTTAGTAAGTTTAAAATTTAATCAAATTCAAGAAGAAACCTTCTTTAGAAAATTCTAAAGAAGGTTTTCCCGTTGATAAATCAAAATATCTTCCAGTGATTTTTCAAACGATATTAGAGGGGACCATCCAGCCTTTATAATCTTTTCAGGTGGAGTAACCTCTATTTTTTCATGATTATTATTCTTCAAGGTTTGGATCTTAAAGTCAACCTTTGATAAGTTTTGTAAAGCGTCTGTTATATCCTTTAGGTATCTTGGCTGGCCAGATGTAATATCATAAACCACTCCTGATTTTCCAATTTCAAATAGTTTTTCATATGCACGTATAGCATCCCTGACGTCAATGAAGTCTCTTTGAACAAATAAGTTATTTACCGTGAGTACTCTCTCTGAACGTTGTAATTCCATCTCTGCAACTTTCTTTGCAAGTATGGAGCATACTCCTGTAGAATCTCCAGGTCCAATTAAATTGGAGGGTTTTGCAATAACTATATCCATTCCATAAAGAGATTCCCATGATTGAGCCACTAAAACTTGAATTGTTTTACTTAAGCTATATGGATCCTGGAACAGAGAAGACTTGCTTAAATCTAATTGAAGAGCCGAACCGACAATTATTATTTTACAAGGTATGTCTTCTTGTCTGATTGAGTCGATTATATAAGCAGTGGACATTGCATTTGCTTCGAGTGAAGTAATTGGTTCATTCCAAGAATCTTGCACATTATTTTGCCCAGCAAGATGAAGTATTTGGTCCGGAATAGCCTTTCTTATCAAGCTCCTCACTTGATGTTTGTCGGTTAAATCACATTGTTCTAAATGAATTCGTTCGTCTAAAATGTTTATCTGCGATACTCTCGATACAGCAATAACGTCATATCCTGCCATTTTGAAATATTTGCAAGCATGTAAACCTGTGAAACCATTGGCGCCGGTTATCATTATTCGCGGTTTTCTTTTCATTTAGTTATCCACTCGATTTCTAAGCATGGACTTATCATAAGCTTTTTCCTCGTTTATATTACTCTCTGAATCAATATGGAAAGCATAAGTTTCCTTTAATCCATCCTCTATGTTGTAAATTGGCTTCCATTTTAGATGATGTTGTGCTTTTTTATTGCAAAGACAACTGTGTTTAATATCTCCTTCTCGGGGAGCTGAGAAATCCCTCACTACTTTAATTCCATGAATGTCTGTAATGAAGGATAATATTTCATTAATTGATGTTTTTTGTGAAGTGCTAATTTGTATAGTTTCTTGACTACCATAAGTTAATGCTGCAAGATTAGCTGAAATAATATCCTTTACGTAAATGAAATCTCTCGTTTGCTTTCCATCTCCATGAACATTAATATTTCCACCATTTTTAATACGATCGAAAAAAACCGATACAACCCCCCCCTCCCCTTTTGGTTTTTGCCTTGGCCCATATACGTTTGCATATCTCAATATAGTATAGGGTTGTCGATAAAGCTCATAAAAAAGCCTTATGTATGACTCTGCAGTCAACTTTGACAACCCATAGTAGGAAGCTGGAATCGTTACCTCATCTTCTGAAAGAAGTCCTCTGTTCAGATTGCCATATACGGCAGAAGTACTTGCAAAAATGAATTTCTTTACCTTCGCTTTATGACATGCTTCTAACATATTTATAGTGCCAATAATATTTATATCTGCATCATACCTTGGATATAGGACGGATTTCCCTACATCCGCTTGCGCTGCTAAATGGAAGACCGCGTCTGGTCGAACTTCCATAATAATCTTTCTTGCTTCTTCACTTCCTATATCCACTACATACATATGAGCCTGCGGATTTACATATTCTATCTGCCCTGAAACTAAATTATCTAGAATATGAACCTCCATTCCTTTTGAAATAAGTGCATCAACAAGGTGAGATCCAATAAAGCCTGCTCCACCTGAAACGATTACTTTCATAACTAATCCCCTTCTCACTTTTCCATACTATATGCAGAACAACAAGCTACTTATGGGACATGTGCCGATGAAAGATTAGTAGTTATAAAAAAATCAATGAACGAAATAGAACATTCGTCGAAGTCAACAGAAAACTAGCACTATTTACACTCATTCAAATTGTGTTTGATTAGTATTGGCAGTTCTATTCTCGTTAGGAGAATTTACAAGTACAGTAAATATAGGGTTCGGGAGAGTGTAATACTTGGGAAGATTTTTGGCTATCCTTTCCCAAATTACTCCGTCTACAAAAACACTCGTCGTTCCAAGTGGTTGTGAGAATAAGCTATCGTAATATTCACTACTAACTGGTTTCGTAATTTTTTCAAAAGTTGGAGTAGGTAGTAGATAATCTTCGGGTAAATTATTTATCACTTTTCCCCACACTTCACAATCTATAAACATACTAGGAGTAGGGTAAGGGTTATTGAATAAGTTATCGTAAGAATCACCTCTCATAGATTTAAGAAGATTAATCGAATTGGGGTTGGGAATAATAAATTTATCAGGTAATGAATGCTTTATCTGATCCCAAGTTCTGTCCGAAACAAGTATGCATTCGTTCGTTTGTTTTACTGCGAACATCGAATCATATTTATCTGCAGGTATATACGATTCGTCTCCTTCCGGTATAGCTTTAGAGATCTTGGAGTACCTTACTTTTTTCCATGAACCCTTCCCTTTAGCGAACAAAGTGATAAATAAATGCTTAATGAATTTCATCAATTTGGACATTTTATTCACCATTCTTCCTCATCAAAATGGCTTCTTCATAGACTTCCCATAAATTTTTTATCCCTTGATCAATAGACCAGTGTGTCATTCCCCATTTTCTTGCATTGGATCCTAAACTTCTACGTAAATATTCATTATTTAATAATATAAGCAAATTTCTATACAATAAATCTGAATCTGCTGGAGGAGTTAGTATGCCTGTCACTTTATGCTCTACCATTTCAGGAAGCCCACCTACATTGCTGACTATACACGCCTTACCTGCTAGTTGAGCTTCTATAAGAGATAATGGTTGATTTTCTAACAAAGTTGGTAAAACGAATATATCTGATTTTCCTAATAGAGAAGGTACATCATCACGTTTCCCCAAGAAATGAACATAATCTTCTAAACCTAGATCTTTACTAATAATGCGTAGCTTTTCTTCTTCATCACCTGACCCGACAATCCAACACACCCAGTCTTGTCGCACTTTTTTTAGCTTACCAAGAGCTTCTAAGAGATATCGAACCCCTTTTAATTCGGTAAGCCTGCCTGTATAAATAATAACTTTTTTATCATTGGAAGTTAAAATAAGTGAATTTGTCATCATATTTTTTATAAAACTTTCTGTGTCAAATCCGTAATGGAGTATTTTTAATTGATCATTAGGCACATTAAAATCATTTATTAAAATTTCTTTTAACCAATTATTGGCTACAATTGTAATTTCAGAAGCTGTTGCTCCATTTCTTTCTAATTCTTCAAAATAAGCTTTTGCCATATAAGAATTTTCAGATTTATGAATTGTATCTAATTGGTGTTGTATCTCTCGTGCAATGGATCCATGTATAGTAGCTACTAATGTAACATTCCTTGGACGTACTCGATTAATACAAGCGGTTGAAATAACATCTTGTGTATGAATTAGGTCATATTTATCTAACCCAAAGTATGCTGCTCCTAATTCAAAAACATATCGCTGAAACTCCGTATATTCAATTAATTTGTGCTCATAGATTTCAGGATAACTTTCCTTATTCATTTTAGCTTGTAACAAAGGTAGCAATTTTTCTCGGTCAATTTTCTTATTCTGATTGACCATATGCACATTCAAGTTGTCCTCATCATAACCAAGCACATCCACTTCGTGTCCAAGCATCTCTAACTTATTTCTTAGTTGTCTCATATAACTCCATACTCCACCTAAATGAGGAATAGACCAGTATGTGGCTAACAATATTTTCAATATATACATCTCCCTGTTTTAATCGCATATCCTATGTTTATTTAAAGGTTGGAAATTTGACTAGGCGATTCTTTTAATTTTTGCGACGAGCTTGCACAGGAGCAAGGGAAGCGGCTTGATGTTTGCTCGACTTGCAAGCGTCCGCCTTCATCGGAAATTAACCTGTTCATCGCATCTCAATTCATATACATTCTTCTCTTTAAAAAAAGATAACTTCTATATGTCTATTTTCAATAATCTGACCAAAATTGGTATCTAGAGAAGTTACTAAGTAAAAAAGCTTTAAACTCTCTCTCAAAAAAACGGGAGTAACTTTTTATTTTTATAAATTAGGAATATAGCCTTTGTTTTCTATAATCTATCGCATTAACTATAAAACAGGTTGTTGATATGATCATGGATTAATCTACATTCTACACCTGTGAAATAGATTATAAGGAGGTGAAGAAAATGGAACTAACTGAACTTAAAGGAGAATATGATGCAATATTCAGTTTAGGGAATCTTTGCTTAACGTCTATTCAACTTAAAAAACATAACTTGAGACCTTATTCTGGCGTATTTGATTGGGTGGCAAGTCCATTCTTGTCAAATGTTAATTACCTTTTAAAAAATCGTTTCAAAGGTTTCTTAGATTATGAAAATTTAAGAATCATCGGTTATGCGGATAAGTGTATTTGTGTATCAGACGATGCGAATAATATTGTTTCCAATCATGATTTTGATGTAAATAATAATAGCCTTGAACATTTGGGGTCCTATTCTGAAGTAATGGAGAAATATGAAAGAAGAATTAAGAGATTTCTTAAAGAAGCGAAAAATGCTAACAGGATATTGTTTATTCGAACAGAAGGTACTCTTGAAGATGTTGCAGTGTTACAAGACGTATTGTCAAACCTTGTAAAGCATGATTTCAGTATATTATTAATCAATCACACATCGGTCCAAGGGTTAGTAGAAAAAAACTGGCCTTTAGAAAAAGTATGCTCAGTTGAATTTCCTAATTTAGATATGTGGGAAGGCAATCATTCTCTATGGGAAGAAGTGTTAAGTGGAATTAGTTATAAAAAAAGAAAGTTTTCTTTATTTAATTTAATTAAGAAATTATCTGGGAGGAAAAAAAGTGTTTACAAATTCAACGATACTAGTAACCGGAGGGACAGGCTCATGGGGAAATGAGTTAGTCAAACAACTGCTATCTATGCACCCTAAGAAAATTACGATATTTTCAAGAAATGAAAATAGACAAGTTGTCATGCGGAGAAACTTTCCAGATACAAGAATTCAATTCTGTATCGGCGATATAAGAGACAGAGATGCCGTCAGTACCGCATGCTCTGGGGTAGACTATGTATTTCACTTGGCCGCATTAAAGCATGTAACAATATGTGAAGAAAATCCTATAGAAGCGCTCAAGACAAATGTGTTGGGAACTTATAATGTCATCGAAGCTTCAATAGAAAACCATGTGAATAAAGTAATTTATGTATCTACTGACAAAGCAGCAGATCCAGCTAACACCTATGGCATGACAAAAGCGCTTGGTGAAAAATTAATGATTCATGCAAACAAAAAAAACACCACTACTAAGTTTCTATGTATTCGAGGCGGAAACGTGTTGGGAAGTAGCGGAAGTGTCCTGCCTTTATTTATGAAGCAAATAGAAGAGCAAAACCAAATCATTATCACAGATAGAAGAATGACGCGTTACTTCGTTACTCCTCAACATGCGATAAATACGCTTCTTCAAGCCGCTGAATTAGGGAATGGAGGAGAGGTTTTTGTCATGTATATGAATGCATGTAAAATTCTCGATCTGGCAGAAGTACTCATTGACTATTTCCAAAAGAAAGATGTGGATATTATTGAAATCGGGGCAAGAAATGGTGAAAAAATGCATGAAGTATTAATAGCTCAAAACGAAGAGTCTTTAGCAACTGTCTTTAACAATGATTTAATCCTCATTTCTTCCACTAATTCTAGCGAAGAAAAAACTCCATTACCTAAAGTTCTATTGGATACAAAGCAAAGGTTAATGACCAAAACAGAAATTAAAGAGTTATTAACTGAAGGTGGGTTTTTGAAGTAATAAACGAAACCTAGACAGCTTCATGTTGTCTAGGTTTTTTAAAATTATTCGCCTCATTATAATTTTTTATTACGTTTTATTTGTTGAGATAAAAATAAAAATACCCCAAGCAATACAAGAATACCACCTACGATTTGCCAACCAACCAGTCTTTCTCCTAGGAAGATAGCTGCTAAAATGGTTGCGCCTACTGGTTCACCTAAAATACTCATAGATATAGTCGTGGCATTCACATAATTCATCAACCAGTTATTTATAATATGGGAAATCGTTGGTATCACTGCTAGTAATACAAAAATACCCCATTCTTTTGAATCGTATCCCCCTAAGTTAACTTGAGTTGCTACATTATAGACAATCAATGCAATCGCAGCAAATCCAAAAACACAAAAACTATAAATCCAATGGGATACTTTTCTTACTACAGTTTGTCCAATTAGTAAATAACCTACCACAACAATCACACTTAGAAAGGAAAGAACATCCCCGATTATGGCATTTTTACTTAACCCAAAATCACCCCATCCAACCATGACCGCCCCAAAGACGGCTATACCCATCGTCATTAAGGCCGCTTTAGTAGTTCGTTCTTTAAACAAAATAGCCCCACCAATTAAAGAAACAATTGGCTGCAGTGCAAGTATAATGGTTGAACTAGCTACTGTCGTTAATTTCAATGAACCAAACCAAAGAGCAAAATGCAGTGCTAAAAATAATCCAGATAAGAATAACAAAAACCATTCTTTTCTAGCTATTTTTTTAAATTCGTTTCTTTTAAACCAAACGACAGGCACTAACAACAAGCATGCCAATACCATACGATACATACTTAAAATAGTTGCTGGTGCACTGGACCATTTCACAAAAATGGCCGCAAAAGATATAGCAACAATAGAAATAATTAATGGCAATACGATAGATTTAGATGTATTTCCTTGACTCACTTTTTTACCTCATTCTATTTAATTCTTTCTATTTATAATCACCTCTATAAATATAAAGGAAAACCAAGAGAATAAAAAGCTATTTTAATCAACGTCTTTGCCATTTTCTATATTTCTCCCATATTAGCTTTCCACCGGTTGATGCAAGTAAAATAGCTGACAACGCAATGCCTGTTAAGGCTGTAATGAGTGAAATCCACTCAAAAAAAGAATAATGCGTTACTTTTGACCAATCCGTTTTTCCTTTCCAGTCATCGATTGCTAAGTTCATACCATAGATCCCAGAGATTACTGTATAAACAGTTAACATAAATAACAACATATTTTGTCTTTTAATGGTTTGTTTTTCTTGCACACGAAAAAGATCGTCAACTGTTCTTTTCACTTCTTCAAACAAATAATTTATGTTAAATGTGTCACGTAATATATGTGTAAACTCTTTCCCTTCTGTTCGTGAAGATACCTCATTAAAATAGTATCCTGAATCAAACTTGGATATTAATGCGATAAGTTCCTCCACAAATACCTTATCCTTCGCCCAATTCACATCGCTATGTTCAAAGGATAGCTTAAAAAACATTATTTTATAATAATAATGTAGTAATAAGTTATAATAGTGAGTACTCATAAATTGGGATATTTCTCTCTTTAATTGTTCTTGTTTTTTGATAGAGACTGTCGTTTGTGTATGCTGAGAAGTAATTGTATATGTAAATGGTGCCCATCTATCATGAACTCGATTTTCTATATAACGTTCAATATATTCCTGATTTGTACTAGACATAAAAACTTGCCCTTCAGAATCTTTTCCGTCTAATTGTCCCATTCTGTATAATTGATCTTTTGTAATTGTTTGGTTCTCAGCGGCTATTAAGAACGCAGAAGTTAACATACGCTCATCTTCAAAGAAAGGCAGACTACCATAATACCCTTCCATTTTTTTGTTTTGTATTATAAAAGGCTTTAAAGGGTGGCATAGATAATCTAAAACGAGTTCACTCGTCGTACTAAATAACCTGTTCTGTTGAAAAGTTCTTCCGCCAATTTCTTCTTCTAATTTAGGTTGTAAGACCCGAAAATGACTCATAAAATCTAATACGTTTGTTAGAGTTTCTTGTGCTTCATCCATTTCTGTACGAATGGTTACAATACCAACATCAAAAGGACATAATATAATATCCACACTGTTTACTAAAAAGTGTATTTTAATGTCGTTCACTTCAAATAAAAACTGTTCTTTTATTTCCTTTGAGTAGCGTAAAAAACCCCTCTCTTTAGTAGAAGTTGGAAATAGTTTATCTTCAATAAATGGCAAAAAGAACTGGTCTAATTCTTTATGATTTATTTTAATACCCTCGCCATAATAGAGGTCTTGGAGATGCCCCTTTTTTAAATCAAAAAATTCGTACTCCGATTCTTCTAATCTTTTTATAAGATTAGGGCGCTCTTTTTCACGAAAAGAAAAAGGAAATAAATACGTCATATAAGCCTGAGTTATATCAAGTTTTTTTATTTCTGTTTTTTCCACGATATACACACCCTTTTTTACTTAAGTTTATTAGTTATACCTCCATGTTTAAATATCTAAACAAAATGCAGTTCTCCCACATAATCTCTATTAGGAAGAACTGCATTTAGCTAATGCTATTTTAAGTTGGTTTGGTTATTTTTTTGGTTGTTACGATTGGCATTACGGTTATTTTGGTTATTGTTTTTATTTTGTTCATTGGACTTTTGATTATTTGAATTTTCAAGGTTCAAGTCCTCACCGAACTCAGCTTGATTGTAATTATTAGGTTTATTATTAGTACGGTTATTGTTGTTACCCATGACTACTCACCTCCTCGACCATATTAGATTGGTCTTGAAAGAAAGAATTATACATATTTATTTACTCTGATTTTCCTTCCTTTGAAATCTTGTCTAAATCTACTTCTTCCGCAAACTCAGTTTGTAAATTAGTTTGTTGATAATAACCTCGTTTATGCTTAGGATTAGTAATTTGAGCTTCAAAAATATGTCCTTCCATAAATCGATGGAGATACAATTCCCCTATCATAAGAGTTAGAGCAGATATAAAGGAAGCTGTTTCTATAGCAATTGGCATTTCTAATGTATTGCCCGTCACCCAAATTACTGCTGTTGCAAGAAAGAAATCACCCATCGCGGCTAAAGTATTACCAACCCTAGGTAAAATAAACACATCGCCAACATACCCAATAATGGTTAATACTACACTAGTGATGAATACATCCCTAAAGTTAACTGCATAAAATATTCCTAATATAATCCCTAACACTGCTGTATTCATTATTAATTTTATAAGAAAAGATTTTATATACATTATCTTTTATCACCTTCCATTATTTCTCACTTTCTTGATTAACTGAATGAATGGTTTTTAAGGTTTGATCATTATTTACAGTTTGCTTAGCAAACCATTCATTTAGTTCGTTATAAGTCATCCCAGAGTTTGCATTTTGTCTTTTTACTTCATCAATATTTGTACCAACAATTGTGAATTTATCTTGGTTATTTCCCAATTATATTATCTCCTTTTTGTTGTTTAGGTTGACCTAATTAATATTGGTCATACATTTAATTTTTTTAATAAAATGACCAAAAACACAAATAAAAGCTACATAAAATATAATTTCGGTTGCTCTAGAATTCTATCTCGACGAATACTGCTTATTTTAATGAAAAACCAACGTTTAAACGCTCCACTAAAAGTTAAAAACTGTCATAGGGCAACTAATAGCAAGGTGAAAGCATCACATTATATGCTGATAGCAACCAATTTCTTGATAAAAGCTATCATTTTTATCTTGAAAGCAACCATTTCTCAATGTAACGAGTTTACTTTGTGTGAGACGGGAGCAAATGTCCATTAAGAAAATAACTGCGCAACTAAAATACATGAGATTTTATTATCTCTTCAAAAAATAAAAAAGCGAATAGAAATATTTTCTACTCGCTTTTTACTTATTATGCTAAACTTCCAGTGTACTTTAATTCCTCTAATGATAAATGATCTGCTTTACCATCTAAAATAGACTCCACATCCGTTAGTGTTTGAGACATGGATACCGCTTTTCCTGCTTGGCCTGTAAATGCCTCTGCAACAAAAAAGGCTTGCGTAAAGTAAGCTTCTAAACGTTCTCCACGTTCATAGTTTTCTGACTCCGCATTCGGAATTTTATTCATACCATGAACAACTACTATTGATCGTAATTCTCTATATCGGCGAAGCAATTTCTGCGCACGCTGCCTTAAATTGAAGTGACGTTGATCTAAATCAACACCTTCAATAATGGATGATGTAGAGTAAATCGGATGAATAGCTGGATATAAATGACGTGTAGATAGGTCTGCATCCAATTGCCAAATCGTTTCTAGAGGACCATAAGGCATATCTTCGTCCACTACTTCTCCGGAAAGATCTAACAGTATAGTCGTGATATTATCCATTCTTTCGGAAACTAATTTTTCTTGTAAGTCTAACAGCTCTCCAGAAACTATATAACTCTTATCCGTGATAAAAATAATATCCCCAGATAGCCCTGACAATTTTGCAAACGTTTCGTTAACCGACCTTGTCACGTAGTCCGCTAATTCTGTCGTTCCATCTAACTCACTATGTTCAGTTGTTGGCAATAAAAAGACTGTCGTATAATCACTTTTTTTAAAACGATGCATTAATTCAGCAAGAATAACCAGTTGACCCATTCCTGGACGAGCAACTAATCCAGTTGTACCTCCCTTTACTAGTGGTGCAAAGAAATCCAACGTTTTAATTTGCGTTTCAATCATATTCAACTTCTCCCCTCGTATGATTAATTCATCCACCGTACAATTTGCAAGCGTTGCAAGACCAACAAGGGTCTTTACTTCTGCTTTTCCTAAATCAATTTTCCCCGTACATAAATTAGATACTGTTGCAGGGCGAATCCCAATCGATTTAGCTGCAGTCGTTAAGTTTGGTACCTTTCTTCTCAGTAACGCTACGTTCAATCTAATTTCATCCATATCATTCACCCCTCCTTTACTTTTAATAGTAATTTATTTTACTTTTGAATGCAACAATTATTTATTTTTAGCGTAAAAATATTTACTCTGTAGAATATAAGAGCAAATAAAAAGCACGTGGTACATACACAATCTGGGATTATAGATGAAGCGAGTGCTCTATAATTCAATTATTTCTTTATTGTGCTGAGTGATTTATTTGATAAATACATCACTTTTTCATTAAATTACGTGGATACAATTCGAATCACCTTCATAAATAAACATAACTACTATCCTCTAGTTATAGCACAGAGAATCGTTGATGTTCATAGATAATTCCATAAAATCCATATAAAAAACTTCATTGTCAGACTAATTTATTAATGATATAGTTATTTTGTCCAGTATTCACTTATATTCGAAGTTCGAAATTGATAAAAAAGTAACAATGATTGCGAATGTTCACTCTAAACATAATGATTCATTTATGTAACTCTTCTCCTCATATAGCTTGACTTACTCAGGAAATTAGCAAATAGATTCAAAAATCAGTAATTTAAAGTAAACTTCGCTAGTCACTACATATCTAACTAGCTTCAAATAGTTCTTAATAAAAATTCGTTAGACCTTCTGTAGAGTTTGAAATTACATTAAATAATAGGTGGGTGTCATTAATGAAATGGATTAAAAATTTGAGAATCACAAAAAAGATGTTGCTTCTAACTTCCATTACAACTTTAAGTTTATTAGTTATCGGAGGTATTAGTCTTTGGCAAATATCCAAACTAAGTAATAACATAGAAAGTGTATATCACTGGAATGTAGTCCCAATTGAAATCGTTTCTAACATGAAATCGAGTCAGCAAAATATTAATGCTTCGGTTTTAGAGTTAATCATTTCTAAGGATAATACAAAAAAGCAGGAGTTACTTTCGAAGATAAATACAGAGCAACAAGAAATTGATCTATTTAGAGGACAATATAATGCGAATATCCCTGTAGTAATACACATGTTCGATACATTCGACGGTCTACGAAAAGATTATCAAAATCGATTAAATAATATCATTGAATTAACAAAACAAAATAAAAGCGCAGAAGCTTATGAAATTTACTTAAAACAATTAGAGCCAATTGCTATTCAATTAGTTGATGTAAATTCGCAACTTATTGAGTTCAATAGTAAATATGCAGAGGATTTCTATAAATCAAATAAAGATGAAGCTTTAGCTTCTAATATCTTACTAGTTTCCATTATCGCCGCAGCTATTTTATTATCTGTTTTAATTAGCTGGGTAATTACAAAGCTAATCATTCGTCCTGTCAATGAAATGAAATTATTGATGCTGGAAGCGGAAAATGGGGATTTAACTGTCCAGAGCAAATATCAATCGAAAGATGAAATAGGTGTTCTTGCTCTCTCATTTAATGAGATGGTGTTTCATTTAAAAGAATTGATTAAAAAGGTACGTGAATCTTCTGAGCAAGTTGCTGCTTCTTCAGAGGAGCTTATGGCAAGTGCAGAGCAAACAAATCATGCTGCTGAGCATATTGCAGAGTCTAGTATGGAATTAGCAAAGGGATCTGACAGTTCTTTGAAAGAAACAGAAGATGCTTCTCTATCTGTAAAAGAAATGGAAACTAATATTATGAATATTTCAGAGTCAATTTCCAATGTCTCTAGCAATTCTAAAGTAACTTCTTTAGAATCAGAAAAAGGAAATGAAGCAATTAAAAATACGATTCTACAAATGAACACTGTAAATGAATCCGTTCTTCGTTCTGCTAATATTATTAAATCATTAGGAGTTCGTTCAGGAGAAATCGAAAAAATCGTGGGAGTTATATCGGATATATCGGAACAAACAAATTTATTGGCGCTTAATGCAGCAATTGAGGCCGCACGTGCTGGTGAACACGGTAAAGGATTTGCTGTAGTAGCAGATGAAGTTAGAAAATTAGCAGAAGAATCGAGAAAGTCAGCTGATCATATCACTTCCTTAATCCGCGATATTCAAGGAAACACTAATAGCGCTGTGAGTTCAATGGAAAAATGTACGGAAGATGTAGAAACAGGCATGGTGTTGGTCAATAATACAGGTGAATCATTCGAAAAAATTTATCATTCAGCTAGTGAAGTTTCTAAGCAAATGGATGAAGTGTCTACTTCAATTGGAAGTATTACCGAGAATGCGAAATCACTGGCATTTCATATTAAGGAAGTATCGAACAACGCAGAAGAAGCTGTTCTAAACACGCAAAACGTCGCTTCAAGTGCGGAGGAACAACTAGCTACAATGGAGGAAATATCTGCATCCTCTGATAACCTGGCAAATATGGCCGAGGAACTACAAAAAATGGTTATCTCATTTAAGGTAACAAAAGACTAGTACAGTTGAAAAAGGAACATTAAAATCCTAAATTACTCGTACCTGAAATAAAACTCGAGACATCTTGATTTATTTAAAACGAACTCCTAATCCAATTGGATGGGAGTTCGTTTTTTATAGATTCCTTATAATAATATCTGATTTTTTGAGAGGGTCTACTTCTAGTAGATAGTATTCCTCTCCTTTCCAATACCTTTGTTCATATTTTTTCAATCGTTCATTCATATCTCCTATGTATGCATCCCTTTGTAAAACCCTTGCGTTCCGAATATCCCTTGGACAATCCAAATAAATCATATAATCAAAAAAACTTTTCCATTCTTTTCTTTGGAGGAAAATCCCTTCAATTAAAATGATCGAGCATTGTCCTATGTTAATGCTCTTAGAATAGGATTGATCTTTATCGAAATCATAAAATGGTAGATGAAGATGATTTGATTTTTGATGAACTGCTTCAAAAAGGTTTTCTTTTATACATTGCACATCCCATTGTAATGCATAGTATTCATACCATTCAGGATGACCCGTGTTATACCTCCTCTCACGTTCTACTATTAAATGATCGATATGGATAACTATAACTTGAAACCCTTCATTCATTAGCTCTTCCTTTATCTTTTCAGATAATGTCGTTTTACCTGAACCACTTAATCCATCCATACCGATAATATACGGCCGATCTATTTTTTCTAGTTTTTTAATTTCCTCTATTACGTTTGGGAGAATCTGCATAAGGTATTAACCACTACTTTCTTTTATCAAATTAGTAATGCACTTAATGACAATACTCGGGTCTTCTAAGTGTATTGAATGCCCTGTTTTAGTCTGAATATGTTCTGTCTTGTTCGTTAATTTGGATAGAAGCATTTGCCGTTTCTTCCATTGCTCCGAATTATTCTCGGCACTTATTACCTTAATAGATAAGTCATCACGTAGTGGTTCTGCTTCCATTAATTGTTTTGCAGAAATGGAACTATCTCTATATTCTCTGTACATGGACTTATATGCACCTAAAGTATATCCGATATATTTTAAGTGTTGGGCGTACTCCTTCGCTAAAAATTTCCTTCCAATTTTCTGTTTTAAAATCCTCGGCAACCCCATTAATGAAGTTGCATAACCAAACGTGACAAGCCTTTGAAATTTTTTGTTTTGATTACTAGTAATATATTGATTTTCATGAACTGCATCTACTAATACTATGCCTGCAACATCATCTGGGTACATACTGGCAAACAATCTCATGGAAAGTCCTCCAAATGAATGACCAACCAATATGTAAGGAGGTTGGATATTAAGCTTCTTTAATACTTCATTTAGTTCTTCCACACTATCAAGTGATGTAAGTGAATTCCTCTTCGTTCGACTCCAACCGTAATCTCCTCTATCGTAGGAAATAACTTTTGCAAAATTTGAAATCTCTGGTTGAACGTAACACCAATCAATAGATACAGAACCTAAGCCCGCTTCTAAAATAACAATAACTTTCCCCTCACCTGTTACAATAGCGTGTATATCCGAATACTTTGTTTCTATAAGTTGCCCTGGTGGAGCAATTTTGTTTAGTTGATTCATTGCTAAATTCCAAATTGTTAGTGGAAATGCAACTACACCTAAAATACTCCTTATAAACGTCGCTTTCATTTGTTTCTCCATTCGTTTAATTAGTAGTCTTTAAAGTCGATATTATTGATTCGTTTTTAGCTTTTTTTTAAAAAGTATTTTGTACAAACTCTTTTCCACCATGATGATTGTACCAGCCTAAAACTCGATTCACATGCTCACTATCATTTCTAATATTTGACTCTATCCTCACGTAATCTTCGTAACTATCATATTCCCATATTGCAAAAATCTCGATTTTATCATCGTCTGCACCTAACATCCATCTTCCAACGAATCGGGAACCATTTTTTAGTTGATTTGGTAGATTTATTTCATTGAAAAGCTCATTAAATGTAGCCACAAATTCTTTTTTCATGATATATGATTTTCTTCTAAAGAACATACACAGCTACCTCCCAATAATTAAGATCTATTCCAAATGGCTTGCTTTACATGATTAATTGCTTTTTGACTAGAATCAATCAATGACTGATCTCCTTTTGCTAGTCTTAGCTTCATTGCTTCTTGAAAGTAATCCAACGCTATGTCCATTTGCCCTAATTCTAAAAGGCATTTCCCTTTATGTTGGTAAGCAAAATCTAAGAACATTGAATTCGTATTAGACATACACGCATCAATCACTTGTTCAAACTTCTTAAGTGCTTCTTCTGGTTGCCCATCATATTTTAATGCCTCTCCTAGACGAATTAAATTACTTATTTGTTTATTTTCGAAGCTTAATTTAAGTGCCTTTTCGAGTCTTTCGATTGCCAAATGAGTATTTCCTAATCCCCACTTTTCTATTTTAAATATACTAGCTCTACATCTTATCAATTCGCCAATTGTTTATTATTCCCTTTTTTAAATATTGTATTATAATTAGATTTATCTAACTAAGAGGAGTGATCTAAATGAAAAACTTATTAATGGTGAATGAAAAGTAATTGGCATACGCCACCTCTTTTCAGTCCAATATGCATTTTTTAAACTATGAAATGAAAAGAGGAATTTGATGTTTTATCAAGATCAAGAGATAATGATTCGACCAATTCAACTTGAAGATTTACCTAGACTATGGGAATTAGCTTTTAAGGATGAATCTCCTGAATGGAAAAAATGGGACGCACCTTACTATGAGCATAAAGCGATACCATATGACGTATTTATGGAAAAGGCGGAATCATACGTTGCACGAGATAATTTCTGGGCAATTGAAGTGGCTGGTATAATCTGCGGAATTGTTTCATACTATTGGGAACATGAACCTTCCAAATGGCTTGAAGTGGGAATTGTATTTCATGAAGCACCGAGCTGGGGAATAGGTTTAGGAACACGGGCTTTAAAACTGTGGATAGAGCATTTGTTTAATACAATGCCACTCGTTCGTGTTGGATATACGACATGGTCTGGTAATGATCGTATGATTCGTGTTGGTGAAAAGCTAGGAATGACCATGGAAGCACGTCTACGAAAAGTACGTTTTTATAATGGTAATTACTATGATTCGATTCGGATGGGTATTTTGCGTGAAGAGTGGGAAATGTTAAAAGCCTAATAGGAAAACTAATTCACAATAAACACTTGACAGTATTTAGAATTGGGTGTAAATTCACTATTATAAGTTAAAGCGATGAAGAGAAAAAGTAAAATGGTAGGATTTCTTTGAAGAGAGCTTCGGTAGCTGAAAAGAAGCAGAAAAACTCCGTTTGAACAATGGCCTCTGAGCTCTACATTGAACACGCAAATTATTTGCGCTTGAGATGTAAGCGGGATTTGGTACCCGTTATCAATACCACAGTTTAGAATTCATTTGGATAGAATTCTGTACTTGCTGAGGTTGCTTATGTAAGTAAGTGACGAATAAAGGTGGTAACACGAGTATAAAATCTCGTCCTTTTCAATCTAAATGATTGATGAGGGCGGGATTTTTTTATTTCTTCCCTCATTAAGCAAAAACCAAAAAACAATAGGAGAGTGTTTAACATGACAGAAGGTTTATTAGTTTTACAATCAGATTTTGGTATTAGCGACGGTGCTGTTAGTGCAATGCATGGAGTGGCAAATTCTGTTCAACGCGGCTTGCCTATTTTCGATTTAACACATCAAATTCCACAATATAATATTTGGGAAGCCTCTTATCGATTATTACAAACGATTAATTATTGGCCCGAGCAAACAGTTTTTGTATCGATCGTGGATCCGGGTGTTGGTTCTGACCGGAAAAGTGTTGTAGTTAAAACGGAGAAGAACCAATATATCGTAACACCAGACAATGGAACGTTAACTCATGTAAATAAATTCATCGGTATTAAGGAAATCCGCGAAATTGACGAAGCAGTAAATAGACTACCAAACTCTGGAGAATCACATACTTTCCACGGTCGAGATATTTATGCTTATACAGGTGCCCGACTTGCATCTGGTTCTATTCAGTTCGAGGAGGTTGGACCATCCCTTCCCTTATCATCCATTATCGAATTTCCGTTAAAGGATTCGAAGTTCGAAAATGAAGGATTTACCGGTATTGTCGATATTATCGATCGTCCGTTTGGCAATCTATGGACAAATATTAGCCGAGCACAATTTAAACAATTGGATGCGGATTACGGAGAGTCATTCCAAGTCTCCATATCGACAAATGGTCGCACGATTTATGAAAACATATTGGCATTCGGACGCTCGTTTGCAGCTACTAATGTCGGAGAGCCTCTTTTATATGTAAATTCTCTAGACAATATTGCTATCGCCATTAACCAGCGGTCCTTTTCTGAAACTTATGGCATTGGTACTGGTGTGAACTGGGAAGTAAAAATTCGTAAAGCACCTCAAGTTGTATATAACTAATTTGTGATAACTGTTAAAATAAATATAAAAAGTAAGGGAGAATGATGAATGAAAAAGTCTATTTTTACAACGAAAACAATCGTTGCCATTGGTATTGGCGCAGCTGTGTTTCTTATTTTAGCTAAATTTGTGGCGATTCCTACCGGGATCCCAAATACGACAATTCAAACTGCTTATGCATTTTTAGCACTTATTGCTGTTCTTTTTGGACCTATTGCAGGTTTGTTTGTCGGGTTAATCGGTCATGCATTGAATGATTTGACTTCATACGGTTCTGTTTGGTGGAGTTGGGTAATTACTTCGGCATTTGTTGGGCTTGGTATTGGTATATTCTATAAATATTTTTCGGTTGAAGATGGCGAATTTGGACTTAAAAAAATTATCATGTTTAACTTAGTTCAAATAGTAGTTCAAGCAATTGCTTGGTTCTTAATCGCGCCGGGACTTGATATATTAATTTACGCCGAACCTGCAAATAAAGTATTTACACAAGGTATTGCAGCAGGTATTTGGAATATCGGAACCGTTGCCGTACTCGGAACAATTTTGTTAACTGCTTACGCAAAAACAAGAACGAAAAAAGGAAGTCTAAGCTACGAGGATTAAATAAGTTAGGAGATTTACATGAAAAAACCAGTTATCGAGTTTAAAGATTTCAGCTTTCAATATGATAGCCAATCGAAACCTACGCTCCACAATATAAATTTAACGATTCATGAAGGGGAAAAAGTTTGCATAGTCGGCCCTTCTGGTTCTGGAAAAAGCACGCTCGTTCATTGTTTGAACGGGCTTGTTCCTTTTGCATACAAAGGAGAAATATCAGGCAGCCTTAAGATTAATGAAAAAGAGACACGTGACCTCGACCTCTATTCTATTTCACAAACAGTCGGTACTGTCCTTCAGGATACAGATGGGCAGTTTATCGGGCTGACAGTTGCTGAAGATATTTCTTTCTCATTAGAAAATAACGCCGTTCCTCTTGGAGAGATGAAAGACCATGTCCAAAACGCAGCTGAACTTGTCCATATGTCTTCCCATTTGAATGCACGGATCCATGAATTATCAGGTGGTCAAAAACAACGAGTAGCGTTAGCTGGTGTTCTTGTAAATGATATTGAAGTCGTATTATTCGATGAACCACTAGCAAACCTTGACCCTGCTTCTGGAAAAAAGACGATGGCATTAATCGACAACCTTCAAAAAGAGTCGAATAAAACCATAATTATTGTGGAACACCGGTTTGAGGATGTATTATCGCAGCCATTGGATCGTATTATTTTGATGAATCACGGGCGTATCATTGCAGACGTTAAACCAAATGAAGTGCTTGCCGGACCTCTATTGGCAGAAAACTGGATTCGCGAGCCACTCTACATTAAAGCATTAAAATATGCAGGCTGTGAGCTAACAAAAGAGATGGCATTAACCAACGTAGAAGAGTTAGTAAAAGAAGCATTTCAAGAAAAATTAGCCATTTGGCATGCGAGTGACCATTCTACAACCCAAAAAGTTCTTGAAACAGAATCTGTATTATCTCTAGAAAATATAAGTTTTCACTATCCTAATAAAGCAAATATCATAAAAAACGTTTCATTTAAATTACATAAAGGTGAAATGATTAGTCTTGTCGGTGCAAATGGTGCAGGTAAATCGACTCTTTCCTCACTTATTTGTGGATTTGAAAAACCAAATGAAGGAATCATTCATTTCGGAAACATCAACGCTAAAAAGGACTCCATAAAAGAACGTGCACAGCGAGTAGGATTTGTACTACAAAATCCAAATCATATGTTTTCAAAGCAAATTGTATTTGAAGAAGTGGCATTTGGCCTAGCTCAAAAAAATGTTTCAGAGGCTGAAATTAAAATACGAGTAGAAGATACACTGAAGGTTTGCGGTCTATATCCATTTAGAAATTGGCCTATTTCTGCTCTTAGCTACGGTCAGAAAAAACGATTGTCTATAGCAACAATCTTAGTGATGGAACCTGCTATTATGTTGCTGGATGAACCGACTGCTGGTCAAGACTATAAGCATACAACGGAATTAATGACGTTTTTAGAGGAACTTACTAAGAATGGAATAGCTATTATTCTCATTACACATGATATGCATTTAATGACCGAGTATACAAATCGTGCAATTGTATTATCTAGTGGGGAGATTTTAGCGGACGATTCACCGGCTCATATTTTATCGAACCCTGAGCTTATTAAAGAAGCAAATTTAAAAGAGTCTTCATTATATGAACTCGCTAAACATTTTAACATCTCGGAACCTTCACATTTTGTTGAGCAATTCATTCAATATGATCGGGAGGTGCGCACCAGTGAACAGCGAACTACTGAGCTATATTGAGCGAGATTCGATCGTTCACCGTTTAACGGGGGCAACAAAACTAATTTGTTTTCTCCTTTGGTCGTCTGCTGTGATGTTTACATATGATACTCGGTTTCTGCTGTTCATATTGTTTGCCAGTTTCGTTCTATTTTACGTATCGAAGATTAAAATGAAAGAAATTAGCTTTGTACTTGCATTCATTTTATTTTTCTTATTGCTAAACAATATTGCAATTTATTTGTTTGCACCTCAGCATGGAACAGTGATCTATGGAACTTCTCATCCTATTACCGGTTCAATTGGACGCTATTCAATTACATTAGAGCAGCTTTTTTATCAATTAAATATTACACTGAAATATTTTGCAGTCATCCCACCTGCGTTACTATTCCTTGTGACGACACATCCGAGTGAATTCGCCGCATCTTTAAACCGTGTAGGTGTAAGTTATCGCCTCGCCTATTCGGTATCAATTGCCTTACGGTATATTCCGGATATCCAGCGTGACTTCAAAACGATTGCACGGTCGAAGCAAGCACGAGGTGTAGATATGTCTCGAAATGAGAAATTGAGGAAACGAATTAAGAATGCTAGCTCCATTATTATGCCACTGATTTTTTCAAGTTTGGACCGAATCGAAATAGTTAGTAATACCATGGACTTACGTGGCTTCGGAAAATTTAAAAAACGAACATGGTATAGCTACAAAGAATTTAAAACGCGAGACTTTATCGCTATTTTTATTACTTTTCTATTATTTGCATTAATGATTTTGTTCATGTTCATAAATAGTGGCCGTTTTTATAATCCATTTGTTTAATACGTAATAGGTGCTTATGGATTTTGTTACTCTCTGTATAAAATAATCCCTCTCTGAAAAACAGAGAGGGATTATTTTATACAATTAGGCTTTTACAGGTTGAGTAGATAATGATTTCGCTATCGCAGTTACTTTTTCAAGACCTTCTGCAATAATTTGTTCTGCTTTGTCTGGCATTGCATTGTGACCTTCGATAATTACTTCTTCAATTGACATTCCGAATACGCCTCCAAATACATTGCGCATATAAGTTGCAGCCATTTCCATAGGTGCTGTTTCTGGAGTAGAGTAAATTCCACCACGTGCACTCAAGATAATCGCTTTTTTCTCAGGCATTAAACTAATTAATTGACCTTCTGGACTATATTTAAATGCATAACCTGCTTGATACGTATAATCAACAAATGTTTGTAATGCTGCTGGGATTGTTAAGTTCCAAAGTGGGAAAGCGAAAACTACTACATCAGCAGCTGTTAAAGCATCCATTGCTTTTTGTTTAGTAGCTAAAATACGTTGCTCAACATCTGATAATTCCTCTCCGTTTTGCATTTTTCCAAATGCATTGAACAAATCTTGACCGAAGTATGGCATATCTTCTGCAAACACGTCGAAAGTTGTTACGTTAAGGTCCTGTGCATTCTTTACTTCTTCCATAAATATTTCATACATTTTGCTTGATATAGCTTCTGTCGCTGGACGGTTATTTGCTTTTACTACTAATATATTCATTATATATTCCTCCAAATTGTTTACTAAAGTTGGGTTTTCTTAACCATTCAGTATCTTACCATATGAATTAATTCAAGTTCTACTTATTTGTCTCGAAGTCGAACTATTTGTTAAACCTAGTTAGCTAGCAAACTACAAATGTGAATGAATAAAGCTGTTTAACTAGGACTTTTCCTTAGTTAAACAGCTTTTTTTGCTATATAAGAAAATACTATTAGGAAATCGGATAATACTTCATATTCGCTAAAATTTGCTCATATTGTAGAAACTCTTTTAAATTGCTTAGTTCCTCAGTCCTTTTTAACGTAGATAAGGCACTCTCAATTAAAAACTTTCTTGGTTCTTTATTATTCATTATTTCCTCTTGAATAAAATACAACAAGTTTAAATAGGTTGTCATTTTTTGTTCCTCAATACCTAACCCCTTCTCAATCACCTTTTTTAAGTTTAATGTGGAAACTGAAAATTCGTTGTTAAAAAAATCATTATAATCCGATTGAGGCAATAGTGTATTTAACTTTTCGGATTCGAATAAGTGAACACCTTCTGTACTAATATCTTCTAAAATAGTAATTACTCGATCCATTGTATAATCAACAATTTGCTTCACCTTAATCGTTGTTTTTAAAGCGTGGCTCGTATATAAAATATTTTGCATAATACCTGTAAAAATAATCGCACAATCCATCAAATAAATTTCTTTATCGCGAGGGAAAATATCTATAAAACGCTCATATATCCAATGTAAAAAAATAAATTTAAACTGCTTTATGTATTTTATAAGCTCTGGATCGCTTGATACTATCACATCATCGATCAATTGATTTAGCTTGTTTCTTTTATTTAATTCCATCATTAAACTGATCTGCTCTCTGAAAATATTCATGTCATGAATATTTTCCCCAATAAGCAGCTTGTCCCGTTCCATTTGTAGGTTTTCCTGGATTAGATTAAACACAGCTTTAAACAGTTCACTTTTAGAAGAGAAATAATTATAAAAAGATCCTTTTGAAATACCGCTATGATTTAAAATATCTTGAATGGACGTAGCATGATAGCCTTTTTCAATAAATAATTCATACGCTTTATCTATGACATTCCTTTTTTTCTTATTCATTGCTTGTACTCCTTTAGAGATTAATCATTCTAACCATTATAACACAACTTAATTATACCACTAGTATACTTTTATACTATCAGTATATTTTTATTGCAAATTAATTTTCAAAGGTGTATTATAAATTTTGTCAAACTAAAGGTTCATAAATGAACTATTAGTATACAAGAATAAAAGGAGAATACTATATGCCTGAAAAACAAACAAAACCTCCATATGGTTTGTTAGCAATACTAATGACTGGAGCTTTCGTAGCTCTATTAAGTAATACACTTTTGAATGTCGCTTTACCTGCCATTATGAAAGAATTTGATGTCAGTGCTTCAACGGTACAATGGTTGTCGACTGGTTACATGTTAGTGAATGGAATTATAATTCCTACAACTGCATTCTTAATTAAAAAAAATACAGCAAGACGCTTGTTCTTAACTGCTATGGGATTATTCATAGTTGGTACATTAATCGGTGGGTTTGCACCAAACTTCCCAGTTTTATTAGCTGCTCGTATGATACAAGGCTCTGGAGCAGCATTAATCATGCCGCTATTAATGACTGTACTATTTACTAGTTTCCCTCCTGAAAAACGTGGTTCTGCTATGGGAATGTTCGGGATTGTAATGATTTTCGCACCTGCTATAGGACCAACACTATCCGGTTGGGTTATTCAACACTATGATTGGTCTGTGTTGTTCTTAATGATGATCCCAGTTATGATTCTAGTGTGGATTTTAGGATTCTTTAAATTAAAAGATAAAAAAGAGAAAAGCAATGATAAAATTGATGCACTATCAGTGGTTTTATCAGCTTTGAGCTTCGGTGGTATTTTATATGGATTTAGTACAGCTGGGAATAATGGCTGGTCTACTCCTAGTGTTTACTTAACAATTATCGTCGGAGTGCTCTCATTAGTTACATTAATCCTTCGACAATTCAAACTTAGCGAGCCAATGTTAGATTTTAGAGTGTATAAGTATCCAATGTTTGCTCTATCTTCTGCCATTTCAGTTACATTAAGTATAGCAATGTTCTCAGCTATGCTGTTAATGCCAATTTACCTTCAAAATATTCGTGGTATTTCTCCGATGGATTCTGGTTTACTGATGTTACCAGGAGCTCTAATAATGGGGATTATGATGCCAATAACAGGAAGAATCTTCGACAAATTTGGTCCTAAAATATTGGCATATGTAGGTTTAGCAATAGTGATTGTTACAACATACTTATTTAGCCAGTTAACAGATTCAACAGGTTATACTCATTTAGTTGTTATTTATTCGATCCGTATGCTTGGTATTTCTATGGTTATGATGCCAATTATGACAAACGGTTTAAATCAAATACCGCCAGCTCTAACACCACACGGTACAGCTATGAACAGTACCATTCAACAAGTTTCTGGAGCTATCGGGGCTAGCTTACTTGTAACGATTATGTCGAATCGCACGACAACACATGTACAAGAAATGATGACCGAAGCCACAGCTAAGTTAACGACTGCTCCTACAGGAGAAGCCTTACAACAATTGCAACAACATGTGGGAATGGAAGCGATGATTTCAGGAATTAACGATTCATTTTTAGTTTCTACTGGTATTGCTGTTGTCGCGTTTATTCTATCCTTGTTCCTTAAGCGAACAACTGGTGGAAAATCTGCTGCGAAAGCGGCAAAAGAATCACCTGTTGAGCAGGTATAAAAACTAACTATAATAAAAGGTTGTCTTTAAGTAGTTTCGCTACTTAAAGACAACCTTTTTTGGTTAGTTGGAAGAACACTTTATCTATTCTTCAAATAGTTGTTGCTGGTCTTTTAAAGCATTTTTACGTAAAAAACAATATTTCACTTTTTTCATTTGATTAAAAAAAGGATAACCTTCATCTAATAACGAATTAGATTAGTAAGGGAGGAATTTGATGACACATCTTATAACCGATCATCTTGGGAGAAAAATGCAGATTCCCACCCCACCAAAACGGATCATTTCGATTTGTCCTGCAATTACGGAAACACTCTTCGCTCTAGGTCTTGAGAACGAAATAGTAGGTCGAACGAAATATTGTATTTTCCCAAAAGGAATTGTAGAGAACGTGCCTATAGTGGGGGGCACAAAAGAAGTAAATTTGGAAAAAATACGTGCGCTGCAGCCAGATCTCATTTTAGCTGAAAAAGAAGAAAACACGGAAGGCATCGTGCGTGCACTCGAAAAAATTGCCCCGGTTTTCGTTATGGAAGTTCAGTCCATACAGAATGCTTACCGATTTATACAAACACTTGGAGAACTGACGAATAAGGAACAAGCTGCAGAAATGCTCATTACTTCCTGCAAATCATCCTTCGCTTCAATTCAGCATAAGCAATATAGAAAAGCTGCATATGTTATTTGGCGAAAACCATATATGGTCGTTGGAGGAACTACTTATATAAATGATGTATTACTTAAACTAGGTTTCCATAATCCTTTTGAAAAAGAAGATTCTAGATATCCTGCGGTTACAAAAGAGGAACTAGCAAACGCCACCCTAGATGTACTTTTGCTCGCTTCCGAACCATTTCCTTTCCAAGAAAAACATGTGGCAGAATTTCAAGCATTTCTTCCTAACACAAAGATCATATTAGTAGACGGTGAAATGTTTTGGTATGGGTCTAAAATGATAACATCCGGACCATATTTAGAAAATCTAATTAAAAATATTTAGAGAATTATAGTAGGTCTTTCTTTGAATTTACTAATCTAAGGAAAATGTACCATTTTAAGCGGTTTCTTTTCTGTTTGATGGTAAAATAGAAGATAGACAAATTTGCGTAAAAGGAGACTTTTCCATGAACATTACAGTTAATTATTCAGGAGATTACAGCCAACTAATTACATCTGAATTGGAAAGTAAATTAAAAGCTATTCACAATGGAATCCATACTAAATCTGCAGAAGGTGCTGAATATTTAGGGTGGGTAGATTGGCCAAGCACTATCAATCAGGAGTTTGTGCAAGATTTAAAGGAAACCGCAAAACACATTCGATCTACTTCGGATGTGCTAGTTGTTATTGGTATAGGGGGCTCCTATCTAGGTTCGAAAGCAGTCATTGAGGCTCTTTCTACACCATTCCAAAAACAAACTGACTTAGAAGTTATCTTTGCTGGCCATTTAGTAAGTGGCGAATACTTAAAGGAACTTATTACATATTTAGACAATAAAGAAGTCACATTGAATATCATTTCAAAATCAGGAACAACCACAGAACCTGCCATTGCGTTCCGCTTTTTACAGCAGTACATGGAAAAAAGGTATGGTGATCAAGCTACATCTCGTATACTCGTTACAACCGATGAAGAAAAAGGATCGTTACGATCACTTGCTATCGAAAAAGGCTATCGACGCTTTGTAGTGCCCAATAATATCGGAGGACGATACTCTGTTTTCACGGCAGTTGGTTTGTTACCTATTGCAGCAGCAGGTTATGATATCGAAAAACTAATTAATGGGGCAAAAATAGCAGAGCAGGAATTTGGGGTACTTGATACAACTTCAAATAGTGCTATTCAATATGCAGTTATTCGAAATCATTTGTACAATGCAGGATTCCCAGTCGAAATCATGGCAGCGTTTGATGGAAAGTTAACGTATGTACAGGAATGGTGGAAGCAATTATTTGGAGAAAGTGAAGGAAAAGAAGGGAAAGGAATTTTCCCAGCATCCGTCCTTTATTCTACCGACTTACATTCCTTAGGTCAGTACATCCAAGATGGAAAACGCATGTTATTCGAATCTTTTTTAATGGTGAAAAGTGTCGCTAATGACTTGACGGTTTTTGAAGCAGAAAATAACGGGGATGAACTGAACTATCTGAGTGGTCTATCTCTTCATGAATTTAATATGGCATGTCATGAAGCAACCGCAACTGCTCACCTGGATGGAGGCGTGCCTCAACTCACAATTACGATGGAACAACTAGATGAACAGCATATTGGCCACCTTTTATATTTCTATATGATGGCCTGTGCATATAGTGCTTACCTACTCGACATCAACCCATTCAATCAACCGGGCGTGGAAGACTACAAGACTAACATCTTTAAAATCCTAAAAAAGCCTGGTTACTAAAGAAAAAAACGTTTTGTCCTTGGACAAAACGTTTTTTTATATTTTATAAATTCTCGCTTCGTAAGGTGCTAGATCGAGTGTAGTCATTTCTTCATGCTCGTTAACCTTTAAGTTTGAAAGCAGTAAATTCGGTCGCTTATAGATAATGCCTTGCACCTCAGCTACTTCAATCGCTTCCTCTGTTTTATTATGACGGTTAATTTACTTGGTCAATAACGAGCATAGCTGCTCCAAGCATCCCGGCTTCATTTCCAAAAGTAGCGCGCTTCAATTCCAGCGGGTTAAGTTTCAGTGGTTCTACTTTAGCTAGAAGGTTTTCCCACCAATCGTCTGCAGATTCTGAAACGCCACCTCCAACTACAACACAGTCCATATCCAAAACGGCTTGTAGTGTGGAAATCACCACTGCAAAATCGGAAAGAAATCGTTCGCGAGCTACTATTGCACTTGTATGCCCATTTGCTGCTAATCGGAATAGATTTTGTGGTATTGCTAATTGCCCTGTTTCTGGATCAACGACATTTTCCTCTTGAATCAATCTTTTCAATGCACTTCCGGATATATATTGTTCACTGCAGCCTGGTCTTCCACAACTACAAATGAGTCCATTTGGATACAAAATCAAATGCCCGACTTCGCCGCCACCGCCATGCGTTCCATTCATTATCTCTCCATCAAAAACGAAGCCTCCACCGAGCCCAGTACCCACTGTTAAACAAACAACCTTTTGAAACCCTGTCGCTGCACCAATTCGAAATTCTGCAAGAGCTGCACAGTTGGCATCGTTATTAATCTCCACACGAAGTCCAGTTGCTGCTTCTAATTGTTCTTTAACTGGAGTCCCTTGCCAACCTTCTAATTCTTTCTCGAAAGTTACAACGCCTGTTGTCGCATCTACCATTCCCCTCGTACCAATTCCAATACCTGTCAGGTCAGGAAATTCTTTCGTTACTTCTAGTATTTGTTTTTCTAAATAGGGGTATAACGGTAACAGCGTTGGAATGGTCTTGTCGGCCAAAACTTGTCCTGTCTCATTCACGACACCCATCCGTATTTTAGTTCCCCCAATATCAACACCAATTACTTTTTTCATTCTGCTATCTCCTTTCAAAAGCGAGCACAAATGCCTCATAAGGGCGCACTTCCATAATATCTTCGTTTACTTTAGGAGTTTCATAGTTAGATATTATGACTTTCCAGTTTTTATGTTGCACATCAAGTTCATTCCATTCGAGTTGCTCCTGCTTCTCGGAGAAATTGGTTACGATTAACCATTCTTCTCTATCTATTTGTCGTTTATACACAAAGAGATGAGGATGATCAGGTAATAATAATTGGAAGTTGCCGTGTGTGATAATGTCATATTCTTTTCTTAAACGTATAAGCTTTTGATACGTATAAAAAATGGACGCTTGATCTGCAAGTGCTTGTTCTGCGTTAATCGTAGAAGTATTTATATTCATCTGAATCCAAGGCGTTCCTGTTGTGAACCCTCCATCTGGTGTCCATTGCATTGGAGTTCGAGCATTGTCTCGACCTTTTGCATAAATACTGGACATAATCACTTCATGCGTAATACCTTGCTGCCGTTTTTCTTTGTACATATTGAGCGTTTCAATGTCTCGATAGTCATCCATACTATTAAACTTTACATTGGTCATTCCTAACTCTTCGCCTTGATATATATAAGGCGTACCTTGGAGCATATGGAGACAAATTGCCAACATTTTGGCGGACATCTCCCGATAGAACCCGTCATCTCCAAACCGAGAAACGATTCTCGGTTGATCGTGGTTATTCCAATAAAGACTATTCCATCCTATTTGATGGAGAGCAAGTTGCCACTTTTCTAGATTACGTTTTAGCTCTACTAAATCTAAAGGTTTAATATCCCATTTTTCAAGAGGTCCACTATCTAGATTCATATGCTCAAATGTGAAGACCATGTCCACTTCACCATTGTTTGGATCTGTATAAATCCGCGCATCCTCCGTTTTTGCTCCTGGCATTTCTCCAACTGTTAACACGTCGTAATGACGCAAAACCTTTTCATTCATCTCACGTAAATAGGTATGAATTTTTGGACCATTTATAAAAGAAGGACTTCCATCCCCAAAAAACTGCTCATGTTGCATTTCTCCATCAGGTAGTTGTGGATCTTTTGAAATAAAATTGATGACATCCATTCTGAATCCACCAATTCCTTTTTCTAACCAATACGTCATCATGTTAAAAATATCGTTTCGAAGAGGCTCATGTTCCCAGTTCAAATCTGGCTGCTTTTTAGAGAACAAATGCAAATAATACGAATTCGTAGCATTCTCTTTCTCCCAAGCAGAACCAGAAAATATAGAACCCCAATTATTTGGAGGGTGTTCATCTTTACTGTCTCGCCATATGTAATAATCGCGGTACCTGGAGTTCTTAGAAGATCGTGATTCAACAAACCAAGCATGCTCATCGGATGTGTGATTCACCACAAGATCCATCACAATTCGAATTCCTCGTAATTTCGCTTCATCAATCAGTTGTTCAAAGTCTTTCATTGTCCCAAACTCTTGCATAATAGCTTGGTAGTCTCGTATATCATAGCCGTTGTCGTCATTCGGAGAATCATATACTGGGCTAAGCCAAATGACATCCACACCTAATTTTTCTAAATAATTCAGTTTGGAAATAATCCCTTGTAAATCACCGATACCGTCTCCGTTAGAATCCATAAAGCTTCGTGGATAGATTTGATAGACAACGCTCCGCTTCCACCAAGATTCTATTAATTGAACCATTTTCTTACACCACCCAAGCTTCCTTGATAGAATTATTCTAATCTTACAACAATAATAACACAAGCGCTTACATAAGATTATTAAACTTCCTTACAATTGGTAAGCAACACAAAACACTCCGTTAAAATATATTGCTCATTATTTCGATTTTAAACTGAATAGAATAAGTAAGATTCCACTAAAAAGACATATCATTCTAGTCAATGAAATCTTTTCAGCTAAACCAAATAATGCGATAGCGGTTGTAATGATTAAAATACAAGGTCCTACTAAGGCTAGTAACGTGTTAATATAAAATGCCTTTTCTAAATCATTAAATTTATACATAAACATCGCAGCAGTTATATCAATACTTCCTGAAAAAACCCTTAATATAATAATAAAAAGGAGTGCTTTTTCGATCAAATAAGAAGGCTCCCTTCACCCGGACTTTCTAAAGTGTATGTATATTCATCTACTTTTATCAATGGAAATACTTTTTAAACGATGCAAGTAATTTTCTTCCTATTTTTTGAATATATAATCTAAAGAAGGAAATAGTGATGGTTATTTTTCACTGCGTTGACTTTTGGTAGATAAGTTCATACTTTCCAATTCATAAAAAAAAGACTGATAAAATAACACCAGTCTCCATGTAATAAGCTATTGAAGGAGGACTACAAAATAAAATAACTATCCGCCTAAATCTTTTTAACAAATTCAGATTTTAGTTTCATCGCACCAAAACCATCTATTTTGCAATCGATATCATGATCTCCGTCAACTAAACGAATACTTTTTACTTTTGTACCGATTTTTAAGGTGGATGAACTTCCTTTTACTTTAAGGTCTTTTATAATTGCTACAGAATCACCATCGTTTAAGACATTACCATTCGCATCTTTGACAATCTTATTCTCTTCCATAACTTCATTCTTTGTCTCGAACGCCCACTCGTGCGCGCATTCTGGGCAAATAAAAAGACTTCCATCCTCGTATGTGTATTCTGAATTACACTTCGGACAATTTGGTAAGCTAGACATTATTTCATTCCCTCCATTTACTATTATCAATTCTAATATAATAAAGTTGGCCAAACAACTGGTAATGGCGTTCTTTTAATTTTGAAAAAAATTTCAGATAATGTTATACTAATTTTTTATTTAATACTAAATTAGAGTGGTGAAGGAAATGTCGTATTTTATTGAGAAGTATTTGAATATAGTTTTTTATAATAGCCAAACCCTTGACCAACATGGTCAAGGGTTTTTGTTTCCTTTGTGCAATAAAACTAGTTGGGGGAATAAGTTATGAGTTTAGAAAAAAAACAATCCTCTTTTGCAATCTGGATTAGTTTAATAAGCAATGTTTTTCTTACGATATTAAAAATTATTGTTGGTTTATTATTTAATAGTCAGGTACTTCTTGCTGATGGCGTTCACAACGCTGGAGATGTGATTGCATCAGTCGCCGCGCTCAGTGCAATGCGTGTATCCAAACGTCCTCCAGACGAAGATCACCCTTATGGGCATGGTAAGGCAGAAGTCGTTGGTGCAGCCATTGTTGCCATTATTTTAGGTATTGCTGCATTATATATCGGCTATCATTCTGTTTTAGCATTATTTGAAACGCCCCACAAAGCAACCTTTACTGTTTTAATAGCAGCGATAATTTCTCTCATATGGAAACAAGTTCTCTATGTTTATACTATTAATATTGGCAAAAAAGTAAACAGTAAAGGATTAATTGCGACTGCTTACGACCATCTTGCCGATGTCTATGCTTCTTTAGCCGCTGTTATCGGTATTGGACTTGCCATGATTGGAGATTATTTTCATATTGGCATATTGGCTTATGGTGATCCTGTGGCAGGTATTATTGTTGCCTTCCTTGTCCTGAAGCTCGCTATTGGAATGGGGCGTGAGTCTATTGATGTGCTTATGGAAAAAACCGTGGATTCGGAAACGATGGAAATAATGTTTGAATTGGTTCGATCAGTTCCTTTAGTGAAACGAATCGATCGCATTAGAGCAAGAGAGCATGGGCACTATATTATCGTGGATGTTCGCGTAAGCCTTCCAGCAACTTTGAGCATTCAGGAAGGTCATGATGTTTCAAAAGAAATAAAAAAAGCGATAATAAATCGATATTCTAATGTGGAAGAAGTTTTAGTTCATGTAAACCCATGGTATGAAATGAAGGAAGTAAAGTAGCTGAGTACTTAGCCTTTTGTAACATGCCATGTTTCTTTCATACTTTCCCTTCTATATGTAAGCAGCCCCCTAAATGATAATTAGGGGGCTGTAGTTTATTCTGCTCTATTTAGCTAACGTTCTTTCCTATACTTACTTATCTTCTTTCGTATCAATCATAAATGTTGTGATGATAAATAATCCGAAACTTATTAACAGAACAGTTCCACCAACGATGTAGAATACTAAGGAGAATGTTTCATTTATATCAAATGGTTTTAGTGCGTTTAACCACATCCCGGCTGTTAAACCAATTGATCCGATTACTGCTGTCCATCCATGCGCTGCTACTAGTTTGGAAGATTTAACTTTGTACACACGGTAGAAAATACCCCACGCAAAGATGGTTAACCAACCTACTACTAATATGTGCGCGTGAATGGGACGGAATTGATAGCTACCTGAACCAGCCATATGTGAACCTAATATTGCTCCTAACAAACCAAAAATTGCTGCGAGGCGAATTAATCTTAAACTCCATTTTGTTTCCATTACGTTAACCTCCATAGTTTTATTAGTACTATGGTGCTTATAATATCCTGTCAACATGAACAACATATGAATTCCTTATTACAATTTTGCCAGTTAATAAAAGAGAATCATTTTTTAATATTCTTTTAGTATGAAATTTATTGGTTTCTCACACCATGCTCTCGGTCGTTCTGTTCTCAAACGACAATCTTTGGTTTTCTTTGTTCCAAAAATGGTTCTTCACATTCGATTTCTTCACCCGTTTCAATATCAATGAACGGACTTGTTTCATTAAACCATCGATCTGGTGCTTTGTGTCCCCAGAACGTTTGGCGAAGCGGATCATTTAGATCCCACCTTTTCGGCTTTAAATCTGGGTCGCTTGTCAAATAATCACCTGTGTAAAGCTCAATGCGATGACCATCAGGATCTCTTAAATAGAGGAAGAAAGCATTGGATAAGCCATGGCGGCCTGGTCCTCTTTCAATCGAATCCGCATATCCCATACTTGCTAAAACATCACAACAATCGAGCACACTAAGTCGATCTGTTAGTGTGTAAGCAAAATGATGTAGTTTAGGTCCTGGTCCACTCATAAATGCTTGGTCATGAACAGTCGGTTTTCGATAAAGCCATGCTGCCCACAATTCCCCGTCTTCTGTATCTGTATACTCTGAACATGAAAAGCCTAAGTCCTTCACATAGAAATCATACGCTTTTTGTACATGAGGTACTGCACAGTTTACATGGTCAATTCTCTGAATTTTCGCTCCCGAATAAAGGTCATAGCGTTGTAGCATCCGGTCAACAGTCGTCATTTCCGCAAAAAATTCTAATGGAATGCCGGATATATCATGGACACGAAGGGTTCTTCCCATTGCATGTTGTTGCCCTTTCTCCATCCATTTTGTTTTTAGACCTTTTGAAATAAAAAGTTTTTCAATTTCATCGAGATCCTGTTCTTTTTCCACTTTATAACTAAGTACTTCCACAACAGCTTTGTCTGCTTTTTTTAATAACAAACTATGATGGGAATGCTCCTCTAAGCCCCTTAAATAGATATGATTTTCATCACTTTCTGTTTCAATCAGACCTAATCCATCCACATAAAATTTACGTGACGCCTGTAAATCCAATACATGAAGCACCGTTCTTGCGATTCGAATGATTGAAAAATCCATCGCGTTCACCATACCCTCCGCTAATTTTTCCCGAACTGCTGAATACGATGATCAGCAATCGAAACATGAATAATTTTCTGTTCCGTATAAAAATCAAAACCGTAATGTCCACCTTCACGTCCGATTCCAGAGGATTTTGATCCACCAAAAGGAGTTCTTAAATCACGAACGTTCTGAGCATTCACCCAGAGCATTCCAGCTTCTATTTTATGCGCAACGCGGTGACCTCGTTTAATATCGTTCGTCCATACATAACCCGCAAGCCCGTAATCGATATCGTTTGCAAGCTTTATGGCTTCTTCTTCCTCTTTAAATGTCAAAACTGTTAGTATAGGGCCGAAGATTTCTTCTTGTGCAACGCGCATCTGATTTTCAGCATTTAGTATAAGCGTCGGTGCCACAAAGTTCCCTCTAGCAAATTCAATTGGAATGTCTCCAGTAATAACTTCCGTACCTTCTTCTTTTGCAATTTCTAAGTAGCTCTTTACCTTGCTATAATGCCCTTTATCAATAAGCGGCCCAACTTCTGTATTTCCGTCTAATGGGTCACCGACTTTAATATTCGCAACACGCATCTTTAAAGCATCGATAAATTTATCTTTGATTCCTTCCTGTAAAAACAAGCGTGAGTTCGCGGTACAGCGTTCACCATTAAAAGAGTAGATTCCCCAAACACAAGCATCTAAAGCTCGTTCGAAATCAGCATCATCGAAAACAATAATAGGGGATTTTCCACCAAGCTCCATTGAGCAGCTTTTCAACGTATCCGCACTGTTTTTTATAATGGTTGAACCCGTCTTTGTTTCTCCTGTGAATGAAATAAGCTGGACATCCGGATGTTTTACAAGCGCATCCCCTGCTACTTCTCCGTAGCCATGAACAACATTGAAAACTCCTTTTGGAAGACCTGCTTTATGAATCACTTCCGCCAATAAATTTGCGGAAAGTGGAGAAAGTTCTGCTGGCTTTAAAACAACTGTATTACCTGTCGCAAGTGCTGGTGCCACTTTCCAAGTTTCTAACATGAAAGGAGCATTCCAAGGGGTGATTAATCCTGCAACTCCCACTGGTGCATGGATGGTATAGTTAATAAACTCATCATCTACTTGATAGGCATCACCAACTAAACGGCTCTCCACCATGCGAGCATAGAATCTGAAGTTTTCCGATGCACGACTTACCATATTTCTCGTTTGGCTAATTGGAAGTCCCGTATCAAGAGATTCCAAGTAAGCTATTTTTTCTATCTCTTCATCTATTAAATCAGCAATGCGGTATATATATTCCATTCTTTTAGTTAGCTTCATCGTTTTCCAAGGACCATTATCAAAAGCTTCCCGTGCGGCTGCGACTGCTTTATTAATATCTTCAGACTGCCCTTCTGCAACTTCATTAATTTGTTCATTCGTAAATGGGTTCATATTTTTAAATGCCTTTCCATCTACTGCAGAAGTGAATTCTCCATTTATATAGAAGGAAATACTCTGTTGTGTTTCATGTTTATAAGAAACTAACTGTTGAGAAGATACCATTCTTATCACCTATTTTCTTATTTATAATTACTTTACAGTTACTTCCTTAGGCAAAATAGCAAGTTCAATAAGTGATTCGCGGACTTCTTCTTGTATTGCTGCTGAAGGTAATCCTAATGGCAAGCGCAGTTTAGGCGTTATTTTCCCCATCATTCCCAGCGCCACTTTAACTGGTGATGGATTTGTATCTTTGAAAAGCACATCATTTAATGGCATTAATTCGAAGTGAAGATCTTGCGCCCTAGCAACATCTCCCGCTTCCCAAGCATTATATAGTTCTGCTACTTTTGCTGGTTCCACGTTTGCGGTCGCACTGATAAATCCAGCACCGCCAATTGCGAGCATTGGATAGCAAAGTAGTTCAATCCCCGAGAACAGTAGGAAATCCCTTCCACAGTTTAGAAGCACACGATTAACATGTTCAAAGTCTTTATTTGCTTCTTTTACACCGATAATGTTCGGACAATCTTCCACTAGGCGTTTCATCGTGCCAACTTCCATATTGACGGCGGATCGACCTGGTATATTGTAAATAATGATTGGGATTTCAACAGAATCTGCGACTGTTTTAAAGTGCTGATAAAGTGCTTCTTGGTTCGGCTTATTGTAATAAGGTACGATAACCATGGCAGCATCTGCACCTATTTCTTCTGCATATTTCGTTAGCTCCATTGTTTCATCATGATTGGTAGACCCTGTTCCAGGTGCAAAAAACACACGTCCATCTATTGTTTCTTTCGCTAGATTCATAACCCGTTTTCTTTCAGCAATTGTTAAAGAACTTGGTTCACCACTTGTTCCTGTAACAGAAATCCCGTGACTTCCGCTCGCTATTTGCCAATTAATCAACTCGGTAAATACTTTTTCGTCAATCGCACCACTTTCCGTAAACGGTGTAATAACAGGACAAATAGAACCTCTTAATTTCTTTTTAGCTTCTTCATACGCCATTAAAATCTACTCCTTTTAAGTAGGACTTTCTGATTCTTCTAACTCTTTTAACTCCCGATACTTTCCTTGACTAAATAGTAAAGGATCATTTTGTTCAAGCTTGACTCCAGTAACATGACCGATAAAAATTGTATGGTCTCCTACTACATATTCGCTATGCAGATCACATGCAATCACCGCTAAACTATCATCCAGTATTGGTAGTCCCTTAAAGTAAGTAAACGTAACTTCAGATTCTGATTTAAGCTGACCTGCAAATTGTTTCGACTTATTTTGTTGGTTAGCCGATAATATATTAATCGCAAATTGCTTTGAATCCTTTATATGATGAAGCATTCTTGCATTTTCTCCAATACTAATTGCAACAAGTTTAGGCTTCAATGAAACGGACATAAACGCATTTGCAGTCATGCCGTGCACCACTTTATCAACTTCTGTAGTAATAACCGTTACGCCTGTCGCAAAACTACCCAGCACATTTCGATATAAACGATCATCAATCTCTACTTGCTGCATCATTCATTCACCTCACTGTTTTCAGAAGATGTTAACTTTAATTTAAGATAATATACCTGCTTCTTTTTTCGCTTTATTTAAAAAGTTCGTCACCATGTCTTTATAAGGTTGCTTGTCAAATCCATCGTAATAAGCATTTGACATTCTCACTGGATCCCCAAAGAAATAATATTCATAAAGTGCTTGTCGATTACCAAATGCACTAATGGAAATATCCCATGCTAAGCGGAATAGTTGCACTTTCTCTTCACCGTTCATATTCGCACCTTGTGTGTAGCGATGAACTAATGGTCCAACATCCGTATTACTAAAATCCGCTTCAGTTGGAAGTGCCATCAATCCAGAAGCACCTAAGATTTTAATAATTTCATTCATACGCTGATACATTTTCGGGAACCAGTTGCGTGCAGCATTTAACGGTTCAAAATCTGGTGTCATATTGCCATATTGATCAATTTTTGCATTGTGCTCAGATTTATACAAATGAGAACGCATCACTTCTAAAATGACCATGATTTCACTCGCTTTTTCTTTCACGTGCATGAATTGATCTATACCAATAGCTTCCATCATACTAATGACAACACCGAGAATAAATTCGGTTTTTACGACATTTTTACAAATAACTTGATGTGTCATATGTATAACCGCATTTGTCTCGGCATACGTGCGATTACATATATTGGTGCTTTCACATACAAAAACTCTCTCCCACGGTACTAGAACATCTTCGAAAGAAATAATTGCATCACTTTCATCAAACCGACCGCCAAGTGGATGATCCCATTTGTTTTTACCGTAGTCAAAGGATTCACGGGACAAAAATTTTAAACCCGGAGTATTATTTGGAATAGCAAACGCAAATGCGAATGGATCATCAATAGTTCCTGGCGTTCTATTTATAGTAGATGGGAATACGACAAGCTCATCCGTAATACCGCCTAAAGTTGCCAAGAGACGACAACCATTCACAACAATACCGTCTTGTGTCTTTCTCGTAATCCTTGCTGAGAGAAACGGATCTTTTTGCTCGGATTGCGTGAGCATGGATCTGTTTACCTGGGGATGAATTAACGTATGCGTTAAACTAATATCGTTCTCACGTGCATATTCATAGTAGTTTGCTGCATTTTTAGCAAATTGATCACTTCCACCACCTTCTTGCGCAAAAAACTGGCTTGCTGTACCGAAGGCCATAATACTGGTGTTTAAATAGTCTGGGGAACGTCCCATCATACCTCCTGAAAAAGTTGCCCATTCGGTATGCATTTCACGTCTTTTAAAAAGATCTTCTTTCGTTTTAGGAGCAATAAAGGAAAGTCCAACCTTTTTACCAGAGGTCGGCGAGGTATATAACATCTTTTCCGGTTTCTCGTGTTGTAAATCGTAAAGCCCCGCAACGCTTTCCACTACATTTTTAAATGCTGGATGTGTCGTAACATCTTCTACTTTCTCCCCATGAATCCATACTTCTGTTTTCCTTTTTTTAATACCATCGATGTACTCTTTACCCGTTCGTGCCCCCATACTATTCCCTCCAAGTTCGGATAATATTTTTGAATCAATTTGCTTGAATTTCCAGAACAATATCTATATATTTATAGACTGATTGAATAGGAGACCTATCCTACTTTTTAAATCTAGCGTGAATATTATTTTGTTTATAAGTGCCAGCTTCACTAAATTCAATTAGTTCCATGGACAAGGCTAAATATCGCTTAGCCATTAAGTTCGCAAAGTGTTCTTTCATCACTTCAAATAGCGCGGTACAAACTTCTTTCTTTATTTCCTCTGAACGTCCAGCTCCAATTTTAAACACTGCATGGACGAACGCATCATCCTCAGCACCATCCGCTACTCGGTAATCTTTTAGTTCAATCGCTCTTGAGCGGATACCACCTATCGGAAAAATAGTGTCTCGCGCAATAAGAACTTGATGAATTTCCTCAAACAACTTTGCAAGATTAGCCTCATCTTTAATATTATCCGTGTACTCTACGATAAAATGCGGCAAGCAAATTCCTCCTTTTCACACTATCGATTTATAAAGGATTCGTCTCCGATAATAGTATTTACTAAGCGGCCAATACCCTCTACTTCGGTGACTACAACGTCTCCGATAACTGTATCGACAGACCCTTTTGGAGTACCAGTAAGAATGACATCATTTTCACTCAACGTCATAAAGCTACTTAAATATGCAATAATCGACGGAATATCAAAGATCATATCCGCTGTCGTTCCTTCTTGAACGAGTTCGTTATTAACATGTGTGGTCAATTTTAAATTCATTGGGTCGGCAATGTCTTTCACATCGACAATCCATGGACCAAATGGTGTACATGTATCACGATTTTTTACTCGCAAGTTGGGACGGTAATAGTTTTCTAAATAATCTCTAATAGCATAATCGTTGGCGACACTATACCCTTTAACATATTTGTAGGCGTCTTCTTTTTTTACATTTCTAGCTGTTTCGCCAATGATTACGGCCAATTCACACTCATAGTGCATATAGGTAACATCTGCAGGACGACGAGTATATGCTTGGTGCCCAATAAACGTATTCGGTCCTTTTAAAAACACAAGGGGTTCCGACGGAGCAGCAAATGCAAGTTCCGCTGCATGATCTGCATAGTTAAGTCCCAATGCAAACACCGTACGCGGCTCTATTGGCGTAAGCCAGGTTACATTGTTCTCTTCTACTATTCGACCATCATCTAACTTAAGAAGCCCTTCCCAATCAATCGCTTCATGGATAGCCCCCCCATATGCAATTCGTGCTTTTCTCATAAGGACCTCCCCCGTTTGGTCGCTGTTTCGTCAACAATAACGTTTTCTAAACTACCAATACCTTCTATTTCTATCCGAATTTCATCTCCTACCATAGCTAGCGGTGCTTCTTCCGGAATTCCTACCAGTAATACATCACCCTTACTTAATGTCATGAACTCGGTTACATCCGCAAGTAAACGGGATACCGGGCGAATCAAATTGGATGTTGAGTTTTCTTGCTGAAGCTTATCATTGATAAATACGCGAATGGTTAAATCATCGGGGTTATCTACTTCATGACGATCGATTATCCACGGTCCGATTGGACAAAATCCATCACGAGCAAGATGTTGAACTGCTGGACGGTATACACTATCATGTGGCACGCTGACATCGTTCACAATCGTATAACCTGCAATATAAGTCAGCGCTGTTGCTTCATCTACATCTACAGCTTTCTTTCCTATTACTAATCCGAGTGCCGCTCCCATCTTCAGTTTCGTTATCCCTATTGGCATAGGGATTGCTGCACCATGTCGGTTAATAGTATTTGCCGGTTTAATATAAAGAATAGGGGCGATTGGAGGCGAATTATATGGTTTATCGTTTATAGCATCCCCTAGCCTCTCAATTTCCCCCTTATAGTTTAGTAACGTACCAAAAACTGTCCCTGTAATTGGTGTATCGATTTGTATTTCATTCACACTTAAAACGCTACCCTCTATCACAGCTGTATTGGTTTCAGTATTTACATCTACTAATTCCAATTCATGTTTTCCTAACATTTTCATCTTGGCATTACTCATACGTTTCACTTCCTTAGGATATTCTCCAAAGCTAACAATAATATTTCCCAAGAAATATGAAGTGCGAGTTATAACGATAACAATGCCTTATCACTCGTTAATTTCTCGCCACGAATGCGTTGGAATTCATCCATTAGCTTAGGAATAGTTAACTTTTTCTTTTCTTCCGCATCTATTTCTAAAATGATTTGACCTTTATCCATCATAATAAGCCTGTTCCCTAAATCGAGCGCTTGTTGCATATTATGCGTGATCATTAGAGTGGTAAGCTGATCTTTTTCAACAAGCTTCTTTGTTAAATTCGTAATTAATTCTGCTCGGGAAGGATCTAGTGCAGCTGTATGTTCATCCAAAAGCAAAATTGAAGGTTGTGTAAAAGTAGCCATCAATAGAGATAGCGCTTGCCTCTCTCCACCAGAAAGCATTCCTACTTTTGCATTCAATCGATTTTCAAGATTTAAATGAAGGGTTTCTAGGGATGCACGGAATAATTCACGCCGTTTCTTGTCCACACCCTTTTTTAGCATACGTTTTTTATTTCTCGAATAAGCCATTGCCAGGTTTTCCTCAATCGTCATCGAAGGAGCTGTTCCTGCCATCGGATCTTGAAATACCCTTCCAATCATTTGCGAGCGCTTATATTCCGGTACTTTTGTAACGTCTTTATTCGCAATTTCAATGAAACCAAAATCAGGGGAAAGAGCACCGGAAATCATATTTAACATAGTTGATTTTCCAGCTCCGTTGCTTCCAATAACCGTCATGAAATCTCCAGGATTTAACTGAAGATTAATTTGATCCAAAGCAATTTTTTCATCAGGAGTTGCTTCATTAAATAATTTATTGACCTGACTGAGCTTTAGCAACGGTATTCCCCTCTTTCATTAGCAAATGCTTTTGCTCTACTAATCGTTCCGCATGGCGTTTTGCTTTTCTACTTTTTTCTCGTTTCTTTTCAAAGAATTGAGGTAAAATCAATGAACCGATTACAATAACAGCCGTAATTATTTTCATATCTCCTGTATCGAGAAAATCTACTCGAAGCGCAAGTCCAAGCACGATTCGATAAATAATCGCCCCCGCTATTACAGCAAATGTTGTTCGCAGAATCGTTTTTGTTCCAAAAATTGCCTCACCAATAATAACGGAAGCGAGCCCAATAATAATCATTCCAATACCCATTCCGATGTCGGCAAATTTTGCATACTGGGCAATCAATGCTCCAGAGAAGGCTACAAGTGCATTTGAAAAACCAAGTCCAACAATAATAAGCGTGTCTGTATTAGCAGATAAACTACGAATCATTTTCTTATTATCTCCAGTAGCTCTTATCGCAAGACCTACTTCCGTTTTTAAAAACCAATCGACGATAAATTTAATGATTAAAACAATAATAATCATGATGAACAATGTACCCCAAGTGGAAGGCAAGTATTGAAACCCTAGATTATTAAAAAAGTTATTTATAGCTGTATCAATACCTAGGGGACTCCAAAATGATTTGAACTTACTAAACATTGTTTCAGCATTTAATAAAGGTATATTTGGACGACCAATGGAATTTGGAGAGGTCAGCCCCATTATGCGTAAATTGATGGAATACAAGGCAATCATCATTAATATTCCGGATAGCAGCGCATTAATTTTTCCTTTTGTATGTAGGAGCCCAGTTACACATCCTGCAAGAAAACCGATAATTATAGCTACTAGTGTAGCTACCACCGGATTATATCCAGAGATAATCATCGTAGCAGCAACTCCTGCTCCAGTTACAAAACTACCGTCCACTGTTAAGTCTGGAAAATCTAGCACTCGGAATGAGATATACACTCCAAGTGCCATAATTGCATAGATGATTCCTTGCTCCACAGAGCCAAATACTGCTGCAAACATGTAGAATCACCTCCTATTTATTCAACAAGCTCAGCTTTCCATTCATCTTTAATATCGATCCCTAAAATAGAAGCCGCTTTTTTATTCATAACTAGCTTTAAATTTTGTGGAACTTGAACAGGTAAGTCTGCTGGCTTACTTTCACCTTTTAAGATTTTGACAGCCATTTGTCCTGCTTCGTAACCTATGTCATAATATTCAAAGCCGTATGCAGCTAAACCACCACGTTTAACAGAGTCAAACTCAGCTACCATCACAGGGATTTTATTGTCGTTTGCGACTGAAATTACAGATTCAAGCGCGGAAACAACCGTATTATCTGTAATGATGTACATAGAATCTACTTTACCAATTAATGATTCAGCTGCTTGTTTCACATCTGCTGATGTAGCAACTGATGCTTCCACAACCGTCATATCCATACCTTTTAACATTTCTTTTACTGCATCTACTTGAGCACGAGAGTTTTGTTCTCCTGAGTTAAATACCATTCCAACCTTTTTTGCTCCCAATTGTTCTTTTAGGAACTTCATTGTATCGGAAATCGCATCTGGATGAGCATCAATGGTACCTGTTACATTACCTCCTGGACTTTCCATTGATTTAACAAGTTCTGCTCCAACTGCATCTGTCACGGATGTGAAAACGATTGGAATATCTGATGTAGCACTGGCAGCCGCTTGAGCACTAGGAGTAGAGTTTGCAAATATTAGATCCACCTTTGCACTGACAAGATTAGTCGCTATTGTTGTGTTAGCACTATTATCCCCTTGAGCGATTTGTGGATCATATTCTGCATCAATTCCTGCATCTTCTAAAGCCTTTTTAAAACCATCGTAAGCAGCATTAAGAGATGGGTGTTCTACAATTTGAGTGACACCAATTTTATATTTCTTCGAGGATGCCGTCTTTTCTCCTCCATCACCACATGCAGCAAGTATTAATGTAGTACTAAAAATAACAGCCATCATTTTTTTCCAACTGTTCTTCATTTCATTTCCCCCTTATAACGTTGTTTTATTTTGTATTTATGTGAATCCAAATTAAAAAACAAATTTTAATATTCAGTCTATTTAGAGTGTAAACTTACTTACGACCTATTCTTTAGTCAAATATTTTACAAGCCTTTCTTTTTAACCGGTGAAGTATGAATTGCTTGTCCGATTAGCCCTTCTACCACTTCCAGTAGACCTTCGTTGAATCCTGGATGTGCATAGTGTGGAAATTTTATATCCTCTTCTTTCGCGGCCATTTCCAGCAATTGGACAAAGGAACCTGACATTTCAACTGCCCCTTCTCCAATCATATGAATGCCTTGAATGATTTCAGTAGTTGAATCAGAAATAACTTTAATAAACCCATCCTTTTTACCAGTAATTGTTGCATACCCATTACCACCAAGGGCAAATTGACTAATACGAATAGGCAATGCCATATCTCGTGCACTTTGTTCGGTAAGCCCTACAGAAACGATTGGCGGAATTGTATGCGCAACAGCAGGCATAAATGTTAGGTCAACTTCCGTTTTTTCTCCTGCAATAAATGCTGCAGCAGCTTTTCCATGTTTGATTGCTTTTACCGCTAGCATTGGTCCTTCCGTTACATCACCAATTGCATAGATAGAAGGGATTGATGATTGCATATTTTCATCTACCTTTATAAAGCCTTCAGCTGTTTGTTCAATTCCGAAACGACTTATTCCTAGACAATCTACATTAGGTTTTCTTGTTCCAGAAACAAATAAATGAGATCCACGTATTGTCTCTTCTACATTTTTATCTGTTAGAAAAGTTATTGAAATCTCGTCTTCCGTCTCATTTGTTGAAAGGAATATCATTTCTTTATGCACGCTAATTTTACGTTTTTTAAATAGACGAATTAATTCTTTATTAATGGATTTATCGAAAGGAAAGCCTGCTTTGTCATCTATTACTAAACTGACTTGTGCTCCTAATGCTGCAAAACTAGAAGCAGCTTCAAGTGCAATGTAATCTTGACCCCTTACTATAAGATGCTGTGGTATCTCTTCTAATTTAAAAAGTTCATGTGGCAATATAATTCTTTTCCCTTTTTCTTTTATAGTAGCTGGTAGAATTGGGGAACTACCTGTTGCAATAATTACTTGTTGGAATTCAAAAATATCAAATTGATGTCCTTTTTCTACACCAATTTTGTCTACGGCGAGGAATGTAGCTTTCCCTCGTATTATCTCTATTTTGTTTACCTTACATAAACTTTCTACGCCTGACCTAAGTTGGTCGATGACTTTAGTTTTATAGGTACTTAGCTTTTTGATGTCAAATAAGGTATCCGAACTTCCAATACCAAGTTCTTGCAAATGAGCAATTTCTGAACGTTTAGCTGCAGCATGTGTATAAACTTTAGAAGGAATGCATCCCTCATTCAGACAAACACCGCCCATTTCATCCTGTGCAATTAGCGTTACGGAGAGCCCAAGCTGTGCAGCCCGTATGGCAGCACTGTAGCCGCCTGGCCCTCCTCCAATGATTATAAGATTTCGTTCTTGACTAATTTCCCCAACAACCATTTTATATCATCTCCATCATCAGTTTGTGGGGTTGTTCAATTAGGCTTGCAAATCGATTAGTAAATTTAACGGCCGTCGCACCATCCGCAACACGGTGGTCAAACGCCATGGAAAGTGTCATGATATAACCGATAACAATTTCATCACGTTCATTGACGATAGGTTGTTTTTTCGTTTTGTGAAAGGCAATAAGAGCCGTTTCAGGATAATTAATAATTGGAGTTGCACCCGTACTTCCTAGTGGTCCCACATTACTCACTGTAAACGTGCTATTTTGCATTTCAAACGGTTGTAATTTTCCATCGATAGCTCTTTTAGTTAAATCTTTGACTACATTATGAATCTCTTTAATCGATTTCTTATCGGCATCATGGATAACAGGGACGATTAAGCCGCTTTCCGTGTTTGTTGCGATACCAATATGATAGTTTTTCTTAAGTAGTATCCTACTATTCTCTTCATCTAGTTCCGCATTGAATATTGGGAAGTCCTTCAATGAAATAACAAGTGCTTTAATAAGGAATGCGGATATGCTGACTGATTCACCAGATGCTTTCAATTGCTCCTTCATTTCAACCAGTTTTGTCATATTGACTTCATCAAAATGAGTGACATGCGGGATTGTAAAGAGTGATTTCGTCATCTTTTCGGCAATCTTTTTACGAATGCCTCTAAAAGGAATCTCATCAGGAGTCTCTTGAACAACCACTATTTGCTTCACATCTTTTACTAATTCCTTGTCAGTTCGATGTCCTTTTAAGAATCGAATAACATCTTCTTCCGTTACTCTTCCTGATGGATCAGTGGCATGGACATCTTCCAGATTTATGTTGTTGTCGCGAGCAATTTTGCGTGTATATGGTGCTGCAAGTACTCTTTTAAAAGTATTAAGTGATGCTTTTTCAAGTGTAGGATTTGCCTCTTTCGCTGAAACTTGTTTCATTTCTATCAGTGATTTTTGTTCTGACCGCGTACCCTCATCTACTTCAATGTAAAGTAGACTTGTTCCTACCTGAACTGTTTCACCGACATTAATAGGAATTTTTTTCACGATACCCGAGCAAGGCGATGTGAGTTCAGCGACCATTTTATCTGTTTGTACTTCGACAAGCGGCTGATCCGTCATAACTGAATCTCCAACTTTGACTAAGTAATGGATCACTTCTCCTTCCGTCATTCCTTCCCCGACATCATGTAGCTTTACTTCGAGCATTCCATTTCCTCCTTAAAAATGAACCACTTTTTCTATTCCTTCAACGACGCGTGCCGGTGTTGGTAGATAATGTTCTTCTAATGCAAAGAATGGAACCGGTACATCAAATCCCGTAATACGTTCAATTGGAGCTCGGAGATAAAGGAAAGCTGTATCATTAATAATTGATACAATATCGTTTCCTAGGCCACCTGTACTATGCGCTTCATGAATAATTACCGCTCTCGTTGTCTTTTGCACCGAGCCCGCTATAATGTCACGATCAATTGGATACAATGTTCGTAGATCTATAATTTCACAACTAATTCCTTTTTTCTCTGCCTGTTCTGCTGCTTTTTCTGCAATTGAAATCATTGCTCCCCAAGCAATAAGGGTTACATCAGTACCTTCCCGTACTATTTTTCCTTTACCAATTTCCACCGTATATTTCCCTACAGGTACTTCTTCTCTTTTTGCACGATAGCTTTTCATTGGCTCCAAAACTAACACTGGATCAGGGTCTTCCATCGCTGCAATCAATAACCCCTTTGCATCGTATGGATTAGATGGACAGACAACCTTGATGCCAGGCATATGTGTGAATAAGATTTCTGTACTGTCGGAATGTATTTCTGGCGCACGAATTCCTGCTCCGTATGGTGCTCGGATAACCATTGGCACAGTAAAACGGGACATTGTTCGCATTCGAATACGCGAGACATGTGTCATTATTTGTTCGTATGCAGGATAGATAAAACCGAGAAATTGGATTTCTGCCACTGGTCTAAAACCATTAACCGCAAGTCCAATTGACGTACCGATAATCCCTGCTTCTGAAAGCGGTGTATCGACTACCCGTTCTTCACCAAACACTTCCTGAAGTCCCTCAGTTGCACGGAACACCCCTCCGTTTTTACCAATATCTTCACCGAGTATAATTGTTCGCTCATCCTCTTCTAGCATCAAACGCATAGCCTCATTAATCGCTTGAATTAACGTCAGTTGTTTAGTCGTTTCTGTTTTTTGATCCGACTCTTTCAATTGTGCCATTCATTACTGCCTCCCTAAATGTGATAGGTACGCCTCTTTTTGTTCAGCGATTTGAGCTGGCATTTCAGCGTATACGTGATTGAAAACGTCCTCTACATTCGGCGGCGGAAATTTTTCCATTTCTTCTACAGCCGCTTCGACTTCACTATTCGTTTTTTCTTTAGTAGCTTGAACCCACTCATCATCCCAGTAGCCGTAATTTTTCATAAATAACTCTAATCTTGCAAGAGGATCAGCAATATCTTCCCCTTGTTTTTCAGACCTGTATTTAGAAGGATCATCAGCGGTTGTGTGTGCACCTTTTCGCCAAGTAACCGCTTCTATTAACGTCGGCCCATTACCGGCACGGGCATAGTCAAATGCTTTTTTCGTTTCAAAATAAACTACAAAACAGTCATTACCATCAATCCGCAACCCAGGCAACCCATAAGCAACTGATTTTTGCGCTATCGTTGCAGAATTCATCTGTTTTTCAGTTGGAACGGATATCGCATACCCATTATTTTGATTAAAAAAGACAACTGGCACTTTGAACACACTTGCAAAATTCAAACCTTCATGGAAATCACCTTCCGAAGTAGCTCCATCGCCAAAATAGGCTATCGCTGCATTTTTTGTCCCTCTTCTCTTTTCAGCCCAGGCAGCTCCTGCGGCATGAGGGATTTGAGTCGCAATTGGAACAGCTGGTGGGAAAATATTTAGATCTGGCGGAACTACACATCCTTCCACCCTTCCATTCCAGTACAAAAACGTTTGAACCATACTTTTTCCAAACGTTATTGTCACACCATGATCACGATAAGTTGGGAAAACCCAATCGTCTGCATTTAATGCAAGTGCGCTACCTACTTGAGCAGCTTCCTGTCCTTCAAAAGGCGCATAAGTACCTAGACGGCCTTGTCGCTGCAAGTTAATCGCTTTTCTATCAAAAGCACGAACTCGTAACATGTGATAGTACAGATCTTTTACCAATCGTTTATCTATCTGTTTTTCAAAACTTGCATCCAAAAGAAGGCCTTCATCATCTATTATTCTTTTAATAGGATAGTTATGTTCCACTTAACTTCTCTCCAATCAGGGTTGTTTGTTAAAGGACCATTTTGGTTTCGTTGGTGCTGAGTAAAAACTATTCCGTTTTCCTCGATTCGCTATTCTTTTTTCACACATGGCATTCGCCGATTCCTCTGTTGTTTTCCCACTACTTGCAGCATCCTTATACACTTCTAGAATCGCATCGTATATATGTTTTGTCTTGGCAAGCACTCGTTCATGATTAATGCCATACAATTCATCTGCCACCTGAATGAGACCACCAGAATTGACGATATAGTCGGGGGCATATAAAATTCCTTTATCTTGCAATAACTTACCATGTCTATCATTTAATAACTGATTGTTTGCCGATCCTACAATTGCTTTAACTTTAAACATAGGAATTGTAGTGTCGTTAATAATCCCACCAAATGCACATGGAACGAAAATGTCCGCTTCTTGCGAATAAATGTCATCATTTGCAACAATTTGTCCTTTACCAGGTGTTTTTGCTGCTACTTCCTCAATTGCCCGCAGACTTTCTTCGTTAATATCCGTTACGTAAATGTGGGCACCTGCCTCCAGTAATCCAGTAGCAACTTTGAATCCAACCTTCCCTAGGCCTTGAATGGCATAAGAATGTCGCCCTAATTCGTCACTTCCATATAGCAATTGATTGGTTGCTTTAATACCATACAAAACACCCGCTGCAGTAGGTATAGATGAATCCCCACCGCCCCCATATTCCTCAGGAAGCCCATTGACAAAGTTCGTTTCTTTCATCGCATGAATGAAGTCATCCATTGTCGTTCCCATATCGGTTCCTGTATAAAAACGACCACCTAGTGAGTTCACAAATTGACCGAACGCGCGGAATAATTCTGGTGATTTATCTGTTTTTGGATCACCAATAATGACTGCTTTCCCACCCCCGAAATCGACATCGGCAGCTGCACATTTATACGTCATTCCTTTTGAAAGACGAAGCGCATCCTCAAGCGCTTCTTCTACGTTGTTATAAGGTTGCATACGACATCCACCGAGTGCTGGTCCAAGCGTTGTGTTATGAATTGCAATTATTGCACGTAAGCCCGTGGATGGATCATTGCAAAAAACCACCTGTTCATGTTTAGACATCTTATCGAAAAGATCATATTCTTTTGTCATTGATAATTTATCTGCCATTATCATCTATTAAGCCCCCTTAGCGATTACTTTATATCTAAATTAACTTCCTTTTTCTTAATGAAGTGATGAAGCACTTTTCAGTTTTTCCGCAATCATATCTTTTGGTAAAATTACTTGTTTTACTTCACCTTTACCAATTATTCCCAAATGATTGTATGCGGTTACTTTTGTGATTACTGCATTGTCAACTAGTTCTACTAAAGTTGCTGTCAATGTAACTGTGGAACCGAGTAGGGAAGGTGCTAAATGGTTGAGCTTAACGGAAGCTCCCATACCCTCTTCATCATCTTCCAAAAAAGGAAGAATGATTTTCCTAGAAACCCACTCCATATGATATGTCATTGCAACCGTTGAATAGACAGGATGTACAACTTCCCCTTCAAATGAAGCAAACATATCCTCTGTCACAATTATTTCTATCGTTTCTTCTCTACCTAACTCCATCCCTCGCTTCATCATTTCACCTCTGTTTACTATATGGTTGATTGTTGATAAAACAGAATGGTGTTTCTATAATTCCATCTACCATTCTACAAAACTTTGCAAACGCTTACATATTTAGTGACACGTCCGTTTGGCATAACACTATTATAACGTAATAGTATCAATCCGTAATATGTTAGTCAATATAATAATCAGAAAAATCTATGTATTTTGAATTAGTTTATTACAAAATATATATGAAAAGCGCACTTTAAGTAGATTTGGTCTTCACTATTTCCGGAGAGCATGGACGAAACATTGGACTACACTATTATTTGTGGGAACGCAAAAAGATCGTGAAGTGAATGCATCACTCCACGATCCTTTATTTTCAGTAATCATATTGAGGATATTTTACTATTTTGCTAGTAAACTTTTTATTTCCTCCGCAGATCTTGTCATTCGATTTTCCGCTTCTTTCATCATTTCATCGATTAATTCTTTTACTGTTGGAATGTCTTCAATAAGACCTGCGATTTGACCACTATTAATAAAACCATTTTCCATATCGCCTTCAATCGCACCTTTGATATGTTTTTTTTCCGATGTCAGGTCACTGTATTGCTCCAGTGTCATTCCCGCTTTATCCAACTCATCTAACTTTATCGCATATGGTGTCTTTAAAATTCTTCTTAAGCGGCCTACACTTCTCCCGATAATCATCGTTTCAGTATCACTTGCTTCCACTAGGTTTTGCTTGTACACATGGTGGAAAGGTGCTTCCTTTGTTGCAATTAGGCGAGTACCAATTTGAACACCACTTGCACCTAGCATAAGGGCAGCGGCCAATCCTTTGCCGTCGCCTATTCCTCCTGCTGCAACTACGGGAATTTTTACGTGCTTTACAATTTGCGGTATGAGCGTGAATGTCGTTAACTCTAGGTTTGAGTTAATGCCCGCCGCTTCAAATCCTTCCGCCACAAGTATATCGGCCCCAGCTTGTTCCGCTTTTTGTGCATGCTTTACAGAAGCTACAAGCGCTATAACTGTTACACCATGTTCATGCAGTAATGGTATATAAGGCACCGGATTTCCCGCTGATAATGAAACAATCGGAACGTTATGCTTGATAATAAGCTCTACCAAGTCGGTCACATAAGGCGAAACACTAATTGCAATGTTTACAGCGAAATTTTTATTTGTTAGCTGTTTCGTTTCAAGTATTATATTCTCTACTTCCTTTGGCGTCATGGTTCCACACCCTATTGTTCCAAGACCCCCAGCTTCTGATACAGCTGCAGTGAGCTGCGCATTGCTAATATTGCCCATTCCACCTTGAATAATTGGATAGTTAATTTTTAGCTTTTCACATATATATATCATTTTTTATTCACCTCTACTCAAATATGTTATATTAAATCTAATAGAATAACAATTCCGATAATTTTAGAAATGGGGGTAAAATGAATGATTATTACGTATAAAGGGAAAAAACCAAAGTTAGATCCGACTGTTTTTGTCGCACCGGGTGCAAAAGTTATTGGAGAAGTGCAAGTTGGGGAAGAGTCTACGATTTGGTTTAATGCGGTGCTGCGAGGAGACGAAGGATTGATTTCAATTGGAAAAAGATGTAGCATCCAGGACAATTCGACCATTCATTTATATGAAGATGCGCCAGTTGTAGTAGAAGACGAAGTTACTGTTGGACATAATGTCATTCTACATGGCTGCAAGGTTGGAAAACGCTCGATTATCGGAATGGGTTCTACTATTCTGGATCATGCCGAAATTGGGGAAGAGTGCATTATTGGCGCTAACACATTAATACCACCTGGAAAGAAAATTCCTCCCCGCTCACTAGTCGTCGGATCGCCAGGAAAAGTAGTTAGAGAATTGAACGAAAAGGATTTCGAGATTATCCAATTATCCATTGATACGTATGTTCAGAAAGGATATGACTATAGAGAGATTCTTCAAAACGGGGAATGCAAATGAAAGAATAGACACTTTCCATAGTAAAGCAGCAGCCAAAATAACAATATTGGCTGCATTTTCTATTTGGCTTGTAATTTAAAGGGTAAAACTGGAAGAGAGCAACAGATTCAATTATAAAAGCAATCAGTTTCTTCATGAAAGCAACCATTTCTCAATAAGAAGAGTTAACTTGTGAAACTCTCGTATTAACAAAAAAGGTATTGGTTTGGCCAATACCTTTTTAAAACTTAAACGGCTAAACTAACACAATTATTGGTTTAGCCATTTTTCTTCTATATTTTTAAGATACGAGGATGGATCTCTTTTATATCGATATCTCTTCACATGTTCACTTTTTCTTTCATTCCAACTTTCATTTTCTTCACAATACTTATCATGACTTACCGATGAGAGGCGTTGGATAATGTTTGGGTCATCTATTGCATCTTCGGCAAATACAATATACTCCCCGTGTCTCATAATGTAGCGATTCCAAGAACGCAAACCAGTAATTCTTCGATGTCTACGCTTAATTCTACGGAAAAACAACTCATGATCATTGTTTGTTCTAGGTAAAATCGGATAGTCATAACACGCAAATAATCCTTTCCAAAATCCTTTGCTATACCGTTTCAAGTTATCTACAAACTCTTCATCTTCTTCTTTTGTTAACTTTCGTTCTATCTCCTTTAGGTAAGAAGCTAATCTATTTCTAACAGAATCGCTTGTTTTACGTTTGGAAGGCTCTAATATAGTAGCGATGCGTCTAATACGCGTATTTAGTCTAACAACTTGTTGGTATTCTTTTTGAAAGGAATCAACATTACTGACTATTCTGAACAACCTTTTAAGTATTAGAGGAGCCCTTTTTTTCCAGGCAATTTTCGATCGATTTTTGAATCAGTTTTGTCTGTTCAAAAATCTTCATTCCTGGTAAATCAAGAGGCGGACATCCATCTTCTAATAAAACAGAACGGATTGCCGCAGTATATGCTAGAGTTGTTTCTGATTCTAGATGATCTTCTTCTAAAGCCTTTTTTTCAATTTCGCGTATTCCGCGCAGTTTCTTTTTGATGTTTGTTTTTAACTTACGATCTTTATCCACAGCTGGTTTTGCGATGTCTTTTAAATAGTGAAATTGACAGTACTGATAAGGTGTTTCTGGAGACAAAGTTTCAAACGCAAGTCGAATTGATTTCTGACCATCACTGACAAAACCTAGAATTGGAAATCCCAAATCTAAGACAGGCTTGATAAATTCCATTAGTTCTTCCGTGGAACTACTTTTCACATTCTTGGCCGCTAGAATCGTCCCACTAAGAACTTCTCTAATCACGTAAAGTGTTTCATTCCCCTTTTCAGGCTGTACCCCATCCATAGAAAGAATGATCCCACCATGCTTATCCACCATTTCATTAAGCATATTTTTACTGTTTTCCACCACGCTGGCGCGCAGTAAAACCGTGTATCTTTCATATAATTTCTGGACATGACGCTCTGAAACGACAACCCCACTTTGATTTAAAATGTTCATTATTTCTATTCGAGTTTTGTGCTCTTTAAAACGTAATTCTCCAACAAAAGCCAAGACATCAATCCCGTATGTGATGTGTTTTATACTTAAGTGTTCTGCTTGTGCAGAACGAAATACAGTCGACGCATTTTCACATGTTGGGTTCGTACAGCGATACCCCATGTTAATAATGGTTTTTACCCCATCCAGAGTAGAAATGGTCTTTTTAGAGACTGTATGACAATAATCTAACTTAGATTGACAAGTTGGACAGTTTGAAAACTCAGGTCTATAGTATTTTGTTTCAGTAGCAACTAAACGATTTTTTGTTCGCATTTTCTCACCATCATTTATGAATTTATTATTTATATTTTACCATAAATTTAGGTCATTGCGATATATTAGCCGTTTAAGTTTAAAAATGTTTTTTATTTATCTAATCCCATTCTAGCAATTCACTTATTGTTCCGTCTTTTATTAAACAATACAAAAGTTGTTAATCCATGAGAAGCGGATGATCATCTGCGTCATATCCTTTGTCTTTCCGACGCAAATCATTGTCTTCTTGGAATACTTCTTCGAAAAAGCGGCTTGCTGATCGTGCGAGCAGTTTATAATATTGCTCGAATAAAAGAGCGGCATGGTTTCCACTCCATATTTCTGGGAGTAGTTCTTTCGGTAGCCCAGGATCAGTAAAGAGAAATTTGCGGTATTCATGGACGAGGTTTGTCCGTTCTACAAAACACTCTGCATCTGTCATTCGGCCATCGTTCATCATGCTTTGGTGGACTATATATTGTTCACTATAGGTTGAAATAAATTCTTTATATTTCCCATCGATTTCTTGAAGTGGCCAGCTTTTTTCAACAAGTTCTCTGTTTGCCTGCGGTCCTTTGTATTCGGATATGAAGAAATCTACATAAGCTTGTATGTCATATTTTTTAATAAGAAATTGTACTTCTTTTTCAAGATTGTTCGGTGAAATCCAGCATCCATTGGAAAAACTTCCAAAACCACTCCATAAAAGCTCTTTGCGGAGTTCATCACGGATTTGTCTTTTTTCTTCTGGAATTGTATACATAAGCATACGCCATTTTCCGTCCCAATCATTTGGCATCAATTTAAAAATCCGAATCGCCGCTTCTTCCATTCGTGCTTCTCCACGTGTAGTCAGAAAGTAATAACTCTTATTTCCTTTCTTCTCAGATTCAAGCCAACCTTGTTTCATCATTCTGGACACGGCTACTCGAACCGACTGTTCATTGTGGCCAAATTCCTTCAATAATCGGATCAAGCTGCCAATCCATATTTTATTGCCGTAATGGCGGATATAATCTCCGTAGATTGTAAATATCATTGATTGCGTATTTGACATATAGATTCACTCTTTCTTTTTCTCTATCTAACAATATATCACGCTTCTTTCCGTCTTTCATTATTTTGTTACAGGAAATCAAATACGTAGCTAAATATAGAAAATTAATTATCTTCCTATAAAAATAGGTTTTCTTTTCTCACTGAATGCATGTAATGCTTCCATTCGATCCTCGGTTGGAATTGTTAATTCATATGCCTTGGATTCGATTGCAAGGCCAGTTTGCAAGTCGGTGTTCATCCCTTGTGTAATGGCATATTTTGCTTGCTTGACCGCTACCGGACCATTTCCCATCATTTCATGGGCCAGTTGTTCACATTCTGCAAGAAGGTTATCTTTCTTCACAGTTTTCAAAACGACCCCAAGTTGTACCCCTTCTTCTGCTGTGAATTTCCTCGCAGTGAAGATTAGCTCCTTCGCTTTCATTTCCCCAACTAGCCTTGGGAGTCGTTGCGTCCCTCCCGCTCCTGGAATGATAGCCCAACTCGTTTCCGTTAGACCCATTTTTACTCCTTCAGCTGCAATGGAAAAGTCACAGGCAATCATTAACTCAAAACCGCCGCCAAATGCATAACCATTTACTGCAGCAATCGTTGGCTGTGGAAGATTTGCAATGCTATTAAACACATCTCGAATCGCTTTTACATTTCTTCTAACCTCTGATTCGTTCAATGCTTTTCGCTCTTTTAAATCGGCACCGGCACTAAATGACTTGTCACCTGCTCCCGTAAAAATGACTACTCTTATATCTGCATCAATCGAAATTACATCTACTACTTTTTGAAGCGCATGTAATGTTTCGTAATTAAAACAGTTCAAGGATTCTTCACGATTAATGGTGATATATGCGATGTTTTCTACTTTTTTAAATAAAATAGTTGTCATAGTATCGTCCCCTTTTCGATTAAAAGACTGCCCCACTCTCGCTTTTGCTCTCCCTTTTTTCCAAAAGAGCATTGACGCTTGAAGGACAGCCTTATTTAACTTTCTATTCTGGTATACGTTCAAAAATCGTTGCAATTCCTTGACCAACTCCGATACACATCGTTGCTAATCCGAATTGAACATCCTTTTTCTTCATTTCATACAAAAGTGTCGTTACAATGCGAGCTCCACTCGCACCTAAAGGGTGTCCAAATGCGATTGCTCCGCCATTGACGTTTACTTTTTCAGTGCTTAATTCTAACTGACGTATGCACTCCAGTGATTGGGAAGCAAAGGCTTCATTCAATTCAACCAGGCCAAGGTCTTTAATCGTTAGCCCAGCACGATGCAAAGCTTTTCTGGAAGCAAAAATTGGTCCAAGCCCCATAACAGAAGGTTCAAGTCCAGCTGTTGCTCCTGTCACATATTTTGCTAAAGGCTTCAAATTCAGTTCTTTCGCTTTTTCTGCACTCATTAGTATTAAAGCAGCTGCACCGTCATTAACGCCCGAAGCATTGCCTGCCGTAACAGTACCGCCTTCAAATAATGGTTTAAGCTTCCCAAGCATTTCAAGTGTTGTATCTGGCCTCGGATGTTCATCATGATCTACAATGATTTCATTTCCTTTTCGGTCTTTATAAACAACTGGAACGATTTCTTCAGCAAATCGATTTTCTTCCATTGCTTTTTTTGCACGTTGCTGACTTTCGAACGCAAATAAATCCTGATCTTGCCGGGTTATATGATACCTCTTTGCAACGTTTTCTGCTGTTTGCGGCATCGTATCTACACCGTACATTTCTTTCATTTTTTTATTGGTAAAACGCCAGCCGATTGTTGTATCTTGCAATTCCATATTGCCTCGTGGAAATTCTTTATCTGGCTTTGCCATGACAAGTGGAGCACGAGTCATGCTTTCTGTGCCACCTGCGATGTAAATATCCCCTTCACCGACTGCAATTGCTCTTGCTGCGTACATGATTGCGTCAAGCCCGGACCCACATAGACGGTTAATAGTTGTGCCTGCGACTTCGACTGGCAGACCAGCTAACAATCCAGACATGCGCGCAACGTTGCGATTATCTTCACCAGCTTGATTGGCATTTCCGAAAATAACTTCTTCAATTTGTTCTGGGGGTATATTCGTATTCCGTTCAACAAGTGCTTTAATAACGATAGCGCCCAAATCATCCGGCCGTACATCTTTTAATGCACCATTGTATCTTCCGATAGGCGTGCGGACAGCATCCACTATGACGACTTCTCTCATTTCTTAACCAACTCTTCCTTTGTTGTATAGTCGTATACACCTTTGCCGGTCTTTCGTCCAAGTCGCCCTGCTTTGACATATTGCTCGAGGAGAGGTGCTGGGCGATATTTCTCCCCAAGCTTTTCGTGTAAATAGTTCAAGTTATTCAACCGCGTATCTAGTCCAACGAGATCGACGAGTTCGAATGGACCCATTGGATAATTCAATCCTAGCTTGATTGCTTTATCAATTTCTTCTGGAGTGCCCAGTCCTTCTTGGAGCATGTAAAATGCTTCATTGCCAACAAGTGCGCTTATCCGGCTCGTTACGAACCCGGGAAATTCATTGATGACGACTGTTTCTTTCCCCATCTTTACGGCTACCTCTCTAATCGTTTCTGCCGTTTCATCGCTCGTTTCCAACCCACGAACAATTTCGACAAGAGGCATTTTATGTACAGGATTAAAAAAGTGCATCGCAATTGTTTTTTCTGGGCGTTTACCAAAAGAAGCAATTTCCGTTGGGCTCATCGTTGAAGTATTTGTAGCAAAATAACAATGACTCGGAGCATATTCTTCTATCGTTTCAAACACATGTTTTTTAATTTCCGTCTTTTCTGGAACAGCTTCAATGATTAAGTCAGCAATTCTAGACGCTTTTTTCAAGTCGATTTCATAAGTTAAATTCCCGCGTGCCTGGTCGGCTTGGTCAAATGAAATTTTCCCAAGCTTTATACCTTTTTCAAAAATACTATCTATTTCTTTTTTCGCATTTTGTAATGCAGAATCATTATTGTCGACGAGTGTCACTTCATACCCACCAACCGCTCCAACATAAGCGATTCCTCTTCCCATCACACCTGAACCTATGATTACAATATGGTTAATCATCTTTATCCTCCCTTGATAATGAAAGAAGACGGACAGGGGTTTGAATGATCCCTGTCCGTAATCCCACTCTATTTTTACAGTCCGAACGGATTTAGTGGACGACTGCCATAGTATGATAAAATACTTTTCGTTTCTGAATAAAGATCAAGCGTTTCGATACATAGCTCGCGTCCAAACCCGGATTGCTTATAGCCACCAAATGGTGTCCCTGGGAATGCTGAGAATGGACAGTTTACCATGACAATCCCTGCTTGGATCTGGTTTGCAACACGTGTGGCACGTGCACCGTCTTTGGACCAAATCGCTGAACCTAATCCAAACTCAGTATCGTTCGCAAGTCTGATAGCCTCTTTTTCATCTTTAAATTTCATCACAACGACAACCGGACCGAAAATCTCTTCTTTTACAACCGTCATATCGTGATTTACGTTTGCAATAATCGTCGGCTCATACCAGAATCCATCTTCATACCCTTCTGGTTTCGCAACATTACCGCCAACAATAATTTCCGCCCCTTCTTTTCGAGCAGATTGGACGTAACCATCGATTGTATCTAGTTGACCTTGATCGATAATTGCCCCCACATGTGTTCCTTTATCAAACGGGTTTCCTAGCTGTAGTTTTTTTGTTTTTTCAACAAACTTGCTCATGAAGTCATCATAAATGTCTTCGTGCACATATAAACGAGAACGTGCTTCACATGATTGACCCGAGTTGTAGAAAATACCAAATAAAGAACCATCTACTGCAGCTTCCAAATCCGCATCTTCAAATACGATATTCGGTGATTTTCCACCAAGCTCAAGTGTGACCCGTTTTAATGTTTGAGATGCTTTGCCCATGATGTCTTTACCAATAGGCGTTGATCCTGTGAATGCTACTTTATCGATTTGTGGATGCTCCACTAAGAAGTTACCGATTTCAGAGCCCGAACCTGGAAGCACGTTTACCACGCCCGCTGGAACACCTGCTTCCAGACAAATTTCTCCAAGAATAATAGCTGTTAGTGGAGTGAGCGATGCCGGCTTCACAATTACCGAACAGCCAACTGCAATTGCGGGTGCCACTTTCCAAGCTGCCATCATGAGTGGGTAATTCCACGGGATAATTTGCGCGCAAACACCAACAGGCTCCTTCTCCGTGTAGTTGTGGAATTGTCCTGGGACATTATTCACTGTTCCGCGGTGGCCAACAATTGCGCCGGCATAAAATTCAAAGTCCTCAATTGCCTGTGAAACTTGACCTTGCGCTGCGTGTAGAGATTTACCAGTATCAAGAATTTCCAATTCAACAATTTCATTGAAACGTGCACGCATTATTGCTGCGATCTTGTTCAGTACCTGCGCACGACGGCCAATTGTTGACTTTTTCCACTTGCCATTATCAAACGCATCACGTGCAGCTGCGATTGCTTTTTCAGCATCTTCTTTTGATGCTTTTGCAACTTCTGCTACAAGTGCACCTGTTGCCGGATTATATGTTTTGATCGTTTCACCTGTACTGCTTTTTACTTTTTCTCCGTTTATAATCAAATGATAAAAGTCACGCTTCATCGCTTCTTGCTCCATTTTATTTTCAGCAATTTTTGTCATATGCTTAGCACTCCTTATTGTCCTGAAAAAACAGGTTTTCTTTTTTCCATAAATGCATGGACACCTTCCCGATGATCATTTGTTAGACCAGCAATTCGCTGTCCTTGTGCTTCTTGCTCCAGATAGTCTTCAAAAGAAAGCGCTGTAGCCGCTTTCAATGAGCGCTTGATTAATCCAATCGCTTTCGTTGGTAAAGCAGCGAGACTTACTGCAAATGCGGAAACGTCTTCTGCCCAAGTTTCCAATGGAATTAGTCTGTTCGCTAGACCCATTGCAACTGCCTCAGCAGCCGGCACTTTTTCTCCCAAAATGGATAGTTCCGCAGCTTTAGACTGGCCTACTAACTGAGTTAAATAATATAGATTACCCGAATCCGGAATGAGGCCAACATGGATGAAAGCATTCAAAAAACTGGCACGTTCCGAAACAAGTCGAAAGTCACAAGCAAGCGCTAGGCTGAATCCCGCGCCAGCTGCTACCCCATTCACCGCTGCGACAATTGGTTTTTCACACTGTCTAATTTGCTTAATCATCGGTCCGTAGTGGTCCCTTAATACTTGACCATGATCCATATGCTCGTCGACTTCTGCTAAATCCTGACCAGAACAAAATGCCCGCCCTTCACCTGTAATAACAATACAGCGAACTTGGTCATCGAATGCAGCGGCTTTGATCGCGTCTTTCACTTCCCGATTCATTTGAGCTATAAATGCATTCAACTTTTCCGGTCTGTTTAGATAAAGCCATGCAATACCGTCTTTAACGTCATAACGAATCGTTTCAAACATGCAATAACCTCCTTACTTTCCTTGATAATTCGGTTTTCTCTTTTCTACAAATGCATTCATACCTTCTTTTTGGTCTTGTGTACCGAAAAGTAGGTAGAAGTTTTTTCGTTCATATTGCATTCCTTCATATAAAGAGTAATCCACTGCTTTGTTAACCGAATCTTTTATGAGGCGCAATGAAAGAGGCGGTTGTTTAGCAAGGCGTTCAGCGCATTTCATCGTCTCTTCTATTACTAGTTCAGGTGCAACGATTTTATTGATAACCCCGTGTTTAAGAGCCGTTTCCGCAGAGATACGCTCTCCAGTCCAAAGCCATTCCAGCGCTTTCGTACGGCCAACAAGTTTCGTAAGCCGTTGCGTACCTCCTGCACCAGGCATTACGCCGAGTCCTACCTCCGGAAATGAAAATTCCGTACCGCTAGCAGCAATTAATAAATCACAGCAAAGCGCAAGCTCAAATCCACCGCCGAAAACGAATCCTTTTACCGCACCAATAATTGGTTTTTTAATAAGTGCAAAACGATCCCAATCAGCAAATTGATTTAGTAGTTCCAGGCTAATTGGATTATCATCCATCATTTCATCAATATCTGCTCCTGCTGAAAAAGTACGTCCTTTACCAGTAAGCACCATGACACGAACGTTTTCATCTCGGTCGAAACCTTCCAACGCCGTGATAATTTCACTGACCATTTTTCGATTCAATGAATTTAACTGACGAGGGCGGTTCAGTTCAATAACTGCCACATTTCCCGTTAAGGAAGTTTCAATGAATTCGAAACGGTTCATTACGCTTCTTCACCAATCATTAATGTGACAAGATCTCCTGCAAATCCCATCAAGTCCTTGCCAGATGCTCTTCCTTCAGGTGAACGTAGCCCTTCTTGCAGTGCATCCAAACTATCGTAATGCATTTCACAAGTAAGATAGTATTTTCCTTCTCCCCCCATTGGTGATCCTGTCACTTTGGTCACTTTCATCTCTAGAAGTCCTGGAATTTTCGCTGTAAGGGGTGCATGCACGTTGAAATAATGTTCGTCAAAAACCTCTTTGTTTTCAGGGTGTTTATACAATGCGATTAATTTGGCCATTTATATTCTCCTCACTTTACATTAATGTAGAAACAGGTTTCATTGCTTCAAAAACGTTTTTACAGCTTTTACAGTACAAAATACTTCTACAAGCTGTCGGTCCGAAAATATTTTCCATCGTTACATAAGTTGAACCGCAGTATGCACAATCCACATGCCATGAGCCGTCTTCCTCCAAATGACGAGGTGGCGGAGCAATTCCAAATTTCCGTAGATTCACATGCCCTTGATCCGTTATTCGATCTGATGTCCAAGGTGGATGAAAGACGAACTCTACTTCAACTTCATCCACTTCTGGAAGCTTTTTTATCGCATTCATCGTATTCAATTTGATAATTTCGAGTGCGGGACATCCCAAAAAAGTCGGAAGTAGAACTACCTTTACGTTATTTCCTTCCGTAGTGACTTCCCCCACCATACCAAGATCAATTATGCTGATAGAATCAATTTCTGGATCATTTACGCTTTTAAGTACTTCCAATACACGCCCGACAGAAACGTCTACAGATGCAGTCATTCAGCTCACCTCTTTCCATTTTCGGATTACCAGGTTGCTACTGGGTCAAATTTGTAAACTTCAGATAGTGTAAGTAATGCTTCATCCAAGTCTTTCGTATGTTCGCCGTTCCGTCCATTTTTGGTAGGTCTATCCGGAATTGTAGGCACTTCCATTTGAAGAGCTCTGAATACTGGTTCAATACTTACTCTCCATTTTTCTTTCAACATTTCTTCACTAGCTATTAATCTACTTGTTTCAATTACTTGTTTTTGGTTTCCATAAGAAAATACATCTCCAAAGTCTCCCATTACAAGTTCTATTGCATCGTTCATTTTCTTCTTTGCAACATCCGTAGAGCTTAATAATTGTTTAAACCAAGTTTCCCAGTGCAATCTATGATAATAAAGTTCCATTTTCACTTTTACAGCCACTTCTGCAATTGGGCTATAAGAGCTTTCACTAAGCGAATCAACTTTCACTTTTTTCGCTTGGGTGTAAAAATAACTCCTTACAACTTGATAGGCCCAATCATATTGGGGTGTTTCCATATAATAACCTTCCCCGTTTACTCGCTCCGTCAAAACGCTGTTTCTTCTTTCCTTTACCAGGCGTAAATGGGCAAGGTCATCGGCATTACCCACTTCCAAATCTTCTAGAAGTTTATAATACATGGCTGCATGACCCATACTGTCTTGGCTAATGGAAGAAGATGCAACGTCTTCCTCAATATGAGGAGCAAGTCCGAGCCATTCAGATCCTCTGTAGGCATACAAAAAATCATCATCAGCCAGTTGGAATAATAAGTTCGTTATTGCTTTTTTATACTCCGGACTCATGATAGAATCTTTTTCGGTCATTTACGTTCCCCTCCCCATGACAGAATCTCTTTTTCATCCAGAACTTGCTGCTCGTATTGACGCCATTTTTTCTTTAAATAGCCGTAGCCTTTTGTCGTACGATAATCTTTATTGTCAAGTCTGCTTAGTGTTAACTTCTCTTCCGCATCCATCTTTCGGATATTCTTTCGATTCACAATCCAAATGTCAGCAACCGGTTCGCGGCGCATGAAATTCTCCTGTGCCAAAATAAAGGCCATGTCTTCATTTGGAGCTAGTAAGCTAAATTGGTGTTGGAATGCAGAGCTTGGCGTTCGCTTGCTAAAAACTTCATATTCTTGATAAAATGTTTTTTCATCCGCCATTTATCCTGACTCCTTCCTCTAATTGACCGCCACACTTAGTGCATCGCGCACCCATGCATTATTTTCGTACGAAGATCGGCGTAAGTTCAGGCGTGCTTGTGAACGTGGTCCTCCGTTTTTAATAATTTTCTTGAATTCATTCCAATCCGGTTGTTTATACGACCATAGTTTACTTTCTTCGTCGAAATGGAGAGTGGAATCCGGAATTGTCAATCCAAGTGATATAATACGTGGAATATATTTGTCAAAAAAGATTTGCCTGAAGTCTTCGTTTGTTTTCGTTCGAATTTTATATTTAATCGTTAAATCTTGTTTCGAAGAACCTGTCGTTTCTTTGCTTGCAGGTCCAAAGAACATGAGAAGGGCTTCCCACCAACGATTCAGAGATTCTTGAATCATCGCTTTTTGCTCTTCTGTTCCTTCCGCAAGGGCCATGATGATCGACTCACCATGCTGTGCATGAAACACTTCTTCTGCACAAATGCGCTGTAACGCTCTCGCGTATGGTCCATATGAGGCTCCGAGCATATTGGTTTGTGTAATGATAGCAGCTCCATCAACAAGCCAGCCAATGATGCCTGCATCCGCCCATGTTTTCGTTTCCATATGGAAAACATTATGGAATTTCAAGTCACCTTTGAATAGATCTTGCATTAAATCCCCACGATTTTTTCCATAGGGTAAAAGTAAGTCTTCCGTTACGCGAAGAAGCAATTGACCGTGTCCCATTTCATCCTGCACCTTCGCCATAATGCCAAGCTTCCGAGAAAGGGAAGGAGCTTTAGGCACCCATTCTTTCTCAGGTAGTGCTCCCATTATTTCACTTATCCCGTGCATGGAAATTAATTTAATCAATGTGATCCTGTATTCTTCCGGCATCCAATCATCTGCTTCAATCTTGTCGCCAGCTTTAATACGCTGCATGAAATGAGCCAATTGTCTTTCTTCCGCGGAATTGTGTTCACTCGACATATGTAACCCCCCCTTTATTTAAGTTATGCATTGCTGTTACGAAGTATAACAATTTCATAACGTCATTATATTATGATGTTATATAAGTTGCAAGTTAATTCTGATAATTTAATGTGGAATGGTAGAACTACTCTGGCATCCATTCAACGGTTCTTCTAAAAAGTTATACTACATTTTCCGTCTCTTTCTCAGGTTTATCCATAACACTTGTGCTGTGAATCGGCTGTACTTTTGATGCTGGGTCAATATATACCTTTGCATTACTAATCGCTGTTGGTGCTTCGCCAAATCCGCTCGCGATCAACTTTACTTTTCCTTCATATGTGCAAATATCACCCGCAGCATATATTCCTGGAATATTCGTTTCCATTTTTGAATTGACGACAATGCTGTTTTTCTCCAGATTAAATCCCCAATTTTTGATTGGACCAAGAGAAGATACGAAACCATAATTGACAATGACATCGTCCACGTCAATGACCTTCATTTCTGTACCTTTTACTTCATTTAACACGACATGCGTAATTTTATCTTTTCCAATAAACTCCGCGGGAACGAATGGAGTCAGTACATCGACAGTAGAAGTCATCAACGTTTCCACTGTATGTTCATGCGCGCGGAATTTATCACGGCGATGTGCTAACGTTACTTTTTCTGCAACTGTCTCCAGCATAAGAGCCCAATCCACTGCAGAATCTCCACCACCAAATAGTTGTACTTTTTTCCCTGCAAATTGCTGTAAATCATTGATAAAATAATGCAGATTGCTTTCTTCGAATCTAGCGGCATTTGGAAGATCCAGCTTCTTCGGTTGGAATGCACCATTTCCAGCTGTAATAATGATTGTTTTAGTAAAATGGGACTCTTTATTAGTCGTAAGTTTAAAAGAATTGTCTGGCTGTCTTTCTATCTCTTCCATCGCTTCATTTAAACAAACTGTTTGTTCAAATTGAGTCATTTGTTCCTTTAATCTATCTACGAGTTGTTGTGCTGTTATTTTTGGGAAACCCGCAACATCGTAAATATACTTTTCCGGGTATAATGCTGATAGTTGTCCTCCAAGCTGCGGGAGGCTTTCGATAATTTTGCAAGACATATTTCGAAGGCCTGCATAAAAAGCAGTGAATAAGCCAACGGGCCCTCCTCCGATTATGGTTACATCAAAAACTTCGTTGTTGTGAGACAAATTCAATTCCTCCTTCTAAATGGGCTTATACTCCAATTACCTTTTGATCTCTGTTATCTACAACACGAATCGCTTTTCCTTCTGATCTTGGTATTGTTTTAGGGCGATTGAAAACGATGTCCATAGACACTAAACAGGTCGATTTCATCAAATTTTGAACTTTTCTTTGCAATTGAATTATCCTCGAATCACTCAAATCACCAGCAATCGTTTCATATAAAATGTTATCAATTTCTACATGAAGCTCTGCACTGTCCATTGCGTCTTTTCTTATTAAATGTATTTGATAATGTGGCACTAAATTTTCTACCTGTAGAAGAACCCGTTCTACTTCCGACGGAAAGACATTTACCCCGCGAATAATCATCATGTCATCTGTGCGACCTTTTACTCGCGACATTCTCGTTGTTGTTCTGCCGCATTTGCACTTCTCACGTGTGATGGATGAGATATCACCTGTGCGATATCGAATAATTGGAAGTGCTTCCTTTGTTAAACTTGTAAAAACTAGTTCCCCTTCTTCCCCATCAGCAACAGGTTCTAGCGTTTCAGGATTAATAACTTCAATGTAAAAGTGATCTTCCTGCACATGTAAGCCACTTTGTGCTTCGTGACATTCAACGGAGACACCTGGTCCAATGATTTCACTTAATCCATATATATCAATTGCTTTCAAATCGAACGTTTGCTCAAGTTTCTCTCGCATTTCTTCTGACCATGGCTCTGCTCCGAAAATTCCATACTCCATGGACGATTGCCTCGGATCCATACCTCTTTCTTTCATTTTCTCCGCTATATTCAACATGTAAGAAGGCGTTCCGCATATACCTCTTGGTTTAAAATCTTCTATCAACGTAATCTGTCTTTCCGTATTTCCTCCAGACATAGGTACAACCGCTGCTCCAAGCACTTCCGCCCCGTAATGAAGTCCGATTCCTCCTGTAAACAAACCGTAGCCATATGCATTATGGAAAATGTCTGACTTTTTTCCACCTGCAGCCACAATTGAACGCGCTACAACTTCAGCCCACATGTCTATATCTTTTGCTGTATATCCAACGACTGTAGGTTTACCGCTCGTTCCAGAAGATCCGTGTATTCGAACTACCTCTTCTTGTGGTACTGCGAATAAACCGAATGGATACTGATCCCGCAAGTCCTGTTTTAACGTAAATGGTAACTTTGATAGATCTTCTAAACTTTGAATATCGTCCGGAGTAATCCCAAGCTCTTCGAATTTCTTACGATAAAATGCTACATTTTCATAAACGTTCCTAACCGTATTGCTAAGCCGTTCAAACTGAAGAGATTCCATTTCATTCCGCGTCATTGTTTCTACTTGTGGATTATACAAACATCATACCCCCTCAAATTCAATAATATAAATCTATATATAACACTTTAAAAACGATAATAACATAATCAGTAATATGATTATAGATTAATAGTTGAGGAACTTGAAGTCAACACAAAATTCAGAAAATAATTTTTCCTTTCTAATTTAGAATCCCTGCAATAGTTACAAAAATGGCCATTCACTTTATCAAGTATTTAGACAATATTAAACACCTCTCCAATTAACAGCAGAGAGGTGTTTGAATTTTTTCTATTCATTTGTAGTGAGTAAACTGAATTATTTATTACAATAGACTAATTTATTTTTCCATTCACCGTTTGCATTTTATGCAATGTATGCGCTGTTCCTCATTCATACTCCAATTGTGTTAGAACCTGGCACCATAAATTATTGCATTTCTTTTGTTGGACCCATAACGCCAGGTACTTTTAGATCTGCTTGACGTAGTAATACTGTCATTTGACCGCGGTGATGTGTTTGATGGTCAATTAAGCCGCGTAAAAATTTTCCACGTGCTATTGGCCCAACAAATCCAGCTATTTCTTCCAGCAACATTTCATCTGTCAGCTTAGCCGCCTCTGTTTTATATGCATCGACAGCCTTTTCATAAGCCTTTACAATCTCTGATACATCTGTTGGCATTGCCTGATCTCGTCCAGGTCCAGGAATTTCTAAGCCTGCAAAATGACCAAACGCTCCTGCAGCACCAACTAAATGCCAAGCTAACCAACCAAGCGTATTATGTCCTTCAACAATTGCTTGGTCTAACTTATCATTTGTCATCGCTTTGAAAACATTTAATGTTCCTTCTGCCGAGGTTGTCCAATCTTCTATAAAATCCTCTACTTTACGATACACACATATCACTCCTGTTTTTAAATAGATTCTCTTCTCTATCATAGCTATTGGGTATATTGGGTGCAACTTATGGATATGGAAATTATCAGAAACTTTTCTTCCTTTATATAAACATGTTTCTGTTTAAGCATGCTAGAATAATTAAGAAAGACAAAATATTGGAGGAATAATAATGTTAACTAACTTTGAAGAGAATTTACAAAAATATGCAAAACTATTAGTTGCAAAAGGAATCAATGTTCAACCAGGTGATTGGGTAAAAATGACCATTACCGTGGATCAAGCTCCATTAGCTCAGTTAATCACGAAAGAGGCTTATGGTTTAGGTGCTGAAAAGGTCATTATCAAATGGTCCGATGACGAAATTAGTAAACTACATTATTTACACCAACCTATAGAAGTGTTGACCGACATTCCTGATTATGAAATTCAAGAATCCGAAGACCATGTATTAAACCATCGCGTGAGCCGTCTTTCTATTGTGTCCAGTGATCCAGGCTTACTAAATGAAGTTGATCCGGCTAAAATTGCGGCATACCAAAATGTAGCTGGAAAGGCGTTCCAAGCGCAACGCAAGGCAACTCAAAATGACGATTTAAAATGGACTGTTGCCGCTGCTGCTGGAGCTGGTTGGGCTGCACAAGTATTCCCTGACTTGGAAATTTCCGAAGAACAAGTCGATGCATTATGGGACCAAATCTTCAAATCTAGTCGTGTCTATGCAGAAGATCCAATTGCTGCCTGGGACGAACATAAGAAAATTTTGAATGAAAAAGCAGCAAAATTGAATGAAGCACAGTTCGATGCTTTACACTATACTGCGCCGGGTACTGATTTAACTTTAGGTTTACCGAAGAACCATATTTGGGCTTGTGCTGAAAGTTATAATCCTAAAGGGGAAGAGTTTATTGCCAACATGCCTACCGAGGAAGTCTTCACTGCTCCAGATACACATCGTATGGAAGGTGTAGTACGCAGCACAAAACCACTAAGCTATGCCGGTACACTAATTGAAGGCATCGAAGTGCATTTTAAAGATGGCAAAATTGTAGATATCTCTGCTGAAAAAGGAGATGAAACAATTAAAAAATTAGTTTTTGACAATGAAGGTGGGACAGGACTAGGTGAAGTAGCGCTTGTTCCAGATCCGTCTCCTATCTCTCAATCGGGTGTTACTTTCTTTAACACACTATTTGACGAAAATGCATCCAATCACTTAGCAATCGGCGCAGCTTACCCTACTACGATTCAAGGCGGGACGAAAATGAGTCAAGAAGAATTATTAAAAAATGGTATGAACACTTCCATTGTTCATGTGGATTTCATGATTGGATCTGACAAGATGGATATTGATGGCATCAAACCAGATGGCACCATCGTTCCAATCTTCCGTAATGGAGACTGGGCATTTTAATTGTTTTTTATATCATGTAACTGCAAAAGCCCAAGGGATACAGCTTCGTTTTTTGGAGCTATCTTCTTGGTTTTTTTGCTGCATAATTACTGATTTAATCGACTTATAATTTCAGCATAGAGCTCTTCAACAGGTCGAGAACTATTAAGCATCAAAACAGGACTAATTGATAACTTCATTTGATAGGATTGTTCCGCATAAGTTCCAGCCATGTTTTTATCCTCTTCCGTCAAATACGTTTTACACCACTCTAAAAAGTCATTCGTGTATTTTCCATTTTCGCCAAGCCACATCCCACGGTCCATTTCTCTGTTCCGTAATCGTTCCATACGTACTGCTTCATCGAGAAAAAGAAAAACTAAAACATCACGGCAATAAAACCTTCAGAACACCATGAAAAGACGGAGCCAGAAACCACATAGCTAGTGCCAGATTCCATGTCTTTTCGATGCATTTCTACACGTTTTTCAACCGGATTATTTTCCTTAAAGGAATCGTCTGTCCAAAGATAATTATTCGTATCAATCCATTTAATATTTTCTTTTTCACTGATAAACCTTGCTAAGGTGCTTTTGCCAGTACCGGAGCCGCCAATTATTTGGATTTTCACTTACATGACACTCCCTGATTTAGGTTAATTCTTTTGTATAACACTAGGTGTCAGGTTCTCATTGTATTCTGAATTGGTTTGGAATCAGGCACCCTAGATTGATCGCACCTAGGTTAGATTTTTGGCGTAACCTTCTAACCACTCCTCCATTCTACTTTTTGCACATTCGTATTCAAAAGCATGCCATTGCTCCTCGATTCCCAATTCGTTTACTTTCTCCTTGAAAAATCGAAAAGGCTTTCTTCCATTAAGTATATCCAGTAATCTAACCACATGATCCGCATTTTGTTTATTAGTGAATTGGACCATTACATCATAAGCTTCGTTAGATGATATTTGGGGAATCTCAACTAGAAATTCAGTAGCTTCTTCATCATCCCAATCAATCCCAGGTTCTCCCGTTAGAGATTCATCTGCATCCAAAAGGATTTCTCCTGTTTGGCAATTCAAGACATATAATATTTCGTTATCTCCCTGTAAATAAGCATCTACTAGCTCGTCAATCACTTTCAATTTCTTCACTTCTTTCAAATAAAGTTTTAAGTAACTTGAATCGCACATTTCTTACTTACAAAGTTCTCAATGATTCTTTGTTATTGTTTTCACGTACATTTGGTTGGATCTATTTTTGTCTCTTCCCATTCCCCTTGATTCCTTCGAATTAATTGGGAGATTAGCACATCGGTATCGTTCGTTAATTGGACGAAGATGAATCGATAATCGTTGCCATCCGTACCGATTATATCAATGATTTTCACGTAACCATCCATTTTTGTAGGCAATCTTTTTTTAATTAGTTTGCACCAATTCCCATATTCAATATCTACTACATCTTCTCCTTGTTGACGCCAGCCGTGATATGCAGCGCATAGAAAATCTTCGCCGATCAACTCGATATTATCTATTTTGTAATTATCCTCTTCCTTTAGAATTGAAACAGTACCGTAATGATATTCGAAAGCGGATACGCCTTTCTCTGTCCCGTTAATCGTTTCAAGTTCGATGAAAAATCGAATAGGTTGGTCGCTATTTTGATTGGGAAGTTTATATAATTTAATCAAATTCGTATGTCCGATGCCTTCGAAAGAAGAAAGATAGGTTGAATAGGACACTTTTTGTTTATAGACTTTGGCGAAGAAATTGTACGCAATCGGGAATGGGATCCTCGCCCATCCTACTGTACCGCAGCCTGCAATTAGTTTGTTTGTTTGATTTTCAGCTTCCCGTAAAATGCTAAAATAATTGAAGAGCATATTTTCCGGCGTATCCATCAAAGACGGTGGAAGATCAATTTGATCAAAAGTTTTATCATAATATGGATTGAAAAATTGATAGCCGAATAATCGATTATTCAAGATGGCACGACGGGATGGACGAAAATATTTTTCAGCATCTATTTGTTGATAGGTTTCTTTTTCGTTTTTAATTTCGCGTTGGGCCAATTGTTGTTTTTGACTTTCCGCTCCCATGAAATAAATGGATGTATCGCGCTTTTTAAATCCAAAACGCTTTATAAACCTCACTTTGCAACTCCCCTTCTCTTCTATTTTCTATAACATATGCCATAGACAAAAAAGAGTTTTTTTGGGTAATCCATTTAGAAAATTCTGCTTTGCTATTTCCATGTATGTGACTTTCCATGTACAAGTGTAAGAATATTATGTATAATTTGGTAATATCATATTTTACAAGTAAAGTAGGGAAAAATATGGATCCAACACGACTTACCAAACTTAAGTCTACGAAAAAAAGAAGAATTTTATATACAGTACTTATAATTTCCATGTTACTCCTATCAGGCGTTATCGTTTTTGCAATTAATCTGTCTCTTGAAACGAGCAAAGCGACATCCAAAATGTTTGATCCTTTGGATGGTTCAACAGAAAATGAAAATCATGTAAATCTGATAGCAGATGGCTCTCCATTTACGCTATTAATAGCAGGTATTGAACATGAAGAGGGAGAAAAAAACGGCCGGTCAGATGCGCTGATTTTAGCAACAGTTAATCCTAAGACAAAAAAAATATCGTTAGTTAGTATCCCACGTGACACAAGAGTTTACATAGAAGAATTAGGCTATGAGGATAAAATAAATCATGCGTACTCTGTTGGAGGAATGAACTACACCATTAATACGTTGGAAAAATTATTAGATATTCCAATCGATTTTTATGTTTCCACTGACTTTCAAGGATTTGAAGATATCGTGGATACAGTAGGAGGGGTCGATGTAGATGTACCATTTACATTTAAAGCTCAGCTTACGGAAAGCTTGAAGTGGAAAACATACACAAAAGGCCCAATGTTTTTAAATGGCAATGAAGCACTGGCTTATGTACGTATGCGTAAAAAAGATCCAGAAGGCGATATGGGACGAAATGCACGTCAAAAACAAGTTATGCAAGAGGTTATAAATAAAGCCACAAGCCTGAGTAATATTACAAAAATTGATGATATGATAAGAGATGTTGGTAATAACGTAAAAACAAATATTCCAACCTCAGAATATTTTGCGTTTATTAAAATGTACCAAAAGATAAAAACATCCCCAATAGAGCAGTTACATCTGGAGGGATATGATAAAAAGCTCTATGATAAGAAAGAAAAGAAAGATATATGGTACTTCTTTCCTAATGATGATTCTTTAAACAAATTAAAAGAATCATTGAAATGGAACTTAGATGATGCCGGACAAAGTGAAATAAAAACCAAGGAAGTAAATGATTTATCAACAGGAGACTAAAACGAATCGGTCGTTAAGACTGATTCGTTTTACTTTGTGCAGAGTAAAAGTCTTAATTCGAGTGATTTTTATAATTTCGTTGGTTTCTACCATTAATATTTCATTTGGAATGTCATTATGCACGACGCATATATGCACGTACCGTGATTGGTGCAAAGATTGCTACAACGACGGCAGCTCCAATAAGAGAGGCGAACAGATCCCAACCTATGGTACCAGAGTTTGCAAGATCTCTAACCGCAGTGACAAGATGCGAAATTGGGTTGATTTTTACAAACCACTGAAGAAAGTGGGGTAATGTCTCCGCTGGCACAAAAGCATTGGAAAGAAACGTCAGTGGAAACAGTACAATCATCGAAATACCCTGTACACTTGAAGCAGTACGCGCAATGACACCGAAGAAGGCAAAGATCCAACTGACAGCCCAAGCACACACAATCACAAGAAGCCCAGCGATAACGACGTGACCTAAACCTCCGTCAGGTCGATAGCCCATGATATACCCCATGGTGAAAGTTAGCACGGTCGCAATTGTATACCGTATAGTGTCTGCCAATAGGGCTCCCGCTAACGGAGCAATACGTGCGATAGGCAGTGACTTGAATCGGTCGAACACTCCCTTATTCATATCCTCACGCAACTGAACCCCGGTGACAATTGAAGTCGTGATTACGGTCTGTACGAGGATGCCGGGAATGATAACCGGCAAATAGCTTTGCACGTCTCCGGAGATAGCCCCTCCAAAAATATAAGTAAACATTAGGGTGAAAATGATAGGCTGAAGCGTAACATCGAATAATTGCTCAGGTGTACGACGAATCTTCAGCAAGCCTCGATAGGCCATTGTTAGCGAATTACGTATTGTCTGACTGAAGCTCGTTTTGTTGCGTAGTTGACGGCCGGCAACTTGCTTAATTGAAGTACTTTTCACGCTCTTACCTCCCCTGCTTTGTTGGATTCATTGGATATCTTAGATGCATCCTCTTCAACACCATGACCAGTGATTGACAGAAAGACCTCGTCTAGGGTCGGTTTCTGTACACTCAACTCAGCCAACTGAACGCCTGCTCCGCGGAGGGCGATAAGAAGGTCTGTAACTCGGTCGGCATCCGCCATAGGGGCAATAATCTTCCCAACTTCTGATGATACAGTTGACTGCACTTTAAGCACCTGTTCAACAGTCTGACGAGCAATCTGAATGTCCTTTGGATTTTGGATGCTCAATTGCAATGATGAAGTACCAACTGACGCTTTTAGTTCATCTACAGTACCTTCCGCGACAACTCTGCCATGATCAATAACCGCTATTCGGTCGGCCAGCTCATCTGCCTCTTGAAGGTATTGCGTTGTTAACAGTACAGTTGAACCGGTCTTTACTAATCGACGAATTGTATCCCACATTTGATTGCGTGTTCGCGGATCTAGCCCAGTAGTCGGTTCATCCAAGAAAATCAGTGGCGGCTGTGCAATGAGACTTGCTGCCAAATCCAGTCGGCGGCGCATACCACCTGAGAAATTTTTCAACGGACGCTTTGCTGCTTCTGTTAAACCAAATTCCTCCAACAACTCTCCTGCCTTGCTCCGTGCCTCTGAACGCCCAAGCCCTAGTAGTCGTGAAAAGATGATTAGATTCTCCGTAGCGCTGAGTGACTCATCTACTGAAGCGTACTGTCCAGTAACCCCAATTAATTGACGTACGATATGCGCTTCCTTCACTACATCGTGCCCAAAGATGCGCGTTGAGCCTGCGTCTGCTTTAAGTAAAGTCGCGAGCATTCTGATTGTGGTAGTCTTACCTGCCCCATTCGGACCAAGCACACCGTATATACTACCTGCACGAACGTTCAGATCTACACCATCAACAGCACGATTGTCTCCAAATTTTTTGACAAGACCACGTGCTTCAATAGCCCACTCTCCATTGTTTGGAGTTATTTTACTTCTATTCTCATTGCTCATTGTAATTCCTCCCTCTTTTTATCACTTTAATTTGTATATGGTCTTTTTAATATGAATCCATGTCGGAGAATCCCCTCCGTCTTAGGGCTGATTTTTGCATGTTACTCTTGCTTACACCAAGACGTTCCTCCTCATATTTTTTCATGTAATTGTTCATATGAGGATAATAACCTATATTTATGAACTGAATATGAACTGGTATGCACAATGAAGATTGGTGCATTTGCGAACGTAAAAGTATGAGTATTTGTTTTAAATCATTAAAAAACGGAGTATGAACCGAAATGCGATTTATACCCCGAAGTTTCTATATTATTCAATATTTCATAGTAAGTCCTCATTAAACCCTAAAATTTATTTTTTGATTTTAATATGAGAAGGGTGACAAAAGCATTCCAACGTATGGTCATTCACCATCCCGACAGCCTGCATATAGGAATAACAAATAGTACCGCCTACAAATTTAAATCCATCTTTTTTCAACCGCTTGCTCATCTTATCGCTTATTTCATTTGAAACAGGAACCTCTTTCATCGTCCCCCAATGATTAACTATAGGTTCGTTATCTACAAAGCTCCATATATAATTAGAAAATGAACCGTATTCTTTTTGCATTCTCAAAAATGCCTTAGCATTAGTTACGACGCTTTGAATTTTTAACTTATTTCTTACAATACCGATATCTTCCCTTAATAATTGCAGCTTTTCATCCGTATAATGAATTATTTTTTCCGCTTCAAAACTATCAAACGCTTTTCGATAGTTTTCTCTTTTTTGTAAAATCGTCCACCAACTTAGACCCGCTTGTGCTCCTTCTAGACATAGCATTTCAAATAACAGTCTATCATCAAATACAGGCACTCCCCATTCTTTATCATGATATTCCACATATAAAGGTTCTTTTGCTATTACCCATGTGCATCGTTCAGCCATTTGTAATCCACTCTCTTCTCTTTTATTTACAAAATCTGCATTATCGCAAAAAACAGCAGATTCTCTTATGGAGATTTGCTATAACTTCGAACAGGGGTTTTCCAACCTCCGTTGAGCTACTTATCTATTATGTTCAAACTATACCACACATACGTTCTATAAAGAACTAAACAACAGAGACCTAGAAAACTGTCTAGGTCTCTGTTGTTCTCATGCCGCATTAATAATAAATTATCCTTGTGTAGCTTTAATTTCAAAGAAATATCTGCCGCTATTCTATACACTTATATTACAAAATAGGTTCTCACTGGATTCAAAATTGTATTAGAACTTAGTACCCGAAAATTATTTATAAAAGAGATTTTCTAGAAATAATAACCCCGTCCTCATCCACATAAACGTACTCTCCTGGCTTCCAATCGACTCCACCGAAGTGAAGTATGCTATTGCACTCACCAGTGCCATCTTTTTTACTTTTTAGCGGATGTGTTCCTAACGCAAGAATGCCAACATTCATTTTAGCAAGCTCAACTGAATCTCTAACGAAACCATTAATAATAACGCCTGCTAGCTTTCTTGATTGCGCAATGCCCCTAAACGATCACCGAAAAGTGCGCATCGATTAGAACCACCACCATCTACGACAATAACAGAACCTTCCTGGACGCTTTCAAGTGCTTCAACGAGAAGCACATTATCCTCATACACACTTACAGTTTCAATTTCTCCCGAAAAACGTGTCTTTTTTCCGAAAGAACGGAAAGCAATGTCGCTAATTTGTAGGGCATTCGAATAATCGTCGCATAAATCAGTAGTTTTAAAGTCTAACAAAATGGATTCCTCCTAATCTTTTTCTATTCTATATAATTCAACATTCATTCCTAGTATCCTTTTTAAGTGATACCTTTTGAATAAAGCTTGTTCTAAAGGGTGTAATTACTCCTTATTTACTAACAAATAAAAGAATCCATTTTGAGTAGTTTCTCTCAAAGTGGATTCTTTTCTTATACTAAACACCAGATTCCCACTGAATTAGGAAATGTGTTAGAACCTGGTACCTGAAAATCAATTACACAGAGGTAACTATGAATAGAAAGGATAAATACAATTTCTTTAACTCTTTTCTACTCTTTAGCCCTCATTAATTCGCACCAAATCTTTCAGCTGCTCTGGTACGAGCGCGCTCAGCCTCGACCTCACGATTGCGAGGTACGGCACTGGTTTCCAACGTTTCCAATAGATTTCTAGAAACCATTGCTATCTCGTTTACTGCTCGATAAAATGTCTCCTCGTTCGCCTTTGAAGGCTTGTTATAGCCCGTTATCTTTCTGACGTACTGAAGAGATGCTGCATGAATTTCTTCAGCGGTAGCTGTTGGGTCAAAATTAAATAATGTTCTAATATTTCGGCACATAAGATTCTCCTTTTTATTTACATTTATTATTAAATTCTACTCCACAAAGAATATCTAATATCCTTTTTAAGGGATTAAGTAACCAAAAATATCGCTGCATCGTGTCCTAATCAACCGGAATTTCAAGTGAATAGTTATATTGTTTCATGTAGTGCATACCTTTTATCATAAGATATTCCGGCTCTTCGGTTGTATCAAACAATAATGTACGCTCTTTCAATATTCGACCATCCTCTATCTCCGATTTAATTTGATTTACTGTTGTTTTTTATATTAAGTACCAGGTTCCCACTGAATTCGAAATTATGTTAGAACCTGGCATTTAAAAATAATAGAGTGTCCCTTTACATTGTTTAATTCGAGAAACAAATCTTTAATAATTATGCTCCAAATACTATATTAAAAGTGCTTGATTCCATTGATGATAATACGAACTAATCGTTTCAAAACAATCGGAGGGATTACTTTCAAATGCTTTTGTGCAAACATTATATTGACTTAATGATGCTTCCCACTTTTCGAAACTCTTTTCACTTCGTCCTCCTATAAATGCAAAGGCTAATCCTGCTAAAGTATATACATTGGTAGCACATGTAATTTCGGCGTTTAATCGATATTCTTCAGGTGCCTTAAGACGAGTAGTACCCCAAAAATCCTCCCCGATATCATTAAAAACAGGTGCTTTTTTAAAAAAGTCTATATCACAAATATGTAATTCATCATTTGTGAAATTATATAATATACTACCATCATAGAAATCAACCATTACATATCCTTTAGATTCTACAAAAACCGCAAACTCATATATTTGAGTCAATATAGAAATACGTTTTTGTAAAGATAATTTTCTTAGTTTAACAAAAGGAGAATCCGGAGAATTGTACTTTTCAAAAGGAGTAAAATCCCAATGATTGTGCATACATTGTCCATCTACCCATTTAAATTTCAATCCGTAACCTTGTTCTGTTTGAAATGTTTCGATGAAATGAATTAATAATGGGTGATCAATATGTTGATAAACTTTCCTGTATATGGACAAGAACTTCCATTCACTTTATATCTTACAAATAACTAGGTATAAATACAATTTAATCATTCTTGAATGGATGTTCTTGTCTCTATTTTTGGACAAGAACATCCATACTTTGTATAATGGGGACAAGAACTTCTATACACTTTAATATCTGAAAATTCTGAATATATAAAGGGGAGTTTTACTTTGTATAAGCCTCTAATTGTTGACGCTAGCAAAAAATATGGAAATAACAGATGGGTGGCTTTTAGTCATAAAATCAATCGAATGGTATATCTATTTAGTGATTTGGAATATGAACATTGGTTACTTATAGAATCTGATGCTAATGTGGTGGCATTTTGTGAGCAACCATTGAAAATGGAAGTACTAGGAGATAATAAAAAATCGGCTTCGATAGTTGATATGTGGGTTAGGTATAAAGATGGGCAAGAAACCTTTATTGAGGTTAAGTATTCAAAAGATTTATCAAAAGAATCAGTTGTTAAGCAAATAAATGTACAACAGCTATGGTGTAAAGCCAATAACATTAGTCATGAGGTTAGAAATGAACGAAATATTAGGTCTAATCCAATTTTGTTGTCGAATCTTAAAGTATTGATTAAGCAAGCTAATTCAAGATTAAACAATAATCAAATGGAAATAATGCAAATTGAACACCATATAGGTGAGGAACATCAGCAGATTCAGCATATTGCAATTAATTTGAAATTGGAGTATTCCAAGGTATTTAGCTGTATTTGTAAACTTTTACATTAACATTGCAATAAATTAAAACATCATTTATCAAGAGTCTTTATATCTAAAATTATTACACTATTTGTTATTCCATTCCACAAAAAAACTCCTTATAATTAGGTTTGGTAGTTCTGTCCAAATCCCAATTAAAAGGAGCTCACCATGGATAAGGATACCACAAAATCCACACTAAATGAATTACTAAATGTATTAGATGAAAAAACATTTTCCAAAATCATAAACGTTATAAATCTTGATCATTACGTTAAAAAGTTGACTGCTTACAAGTTTCTTCAGCTGTTTATCATTGCACAGGTAAATGAAAAAAAATCGATGAAAAAGTTAGCGAAACACCTCAAAGATACGGAAGAATTTCAAACGTTTATTCAGATGGATGCCATCAGTGATTCACAGCTTTCACGTAAACAATCCTTGCTAACACCGGCAATATTTGAAAAAGTCTTTCGTCACCTCGTCGTTTCCATTCAGTCGAAGATGAAAAGTAACGAACCAATTCTTCGCGATATTCGTAAGCTGCTTGTCATTGATTCTTCTACAATATCGATGAGTCTAAGTCAATATCCTTGGGCAACGTTTCGAAAAACAAAAGCAGGTGTTCGACTTCATTTGCGCGTGGTTGTCACAAAAGATGTGACTCTTCCAGACCAGGCGGTAATTCTACCGGCAAAACACGCAGATCGCACGCAAATGAACAAGTTAGTTGATATTGACTCCGATGCGATTCATCTGTTTGACAGAGGCTATACAGACTATCAACAGTATGATGTGCTTTGTGATCGAGGGATTCCCTTCATTACGCGACTTAAGAAAAATGCGAAAATCGAAGTACTCAACGAACAAATACCAGACGTAGAAAATCATATCTTCTCGGATCAAGAAGTCATTCTAGGCAATGAGCAAAATGGGACCAAGATGCAAAACCCTGTGAGATTAATCCAAACAAAAGATAGCGAAGAAAATGACATCATCATTCTTACTAATTGTTTTGATTTATCCGCTAAAGAAGTAGGCGATTTATATCGCTATCGTTGGAAAATCGAAACGTTTTTCAAATGGATGAAGCAGCACTTAAAAATCAAAAGCTTCTATGGAAAAAGTCAAAACGCCGTGTACACGCAAATTTGGATCGCGCTCATCACCTATTGCTTACAAGTCTTACTACAACTGAGATTAAACCATGAAGGACCTCTTTTAGATGTAAAAGAAACGCTTCAAAACTTACTTTTCAAGCCATTTAATGCATTTGTAAAAGCTCTATTTAGACCACCCACAAGAACATCAAATGGGCGTAAAAAGTACGACTGGGAAAGAGAATTTCAGCACATTGTCAGACAGTTCGATGAAAGAGAGGTGGAGCATTTAGACGATTTAACGTATGATCCAATTTTCTAGTTCGTATAAATTATAAATAATTTACAAAATGTGGATAAGGGCTACCAATTATAGCTGCTTTGACTTTTTTTAAAAATTAAAATCAAACATAGTTCGGAATATTCCGACTTCTACACAAGTTGGGTATTTCGTCTCTTTTGACAAATGATTAAAATTTTTATGCAACGCTAATGAAACTTTTATTAACAAATAAAATACAGTCTAATATCGATGCAAAGCATTTAGGGAAATTTACGGAGGTGTGGATGAACAATGCGTAATTATTTTTCTGAGAAGTCAGTCGCAGAAGAGGATTTGGATATTTCAACATGGTCACCTGTCTACACTGGTGAGATGAGCGAACATGAATTTCAACTTTTTAGGAAGAGAAAGCTTGCAATCGATCTATTTTTTAACACCAACAAATCTGTTTCGGACATTGTAAAGGAGACCGGACTAAATAAAACTGAAATTTACCGTTTTGTTAATCGATGCATAACATACGATAACACTAATAAAATTATAGGATATAGGGGATTAATCCCAAACTTTAAAGTGGGTAATTATTCTCGTAAGTCATTTCAAAACACCAATCAAGAGATATTAAATTATTCAGGGTCCTTCCAGTTGCTTCTGCAAATCCATCCTGATTTAAAGACCTTTTTACTAGAAGAATATTTCAACTTAAATACTAAGAAATCAAGCGCTAGAGAACAGAAAATTAGCATTAAAAATTTGCACAGGAAGTTTTTACAAGAGTGTAGGAAAATGGGTATTAAACCAAATGAGTATCCTTTTAATACAACTAGCTTAGCAAGGAAATCTGTAGAAAGATTTATTAAAGATATTTCAAATCAGTATATTCGAGAAGTAGCAAGAAACAATGGTGGACAGGCGACAATGCTGTTAAATAATACAAACAACACTATTAGTTCAAATTCAACTATCATACGTCCACTTGAAAGGGTTGAATTCGATGGTCATAAAATAGATGCTATTTTTGCTATCGTTTACCAAACTCCTGAAGGTGAGAAAATTATAGATATACTAAATAGAGTATGGCTACTAAGCGTTATCGATGTTGCATCTAGAGCGGTAATAGGTTATCACCTTAGTTTGAATAAAGAGTATTCAAAAGAAGATGTTAAAAAATGTTTTCAATCAGCAATTATACCTTGGGAGCCTAAAGAACTTTCAATTCCCGGTTTGAAGTACGCAAAAAATGCAGGGTTTCCATCCAATAAATTTTCTGAGGCTGAGTATGCAGTTTGGGATGAAGTTTGCTACGACAATGCAAAATCACATTTATCAAAAGAGGTTAAAGATATCCTAATTAAACAAATAGGCTGTTCAATCAATATGGGTCCTGTAGCAGTGCCTGTAAGAAGACCAATTGTGGAAAGACTATTTAAAACTCTTGAAGAAAATGGTTTCCATCGTCTCCCATCTACAACAGGTAGCAATGTAATGGATAATAGACGTAATGATGCTGAGAAAAATGCAGTTAAATTTTCTATTTCAATCGATTCTTTGGTAGAGCTATGTGATGTTGTCATAGCAAATTACAATGCTGCACCTCATGATAGCAACTATGGATTTTCTCCATTAGAAATATTTGGGAGTAGATTAGAGCAAGGTGTAACAATCTCTCAAATTCCTAGCGAAGATAGAAATAAGATTAATCTGTTTCCGATCTCTAAAGTATGTAGCATTAAGGGAAATCTTCAGCAAGGCAGACGGCCCTATATTCATTATAAAAACGTTCGCTACACTAGTCCGGAATTAAGTAGAGACTTTGCTATGATTAATGAAAAAATTACTATTTTAGTTAATACTGATGATCTTCGTACAGTTATAGCCTATAGAAAAGATGGCTCTGAATATGGAGTTTTAACCGCTAGTAGCAAATGGGGTGCAACCCCTCATAGTTTAAAGTTCAGAGACGCTATTAATAAATTCAAACGATTAAGATATTTCAGTTACACGGAAGGTGAAGATCCCTTAGATGCGTTCCAAGCATATTTAGAAATCAATGCTATTAACAATAAGAACCTTAGAAACCTGTTAGCTGAAGTAAAAGGGTATAAAAAGAGATATAATATCGATTCAATAACATTAGAGAAGAAAAAAGTGGTAATCAGAGTTAAAAAAGAGCAGCAGGACTTGCAACAAGCAGTTATTGACGAAAGAAAAGCTATAACTAATACAGGCGATCAAACAACAATAAGTAATGATTTGTTAAACGGTCACGATACGGTTCATGAATTAATATTAGAAGAGAGGTCATCTAAAAATATCCGTAATCAAACAACCAATGATTTGGTTGAATCAAGCGATTCCCTGAACTTAGAAAATAATGAAAATCCAGTTTTAAGAAAAGACACTCTGGATTTAGATCATTACGAGGAATTAGTAAGGTCTGAAAAGTTTAAAAGCAAGAAAAAAAGAAAATCAATTACTTATTAGAACGGAGGCTTAAACATGGAGAATTACGATATTCCAGTGGTTTCTTTAGGAAAGCATCCTATAGAAACAGGGAAATATCTAATCGCTACAAATGAAATTGACCGATTATGCTATATAGTTAGCAATTGGATCGGAAATAAATTTCCTGGCGCTATTATTCACGGACGTCCCAGATTAGGGAAGACTCGTGCTATATCATATCTAATCAAAGTTTTGCCGGATGAAATCCAACAAAATATTCCGATGTTTCATATTAGGTGTAGAACATATACGAGTCCCAGAGAAAATAGTTTTTTCGAAGATATATTGGCTGGTGTAGGACATGCAGCTGCAGAATTGGGGCGCCCTAGTGAGAAACGAGTACGTCTTAAACATTTCTTTATAGAAGTTGCGGAAAAATCTAAGCAAAATAAATTAGTTCTATTCATTGATGATGCTCAAAAGCTTTCAGCTATTCAATATGATTGGTTAATGGATGTTTATAATGAATTAGACGAATATGGAATAGTTTTAACAACTATCTTGGTAGGTCATGACGATTTAATTGATAGGAGAAAAAAGTTTATTAAAAACAAAGACTTTCAAATTGTAGGTCGATTTATGAGTGACAGCTATCAGTTCCGAGGACTTAACAATATTCAGGATTTTGAAATATTACTTGATCAATACGATGATGGTACAGAGTTCCCAATGCGCTCAAGTGTATCCTTTACCGAATTCTATTATAGAGATTATTTTAAAAAAGGCTTTAGACTAGTTAATTATGCTAATGATTTCTATGATGTATTTATGCAAATTCAGTTAGAGAAAGGACTTCCGAGTGAACGTGAAATTCCAATGCAGTACGTTACTCTAACAATTGAATATATTATGAAAAAGTTCGGATATCTAGGAGATAACTTGAGTACTCTGACAAAAAATCAAATTAAGCAAGCTATTATAAATTCAGGTTACATTCAATCAGAACTAATATTGTTAGATATCGACTAACTACTTAATTTAGGAGTCGGAGGAGTTTTTATTGAATCAGTATAGATTTACGTGGAAAAAAGAGTGGGTTACTAAATATATTTCTACTTGGTGCATATTTGAAAGATTTAAATTTGCGAATGCATTGTCGAACAACCACATTCTACAGATCTTCGGAAATGAGGATGTACAGAAATTAAAAAATGTTAAAAATGCAGGAGATTATTTGAGAAGTCTCACAAGTTTAATAGGAATAGACAGGGGTAAAGCCTTCGAAATTATAGGTGTAGATTTATTTGAGAAAAAGTCTGAGTCTATAGATACGTTTAAACCAATATTAGGTAGTAGGGGAAAAGTTGAGTATTTAACTAATAATAACATCTCATATTGCCAGAAATGTATGGAGAAAGGATTTCACAGTGTATTTCATCAGTTAACGCTATTTAATAACTGTGTATTCCATCCAAATGAGGAATTAAGAGAAACTTGTTTTAAATGTAATAAAATTTTTTCTATACACGATCTATGTAGTGATGATCGCTCCTCTTACTTATGTCAATGTGGACAAAGTATTATGAATAATAGAAATGTTGCTGCTATTTATAAAAATTGGGAAAATGAACATGTGATACAAGATCCTTATATACTAAAGTTTCTTGATTTACATATAGTACAGCCGAAGCTACCAGATGTAAAATACCCTTCTAGATATAATACAGAGGAAAGAGTCAAAGCATTTAACTTGTTGCCATCCCATAATTTGATGAGCTATGCAAATAGTTATTATTTTGATGCTCCTTTAGATACAGACACCTTTTCTAAGCAACATATTTCAAAACGTAAACCGCAATCCATAGTAGTTTCGCGTCAAATGATGAAGAATTATGGAAATTTATTTACTTATAAATTTATTGAGGGTTCACATAACCGACACCTAGAGCAAGATTGCATATATTACGAGATTTATGAACAATCCCGGCATATTTATAAATCTGTTAGACGATATATTAAGAAGCATCTTCTCAAAAACCATTCTAAATGTATACATTTAAACAACGAACTTAAAGAAAGTGAAGATTATTGTAAATTTTCTTTAGCCTTTACCTACTGGAGAGAAGAGTATGAAGATATACAATTGTCAAGGGTAGTAAGGTGCTCACCGCCACAAAGCGATGTTTTTAACTTTGAAAGAAACAAGCAACGATTTACCTTTTTTCCTGTAGGACCTTACTGTTATTATCTTGCAAACTTATTAGAGAACATTTTTGGGATTGATCGTTCTAGCGATCAAAAGCTTGATTTAAATAGTTTGAGAAACTTACTTAATGCCTTATTACCGTATTTGTTATTGGAGCGTTTTTATGAAAATTTAGATTTAGTCAGTAATCCTCATAAATACAAATCAAGGAACTATATTTTACCAAACGTTATTCCGTTGCACTTAATTTTTTTTGAAGAGTCAATAATTGAAAAAACAACAATTTATCACCGCAATATATATATGCACTTAAAAAACACATTGGCAAAACTTGAAAAAGTCCCTGGTGCGTGCTGTTTTGATAAAAGAAAAACCTATGTGAGTTATATTTCACCAGAGAAAAGATTTTTAAATACAATGTTTGAGAAAAGATTTAATGGTTAAAACTGACTATTAATTTTTGGATAGAGAACTTTTATAGTGACCAATGAGTCTGCCAGTTCTCGGTTTATCAGAACCCACATATTAAATCTAACAAGATGACAGATCCATGAAGGATTAACGCAAAAACGGCTGAATATCTAGCAAAGAAGAAAGAAGATAAGTCGATAAGGCTGTTTTCGAACGAGTTGAACCTAGGTAAAAAATTTTTGAGGAACCGTTGAAATAAATCTGAGTGTTGAATCAGTAAAAGATTAACGCTATTTTGTTGAACTTATTGAATTAACGAGGTAGCGCGACATTTTTGCAGATTTTCCCTTTGATTTTTTTCTTATCATAAATTAATCACTAAAAGTCCTAAAAATAAGATATACAATGATGTCTTACTTTAAGGACTTTATATAATTATGGAATCCCGGATTGTTTCATACTACCACTTAAGCAAATTAAAATATCTTCATTAAAGCATGACTTTACCAATACCATTTTCTATTTTTATTGAAGTATTAAATGATGAAGACAAATTGCTTAATTTCAGTAAAATATCTTCGTTTTTACTAATGACAGGCCAACCTCTTTGATAGCGATGAATTTCTTGACCTAAATCAATAGGGTATAATGTGATTTCTGATAATTTGCCATCTTTCATCGTCCATTTTGGTAGAACACTGATCCAGGCATCTGGGTACACCGAAAAACCTCGTGTATTCATGTCACTTCTCGCATCAAGAGCATCTGCAACATTGTGTGAATGGTCTAATCCGTATTTTTCATAAAAGTCCGCTGGTAAATTTGATATTGTTTCATTCTGAAAGATAAAATTACCTAGACTATAGAAAATTGGACACTCTTTATAGATTTCAATACCACGTAATACATGTGGACCGTGACCTATGATAGCATGAGCACCCTCGTCTATACATGCTCTCGAAAAAGTTTTTATAAAATCAGCAGGTTCGTCTAGCGTTTCACCTTTAACTTCATGAGAATGAATGCTAACTAAAACATAGTCAGCTTGTCTTCTAGCTTCATTTATTGATTTTAAAATGCGGTTAAGATCCTTTTTATTGGGAGTTGTAAACCGACCTTCTTGTTCACCTTCTTGAAAAATTAGTCTTCCGAAAGGAAATCGTCCATCTTTTAATTTTTTTATTAGTCCCACTTCTATCCCTTTATTATAAAATCCATTTACATTCACTTTGTCCGCGATTTCTTGAAGACTTCTCATGTTATCTCTCGAGATAACATGAAGGGTATTATGGCGAAGTGGATTAATACCCGGTCTGCCAACCATATCAGGTCGCTGTTCACCTGCGATCCATGATTCATGAAAGGTTGAAGTAACTGAGATAAGTGCTACACGGCCGGAAGAAGTTTCAAAATATTTTGGTTGACTTGCAAATGCAAGGTTACTCCCAGCACCCGCATGTATAAACTCATATTGAGTTAAATATTTTTCAGTAGCTGTTAATCCATCAATAGAATAATCCAGGGTATGATTATTCGCCCACGCTATCATATTGAAGCCATATGCTTTCAAGTCTTTTAATACATCTGGATGAGCAATAGCCCAGGTGCCTCCACTGACAGCTGAGGGGGTTCCTTCAAACTTATGAGTAGTTACTTCTAAGTTTGTAAATCGTACGTCAGCACTATGAATCAAGGATGATAAGCTTTTAAATGATTCATCTTTAGTTGGTAGCCTTCGTGTTATGAAACTATCACCAGTAGCAACAAAACTTATTGTATTATTATACCCTCGCATTTATAACCCCTTGCATATAAAATTTATTATATTAATTTAAGATATTTGCTGTAAACTTTATCTTATTTATTTAAAAATCTTTAGTTGTGGTAAATAACTTATCTACCAATATCGGATTTTCTTTTATCTCCAATGCTCTCAAGTTTTTCGAATAATAACAAATCATCTGGAATCCTGTTATTAACAAGATCAACTAAATATTCAAGTTTCTGAGAATAACTCAAAGTACTATCTGGAACTAATTCATCAAGTCTAGTACGCAATTTTTTCAATTTAGTCCTTGCGGTCTTATGATGGTCACTGCATAGTAAGCTTGAAGGTACTATACGTGCAATTCTTTCTAAGCGCTCATCGGGAGATAGTGTTACATCCGGTAAAAGTTCGTAAAGTCTACTACTAATTAATTTTAAATTCGTGCAAACCTCTTCAAAACTCTCTGTGTAGATTGGTTTATATTGTTCTAAGGTCTTTAATTCAGTTTCCATTTGTTATATCTCCAATCCAGTTAATTATCTATTGATATTTATTTGAGTGTTCTTGAGCATCATTTATAGATTTTATTCTAATTACAAACGAGAAACATGCTGGCAAGATTGCAAGTATCCCACCAACACCCGCTACAATTACGGCAATACGGGGATCATAAATAGCAGCTACTCCTGCTCCCATAAATGCTCCTATTGGAACAAATCCACGTCCAAAAAATCTAGAAACTGAGCTTACTCTACCAAGTAATGCAGGTGGCGTAATTGCTTGACGTAGACTAATAAAATTAACATTGTAAATTGGTACACCTGTGCTTAGGACAAATTGTCCAAACATGAGCCAAGGTAGTGCCAAAGATACTGGAGCTGTTCCAATTATTAAGAAGCCTATTGCTATCAGCCCCAATGAAATAACGATTGATTTTCCGATGCCTAATTTGTTTGTAATATATTTGGAAATAAAAGCACCGAAGAGAAATCCAATATTACCTAGTCCAATTATTAATCCAATATTGGTTGCAGTTAAGTTGAGTGAACGCGTCATATAAAGAACTGATATAGATTGAAACAAACCAATAAAAATAACACTTAGGCTATAACTTATTAGAATTGTTCTAAGTAATTGATGCTTTAAAGTAAAAGCTAAACCCTCATAAATGTCTGGCCAAATGGATTTTTTACTCTTTTCATTTTTTATAACATTATCTTTCGGAAGGAAAATCAATGTTATAAAGGAGATTATAAAGCTAAATGCATCAATAATAATTGCCATTGGTGCACTAAAAATATTTACTAAAAAACCGCCAATACCTGGTCCCGCTGTTTGTGCGGAACCTTTTGTAATTTCTAATTTCGCATTTCCACTAGGTAGCAGTTTAGGATCTACGATTTCTGGGAGGTATGCAGTATATGAGATTTGATAAAATACAGAACAACATCCAGTAAAGAATGCAATGAAAAAAAGTAACCATAGATTCAATAATCCAATAATCGCACTTAGAGGTATTAAGAGTAAAAGTAGAGCACTTATGGATTGGCAGTACATCATTATTGTTTTTTTACTTATTCTATCTACATATGCTCCAGCCTGGAGACCAATTATAAAATTTGGCAGGAATGCAATTCCACTTAATAAACCAACTATAAAGTTGCTAGCTTGTAACTGGTATATAGCCACAAGGGGCAAAGCAATAATGGTTATTTGATTACCAAATATGCTGACTGTTTGTCCTGTCCAAAGTAAATAAAAGTTTTTACCAAGTTTTTCTCCAATTGACACAGATTGATTAAGCTGCTTTGTTTTATTAGTTAAAGAATTATTAGATTTAATGTCAATCACTCCTTTGGAGATTGATTTTGCAAGTCAAATTATTTAATAGGATTTTCAGGAAGCGCTTCTAATACAATTTTACCTATAGAATCAATATCAAGGGCTAAATCTTTAATTAATTCAGTACCTTTTTCAGTAAAGTATTGTTCACAATTTAATAGTGATTTACTAAGATATGAGGCTGCTTCCAAACCGGATATTATGGAACCTTCAAATGCAACTCGTTCAAATACTTTTAATTTAGTGTCATTTATTTGATTCAATCGATATCTTATCATTTGACTATATACAACAGTGGCATGAAAAGTCCTATCCAATTCCCAATATTGATTACGTTTTACTTGATTATATCTCCAGGGAATCTCTATTTTTGGTGAATCTTGGCTATTATAATTATCTACGAAAATATCAAACATAAGAAGGTTCATATTTACAGCCTGATGAACTGCCTCATGATAAAGGTTCTCAGCTAGGAAACGATAAGATGATTCTTTACTTACACTATTTGGGGGGATGTGATGCTGAGCCTTGTCCGAAACAAATATACACAAAGGTAATATTGGAAAAGAGGAAGAGGTAATTTGACTGTCTTTTCCTTTAAATTCATCTTTTAATCTAACCCAAGCAATTGTACGTGCAAATTTTGAGAAAAGTTCATAACCTACAGGATAATTTTCAGATAAATGATTAAGTGCTAGAGACAATTCATTTTCTTGTTCTTCAGTTGGAGAAATAAGCTCGTGAGATTTTATAGGCAAGTTATCCCACACCTCATCAGGAAGTTGAGTTAACATGAGATATTTGTCGTATTTATTTTTTATCATATTACCTTTGACTTGACCAAGAAATTGATCGTTAATATTCTTCATATCTATTAAGTTACCAAATAATACAAATGGAGTTAAAAAATCACCATATTCTTTTTTACTTAACACATCCTGATATTGATTTACATCAAAAAATGAACCTTCAGGGATAATCGATTCGACAAGACCTGGTAAAATCATTATATGAATCTCCTTTTAACTGGATTTTGATTTTAAAAGTTTTAATACGGGTAAAAGTGGGTCAATATGAGTTAGAAATAAATCATATTGACCCACTAATATTATTTGTTTGGTGCATCATCTGGAACCATGTGATCAAGTCTTTGTGTCAATTTTTTTACCTTACGTTGGATTGATGTCAATTTCATTTACCCCCTTCCCATGGTTGAAAAGATATGCATTCCACCGCTAAGTAATTAAATTTTGGTCTATTAATCATTAGTATTACTGCTTGAATGGTAAAGTAAACTTACTTACGAGGAGTTGCACAACACCATTTATATTCAGAATATAAATGAATTATACCGATTTATTAAATACTTTTGTCTGCGAGAACAATTAGAAGACCTCTACCTTAAAGAATTAATTTGATTAGTAGAGGTAACCTGGATTTCAAATTTCCCTAACCTATACATTTTTCAGGACGACATCCATGGGTTGTATGTCTTGTATCCTACAAAGTTGTACAGTGTGGTCTTTCATTTGACTGGTTTAGCTGGGAACGAGACACTCCATGAATGGATGCCGTATTGAAGCGGACTTAACTTTTTGGTGTCTAAGATATTGACGTATATCCACTTTTATACTTCTTGACTAAATAAATTATTTTGAACATGTATATTTGACAAACTTTTAAGACAACATGAAATTACATTAGAAGAAGGAAAAACACATAGTTGAGTCAATTTCATAATTCTATTCCCTTGCATACCAAGGCTTTCAAGACATAAAAATAGAGCACCTCCCCAAATCCTGTATAATGTAAGTTACCGCACCAACACAACAGACAGGAGAGATGCCCTTATGTCCATTGTACGACAACAAAGTCTATTTGACATCCATGAATTATACGAAAAGGAGCCTAGCTGTGTAATGCCATTTTTCAACGTTAAACCTAGAATCTATCTGGGTTTTATTCAAGAAACAGACAAATGCAGGCGCCCCAAAAGAATTAAATTATGGCGCTATAGTCTACTCGCTCGTGTGGGGGAGCGAATTGGGATGATCAAATATCTTGTAAAACGTCTGATGAATGATCCCTTTTTTCGTTTGAACTGCGGGTTTCTACATTCAGATACTTTGCCATCTGAATCCTCTTATTTGCGAATGATTACCCTCATTAGTGAATCGGATGCGATGACATGCATTCATGACGAGCCCATTTTACTTGCAATGGAAGAAGAACATATTATAGAAGAAAACATTGCCATCGGTGCGACTCATTTCGAAGAGCGAGATCGTGCAACAGACCCGAAAGGAAAGCCAACGCCTAAAAAGCGGGTGCGAAAACCAAAAGCGCAACGTGAACAATGGTTAAAAGATAAACAAGCCGAAGAGGAAGCACGTTCAAATTATGAAAAGGAAATTGTCCATCAACTGTCTGAGTCTGCAGAAACACTGTACAAAGAAGCCCCAATCGACCCTAAATGGGCATCAAGAAAAACAGTGGGGAAAAAAACATGTTTTGGTTTGGTTATAAAGCCCATTTAGCTGTCAGTACGAATAGCCAATTTATCTTGGCGGGATTTATGACGTCTGGTAATTTAAACGACGGAAAGGCTGCCATTCTATTACTCGAGAAAATCGAGCGAGATGTACCAGTCCAGTTTAACGCTGGTCTTTTAGATGCCGGCTATGATTATGAGCCAAACTATCAACAATTGAACAAGCAAAACCTACAAGTTGTAATCCCATATAATCGCAGGAACGAAGGAGAACTCTTCGGTTACGATGAGCATTTCACACCGATATGTGTCCTAAAACATGCTTATCGATACGATAGCTTCAATCCAAAATACAAACACTCAAATAATACATGACCGAAAGATTGTGCAACCTGTCCCTTACATCACGATTCACTTTGTCGAAAAACTTATAAAATCAGGCAGTCTAAGGACATCCGGAAATACAACTTCCCAGCCAGAGGTTCAAGAAAAGGGAAGAACTATACAAAGAACGTACTGCTGTCGAACTTGTGAATACACACTTAAAAGAGTTCTTTGGACTCAACAATGTTCGTCGTCGAACCGGAAAGAAAGCAAAGTTGCACTACCAATTGGTGACGTCAATTCATAATGCTTCCAATTTAACCAAGGAAGGAAGCAACAATCGTTACAAGCAGCCTAAATAAATGGAAATTCCATACTAAAAAAATATAAATCATCTAGGGGCAACTCTAAACATTTTTAAAAACGGTAATTATGAAATTGATTCAGTTGAATAGAATTTCCTATCTAGGGGGGAATCTTGTGGATTTAACTAATCTGAAGGAAGAACTTTCTTTGATAAAGGATGATATTTTTTTTGACCCATCCCAATATCTTCGCGAGAAAACTTCTAATCCTTCTAAGATTAAACAAGTTATTATTAAAGCTGAAAAACTACTAGAACTAATAAATGAAGACAAATTAAATCGTAAAGAGGAAAAATATTTTCTTTATGGAACATTAGGGAATCTTTATAGGATTTATGATAAACCCAAAATTGCAATAAGATACTTAGAATTAAGCCTTCGGTATTCAATTGATGAAAAAAACTGCAACAGAGAAATCATATCGCTAATTCGACTTGGAGAGGCTTTAAAATATGACAATAAACTTGATAAATCATTAGAAATATTTGATGAGGCACTGATTAAAAGTACTATAAGTGCATCTAATTCATATAAAGATTTTGCTCTACAACACAAAGGAAAATGTCTTTTAGAATTAAAAAGAGTAGAAGAAGCAATAAAATGCTTTCAAGAAGCGGTAATGCTTAGAATAGAAAAAAATAATCAATCATTAATTGTTTCAACTTTGCATGCTTTAGATTTTGCTCGAACTATTAAGCATTAAACAATTATTTTGAGAAGGGCGTAGATCTCGTATAAAAAGCGAAGTAACGTAACTACAAGAGGGGAGTGAGAAGAACAAAAGTGATGTCTAAATTTAGTTCGTTGTTATACAAAAAAATGCGAAAGGTATTAGTTCAAGATATCTAACACAATGTAGATTGTATATAAATACAATAATAAGATTTTAAAATATGTACATGCTTTTTTGTAGCTGTACAGTTGATTTTAATTTCATGGAACTATAATAGGGAAGTAAAAGAAGAAACAGTCTTTGAGATAAAAATAAGCAATTAGTTAAATTAATCTTATTAAGTTTATTGCCAAGGATTACGCTAATCTTTAGTCTAATTACTCAGTAAATTTGCTGTAGAATTAGACATTTTTTTTGTGTTTGTTTAGTAAAAGTGTATGGATGTTCTTGTCTCAAAATCAATTTCCAACAAAATTTATAACATAAAAAAGTGTTGTATGGATGTTTTTGTACAAAGTGTATGGAAGTTCTTGACCATATACATTTCCTTGCTTCTTTTAAGCGGTTAATCGCTGCTTGTAAATCTCCTGTATATTCTAAATTTCTTGCACCAGCGTATTTAATGAAATAACGCTCATCATTTTCTATTATTCCAAAACTAATATTTCCTGAATCTTGCTGATCAAAGATAGCAAATACTTCTACTTCGTTTAGCCAATTAAAATCGTGATACTCACTTAATTCTAATGATAATTTACTAATTCCAATGAATACTTTAACCAAATTATGCTCCTTCATTGAGCTTACGTAGTTTATAGAGGGATGATACGTTCACTCAAAATTGATATACCTCTAAAATGTTTGATAAATTTTTCATATAACATCACACCTTTCAATATACCGATCATTAGTGAAATATTTGAATACTGAATATTCTTATAGTAATTGTACAATAAATACCAAAAGCCGACACTAATAAAAAACTTTAGTATCGGCTTTCATTTTTAATTAATTCTTCGTGACACAAGGAACGATTACTTTCTTTGCCTTAAACAAATCCCATAAGGTCTTTTACATGCTTTACATTCTCTTTAGATGTCAGCATTTCCAGTAATAAAAAGGCAACATCAAAAGCCGTACCTGGGTTTGATGAAGTGATAATATGTCCATCTCGAACTATACGCTCATCTTGTATATTTACTCCGAAATTCTTTAGTTGCTCTTTTCTAATATTTGTTGGATGGTTGTAGGTAGTGGCATTTCTACCTTCAAGAATGCCACTTTTACCAAGAGCAAGTGATGCAACACAGATACTAGCGATTGGTTTTTGCTTTTCATGAAAATGCCTAATCACATTTAGAAACGGCTCACTAAATGCGTCTTCATAAAACCCTGCTTCTTCAAATCCTCCTGGAATCGCTAGCGCATCAAATTCCTCTAATTGAATGTTATCAATTGTTTTTTCAGGTTCTACAATAAAATTCCACGTGCAAGTTAATTTATTGCGAAGCCCTACTGCTACGACCTGTGTCGAACCATCACCTTCCCATTTATTCCAACCTAGCACATCTGTAAAAACACTTGCTTCTACCGCTTCAAAACCATCAGCTAATAGTAATAATATTTTTTTCATTGTCATTCATCTCCTTATGCATCATTTTATTAGAATAAAGAGATTTATAACATAAGATTAAAGAGGATATTTGTCCATTTAACTTTATATAATAAAGAATTAAGGTTAATCTATTATATAAAAAAAGGTGATAATACATATGGATCAAATCGACAAAAAAATTGTACAAGAATTGCAGTTGAATGCCAAAATTTTCATGAAGGAATTGGCAGAAGTTGTTCATTTATCTTCTCCAGCAGTGATTGAGAGAGTGCGTAAACTGGAGGAGCAAAAAGTAATTGAAGGATATCACGCTTATGTTGACCTGATAAAAATGGATCGTCCGATTTGTGCCATTATTTTATTTGAATCCAAAGACTGTAAAGCATTAGCAAATTTTTGTAATAGCCACTCAGATGTATTGGAATGTTATCGAGTAGCAGGAGAAATAAGCTATATCGTAAAAATAGCAACATACTCCGTTGAGAGTTTAGAAAAATTTATTGATGCATCGATGACCTATGGCACCCCTTCTACCAATATCGTGTTATCCTCACACACCAAAAAAGTTATCGAACCGTTTTCGGTAGAAGATTAACAAAAAATATATAAATTTAATAAGAATGTTAGGTACCAGGTTCTCACTGAATATGAGTTAGAACCTGGTACCCAAAATTCATAAAAGAACGCACTAGATATAGCATGATTTTAAACAGATGACTCATCCTATAGAAAAGGAGATGAGATCAATTATAAGAAAAACATTTCTTGCACTTGGAATTTTAATAACAGTTCATTCAGCGGCGACACATACCCCAACTAATACTCATACCCACCAAGAAATACCCGTCTATGCAAAGTGGGGAAAACTCGCAATAAAAGAGACACAATCAAAATATCCCAATGCAAATATTATTGACTACCTACATGAAGGAAGAGAATCTAAAGAGGATTCAACAATTGAAAAGTTTAAGCTTTGGTTAAAAGATGGTAATAACGAATTCGGCGTTTTAGTAAGAATTAAGTACACTACTAAAACTGAAAAATTGGTTAGTATTGAATTTCAAGAAGTTTCTAGATAAACCATCACGGTCGAGGTTAATGAAGGGTACCAGGTTCTCATTGAATACAGAATTGTGTCGAAACCTGGCACCCTTGGGCATTGAAAGCTAGCCAGATGATCAAATTAGATTTCTCGGAGACGATTGAGAAAAGCTAGCGCCATTTCTCTTGAGGCTTCAACGATTTCTTCGTCCGTACATTGGGTTCCGCCAGCAGCCATCACTGCCGAGTTGATACTAAGGAATGCCATTCTCACCAACAACTGCCGTGTGGGATTAGCGCCCTTACCTGCAACAAGTTCCGCCACTGTTCTAAGACTTTCACCGATATCACCACCAGAATTGGTGCTCATGTTCCGCATAACTGCAGGATTTGCATTTACGAAGCGGATGCCTCGGAGCTTGTCTACAGTTGTAGAGTCCACCCAGCGTAGCACCGCACACTCCATTAGATCAGGACCTGGCTCTTGGTTACGAACCCAGGCTAGAAGTTCTGCTACCTCGTTACTTCGGGAAGAGACGATGGACTTGACGATATCATCTTTACTTTTAAAGTGGTAGTATAGCGCAGCCTTACTAATCCCGAGTTGCTCGGCGATTTCGCGAAGCGATGTCGCCTCAAATCCTTTAGTAATAAAAAGCTCAAGTGCAACACGTTGCGCCTTCGCCTTAGTTTCACTACCTTTCCTTTTTACTTGCTATCGCTTTTGGGGTTGCCACGCTATTTTTTGATGGTACCGGGCTCGTTCTCGGATTCCGATGGGCTGGAGTATTTTCCTTGATCATCCTCATGTTAATCACACTCATCGGTACTGTCCCAATTAATAAAGGCATACTAGATTGGCGATTTGATGCACCACCAAACAATTGGAAATTGCTAATTAGACGTTGGGAACGATTAGATGTGTTTCGTTCATCCGCAGCAATCTTGGCATTTGCATTCTTCTTGGTAGCAATGGTACTGCATTTGACCGGAAATTGATATGCTGTAAAGCACTCTTCCCTGAACGGGAAACCATACTCATTTGTTCAGTCAATCCACTTAGTTTTTTTAAATGAACAACATCAAGAAAGAAGACCATTCCTAAATGGAATGATCCTTTCATTATTATTCGTATTTTCCTCATTGAATTCAGAATTGCATTATAATCCGGCACCTAAAAATAAGTGCCCCTGCATTTTGCACTCTATATCGCAGGATCAATCATTTATTAGAATGACACTTTTGCAGTGTCCTCCCCAACAACGATTATTCTTCACTTCTTAATCTATTCTCCATCACTTTTGCCATTTGTTGAGAATTTATATCTTCTTCCTCACGCAATTCTTCTATGATGTTAAGATAATCCTTATCATTACGATTTTGACTCAATTTATAAGCAGCTTGAATTTCTTTCACTTTAATTTTAAATCCAACAATACCTTTTAGTTCTTTTTCTAAAACTTGAGGAGAAAGTTTTTCCCATAAAACTGGATTATCACGATGTTTTTCATATTTTAATAGCATTGTTGTTAGTTCTTGTTTTAACTCTTCTTCATTCAAAATGCTAGCTACTCCATATATATGAACCGCTTGATAATTCCATGTTGGAACATTTTCATGCTCATACCAAGAAGAAGAGATGTAAGCATGCGGTCCCTGGAACATAACGAGTACGTCCTCACTAGTTTCAAACGTTCTCCATTGAGGGTTTCCATAAGCCATATGTCCAGATATATAGTAATCATCACCTATTTTATTTAATCCCAAAGGTAAATGAGTCGCGATAGGTTTACCTTGTTTCGTTGTAACAATCGTTCCAAATGAATTCTCTTGCACAAAATTCCTAATTTCATCAAAATCCGTTACTTTGTAATATTTAGGTATAAACATGATTGACTCCTCCTTGATTTATCTATTGTAATATTTTCCATCATCTGAACTAATATTATAATATAAACTGACATTCGGGAAGATACAGTTTTAAATAAGTAAGGATGTTAAAGGACATCATAAATGAAACAAACAAATCTACGATCGTAATAACTAGCATTTTATATTCTTTAATTTTAAAGTTGGTACTGAAATTCGAAAAAACTATTTGACATAGGCCGCTTGTTTTCAAAAAAGGAACCTTTCTCTTTACTATTCATTCAGCTATTTATAGGTATTGTTAAATAATCTATAAATAAACAATACAACCTTTTCGTTCTAATTCACTTAACCAATTTGGTATGTTTAATTGATGATTCCATCGAAGGTCTAGACGTTCTAAACCTTCCATTTCTAACAATGACTTTGGTAATTCAACTAGATAATTACTTCTTAGATCTATTTCTAATAAATTCTTCAATTGTGCAAACTCTTCAGGTAAAGTGGTTAATTGATTATGTCTCAAATTTAACCGTCTCAATTTTTTACATTTATGTAACGAGCGAGGTATATCTTTTAATTGATTGTCTTCTATATCTAAAACGCGTAATAGTAACAAATCCCCTAAATTCTCCGGAAGGTTTGTGATTTGATTTTTTTTCAAATGTAATTCTTTCAAGTTTGTTATCTTGCCAATACTGTCAGGTATCTTTTTTAATTGATTATTCATTACACGTAGTTCTATAAGATTATTCAAAGTCCCAATTTCATCTGGTAGTTCATTCAATTTATTATCACTCAGATTTAAATATTTCACTTTGATAAGCTTAGAGATTTCGGATGGAATTGTTCTCAACTTATTATTATGAAGATACAAGTAATCCTCCATATTAGTAAGAGATCCTATTTCAGGAGGTATAACATCAATTTCATTATGTCCTGCATCCAACATTCTAAGTTCTTTTAAATTCTTTATATCAGAGGGCATTTTACTAATTTTATTAACTGATATATTCAAAATTTCCAATCCGCTCATTGTATAGATTTCCTCAGGTATAGTTATTAAGTGGTTATCAAAAAGATTTAAATTTGTTATCTTTTTTATTGGTACATCTAATTTAGGTAAACTATCTAATTTCATATGAGGGAAATTTAGTTCCATTTGTCCACCTCCTCTTTTGTAAGTTTCAAAAAAACGCAAAATAATTCAGTGCTCTTTATAAACCATACCACAAGACTTATCTCCCCTTTGTAATATCAAAATTTATTTCTACAGTGTTGGTTACCGGGTTCTCATTGAATTCTGAATTGCGTTAGAATCTGGTACCCGAAATTATGTTCCCAAAAGAAGAACGAAATAAATTACCCCTAAATTGGAAGTGCAATTGAAGTAATTATATACATTGTCATTTCGCCTTTAGAAAGTTTTCTTTTCCACTTTGTTAGTTTAAGTTGCCTACAATAAATGGCGCTAGAAATGAATATTAATAAAAAAGTTAAATCATGTTTTCTATAAAGGTAATCAAATAATTAGCTCCTTTAAGGGTTTACAATAAATGTTAGGTACCAGGTCCTCATTGAATTCTAAATAGGGATAGATTCCTTAATGATTCTAAAGGTATATACCGAAAAGCATATAATTGATAAAATAGACTATAAGTAATTAAACATATTGAACGAATATATATTATTTTTAATAGAGCAAAAGAAATGATGATAAATTCAATGTAAAGGAGTTGGTTCATATGGCTTTTAATATTTATTACTACGAAAGTAGCGTAGATTGTAAGTTTTGCAAAAAACACTTTACGACATATAAAGTACGTCCAAATCGCTTTAAAGTAATCGAGGAACAAACAGACTTCATGCCAATCTATGAAGGATTGAATCCCTTGTTATATGAAGTAGCCGTCTGCCCTCATTGTGGATATGCCTATCACAAGTCCATGACTAGAACGTATGGACCATTCATGCTATTAATTGATGAATTGTACATTAAAGAACTACAAAAACCGATAAACATTTGTAAAGAACGTACAATAGACGATGCGATTGCAAGTTATAAGTTATCTTACCTCGTCTCAAGAGCATCTATGGAAGAGCCACTGCTAATGGGAAATTTCGCGTTAAAAATAGCGTGGCTCTATCGATTAAAAAATGAAGTTGAATCTGAAATGCACTATCTGTATTCCGCTAGAGACTTTTACAGTAAGTCTTTTGCATCAAATCAAGAGGGCGAGGAACGGATTCAATATTTATATGCAGAACTAAGCCTTCGAATCGGTGATATTGCAGAAGCAAAAAAAGGTTTCTCTCGATTGATCTCTAATCGTAATGTTTCCAACAAATATCGAAAATTGACAAGTAAACGTTGGGAAAACTATAAATATGACGAACATACTATTAATAAGAATGAAAGCTCAGGAGAAATTATCAATTAAAAAAAGCGAGGCGAGAAGCTTGGTTCAGCTGTTCGGGAAAAAAATAGATGCACGAGAAGAAGATATTTTTTCGGAATTACTTCATTTTTTACTAAGAAAAAATAACCGTACCTTAACAAATGATGAAGTCGTAGAATTAACAGGTGTTTCATCCGACTTGCTCTATAAATGGGTAAAAGCAGGGAAATTACAAAGTACAACTTTCCCAAACTTAGGTGCACCATGTGAACGATGCAGAAAAATTACACAAGCAAAAATATGCGTCGGGTGCTCATCAACCATAGTCAACACCTTAAAACAAGAGGAAAAGGATCAAGTATGGTTCAATCAAATTCAACGCAAAAATTCAAGAGTAGGCTCATACCACTATAAATGAATCAATAGAATAACCTCTTGTTTGAAATAAAGTTGATTAAATATACTCTGTAAATATTGATTTAAATAGGTTTATAAAAGGAACTCCTTTTGGATAAAGATTGACCAAAAATGAGTTCCTTTAGTCGTTGCATAGATATGATATCTCTAGAAAAGTTTGCTTATTTCTGACTCCGCATCCAAACCGAAAATATATCTATATTGGTATTTTTCATATACCCTCATCCTTCTTGATAATACATAGAATACAAATCATTTAATGTTACTTTCCCAAAACTAAACGCCGTTAGATGGTTTTCTTTAAGAAATTCTAAAATACTTCCTAATTTCCCTGAGTCATATCCACGGACATCTATTAGAGTAACGCCATTTGGCAATGATCGTACGTTTGTTTCTGGAAACTCAATTGAAAACTTTTCTATTATCTTATCTGTCATTTCTGTTACACGAACGGTTGTGATTTCTCTTTCTTCAAATCCTGGGGAAATGTCATTAATAAGTAGTAACTCTCCATTTTTGATAAAGAAAATGTAATCCGCATACTTTTCTAGGTTTTCTAATAAGTGAGAAGCTACAATAATCGTTTTTCCTTCCGACTTCTTTTGAACTAGTATTTGCGAAATTAGCTCGACATGAGTTGGATCTAATCCATTCATCACTTCGTCCATTAACATAACTTGAGTATCCGATACAATTTGCATCGCAAAACAAAGCCTTTGCCGCATACCTAAGGAATAAGTCCCTGTGTGCTTATTTATATAGGACGCCATTCCAAGCTCCTTTATTGTACTATCAATCAATTTTGGATTACTTTTCCACATGGACGAATAAATTTTTAAATGCTCTTTTCCCGAAATTTGATTGTATAAGTCACTTTGATCGGGCATCATAGATACCAGTTGATGGATTTTCACTTCATTCTTTTTATTTGTATATTCTAACGCATCATTTAAAATGACTTTCCCGCTATTTGGATTGATATAATTCATGATGACATTCATAAGCGTTGACTTCCCCGTCCCATTAGGAGCCACCAAACCAATAATTTCTCCTCGATTGAACAACACTGAAACATCTTTTAAAATGTCTCTACCCGAAAACTGGACACCAATACTTTTTAATTCAATCATATCTTCCCTCCATCCCTAGGAAACTAAAATACCTTAAACTTTCTTCGATTACTGATTAAGAAAGTGCAGAACAGAAAAATACATGTACATAATCCGATTACGGACAGTCCAGCTCCAAATGTGAGTGCTTCGGAACCATAAAGAAAGTTCCGATACCCAGAAATAATCTGTCCTACCTGAACATAACTCGTTGGATACCAATGAACATCCCTAAAAACACCAATTCCTCTTACATAGTAAAAAAATTCAGCAATAACAAACACGCAACCAATTACTAAATTTGAAAACTCGTTTTTTAACGTCACACTTACAAGTAGTAGCAATGAAATGATGAATAAAGACCAGAAAACAATGAATAACATGTTTTCTATTAAATATTGTCCCATCGTTATATTTGAAAATATTTTTTCACCAGAATTATACATCGGAACAGGTAATTCAAAATCACCAAACCCATTTCGAGCCCCAATTATCAATAAACCTACGGAAAGTGGGATAATTGCTAGGATGCTTCCCAGTAAGGAAACTCCTCCTTTAACCATCAACTTTCTCCAATCTGAAAGTGGCAAACCTTGCAATAATGTTGGATTCCGTCTATCCTTCAACACGATATCCACTGTAAGGAGTATACAGCTAACAATGAAAATTAGAGGCAGGTACGCGTGTAACAAACGTTGCAATGTTTGTAATGCAGTCCTTTCCTCAAAAACATTGACAGTTAAATGAGATTTCTCTTCTGTATACCCTTTGTAACGACTTGCAGAATATAAATACGCATAGTGCCCGTCCATTCTTGCATAACTATTTCCATACGTGTAATACCCTGGATTGTAGAATAGGATATCACCTCCCCAGTTAAAAATTACGTTATCAGAGTACTCATACCACTTAAATGTAGCCTCTGCGTACTTTTTAAGATTGTGCTGTTTGATAGCTTCTAATCTTTCTTTATCATATTCATTCCATTCCGGGAATATCGCAACAGCAAATCTCGTTAAATAGTGTGTCCCATCATCAATCACAACATTATTTAGAAATTCTTCTCTAGTTAAATACCGTGCTTCCATTTCACTTACATCTGCTTTTTCAATAGGGTTATAGGCTGGAGCCAGTTTTAGTGCATAATAACACGAGAAGAAAAGTAGAATGACATAAATAGCAATATTCTTCTTATTGCTCATAAATTGAAAGAATTCAAACTTAAAATACGCCCTCATTATCTCACTCTCCTATATCTTTCTCAGTTTCCCAGTAGTCAAAAATAACTTTACAGCGACTACCATTATGACAATACTTATTCCAATATATATCAATCCATATGTACTATTTAAAATGACTGGATTTGCAAGGTCGAGCGTCTGCCCACTCAGTATTTTAGTAAAATTAAAATAGTTAAATGGATTAAAAGGAACAAGATTCATCAAACTAGGAAATAACATAGGGAAAATATACAATAACAATTCCAAAAACAGCGTCAAATACATATTCTTCAATAAAACATTTAAAATAATTGATAGCAGTATAGTAAAAATGGATATACCCATCATATACAGGATAGATACTCCTAGGTATTTGTAAATTGGATAAATCTCAACAATACCATCAAAGATTGCAATAGGATAGGAAGGGTTCCCTAATCCCTTAAAATAAACCAATGGCAAGCTGCAAACAAATAACTCCAGAAGAAATACACCTACAATGAGCAACGACGAGATACATTTAGCTATAACGTATTTATCAAACGTAATAGGATAACCCTTAATTAACGACGTATGTTGAAATTCTTCTATCATGATCCCACATGTATAAATACTCATGAAAATAAACCAAACCGAACCTAAAACACCAAATAGATAAACGAGAAATGGAAAGAAAGATAAAGAATTCGTGGATAATGATATTCCTGTTCTCTTTACATATTGATAGAATACACTCTCCAATTGATTTTCTGTTTTTGAAGGTAGATAACTCGCAACATTATCAAATCCCTCCATATCAAATGCTTTATCTCTTAAATTCGCTAGGTCTATCGCTGTATCCAAAAACAACTCCGGTTTATTCATCCTTATTGCCATACGTTTCTTCGCTACAGTTTGTTGCTGGAGAACTAAGTTCTTATATATGTCGCTTCCATTCCCATTATCAGTAGCATCTACATTTTGAAATTTAATCAACGCGGAAGACAGCGATTGATATTCGATTGATTGTTCTTTTATCGAGTTTCCTAAATCCTCGGTTTTCACAAATAAAACCATACCAAAAACAAATACTGCCACAATAATACAACCAAAAATATTCTTTTTATTTGATTTCTCTAGAATAAAAAAGTTCTTTAATATCTTCCACATAGCCTTCCCCCAAACTACTAATCTCTGTATTAAATAAGTATCCTTATAATAAGTAAACAAGTCTTTTATTATTTCATTCAACCACCATATATAGTAATGTCGAAAACACCTGACATTGAAAATTTTCATGGCCATAGTTTATACAAACTAGCATTCTATGATAGTTTCTAAGCTAGCAAATAATAAAAGAGCGTTACACCACTGCCGAACGGCAAATGCAAGTCTACGGAAAATTCAGTTAAATAAGAATGGTTTTGTTCCAAATTTGATAAAAACTAATGATATTTACTTGTCTTAATACCTTTTAATCTTATTGAACGACCTAACTAAGAAACATCTTGAATTTTGACCAAGGCTAATAAACTGCTCTAATACCTAACTATGGCCGTGCTTATCCACCTTTTCTTTTTTTAGATGTTCTTTTTCTTTTTGACATAAAAACACCCCTTTAGACAATCATATCTAAAGGAGTTAAAAGACGCAACATTATTACAAATATTCAAACTTCACCAAAAACAGTTAATATTCTTTATAAATGGTCAATTATTGTATCTTTGGGATAAAGTTTGACTAAAAAGAAATAACTAACCCTTATTTGATGATAAATGAAAAAACTTCATTTTAAAAGAAGATTGATCATTTTTTATAATCCTTATAAAAAAGCATCATGTGTTTCTTTAAACCCAAAAGAGGATTAACGCCACTCGTTGCCTCTTTTTATTTCTTTACTTTCGAAATAGTCATCCCATTTCCGATTGGAATAATAACAGATTCTAATTGAGGATGATTAGCCACAGTTTCATTGAATTTCTTCATTAATTCAGTATAACGTTTAGGTTTAGCCCCCTGGTCTGCTACACTACCCCCAGCAAGTACGTTATCTGTAACTATTAAAGCACCCGAATCTGCTAGCCTAATACAATATTCTAGGTAATTTTCATAATTATCTTTATCAGCGTCAATAAAGAAAAAATCAAATCGCTTTTTATCCTCCACTAGTTTTTCAAGGCTTTGCAAAGCTGCTCCCGTCATATAGGATACTTGATCGTCAAAGCCAGCTTTAGATAGATTGCTGTGCGCTAACTTTGCATATCTCTCTTCTAATTCAAGGGAAGTTAATTTTCCTTCTCTACCAAATCCTCTTGCAAGACAAATTCCACTATAGCCACCAAGAGCACCTATTTCAAGAACATTTTTAGCCCCTGAAATTGCTATAAGCATAGTTAGAAGTTTTCCAGAGGAAGAAGATACTGATATCGAAGGCATTCCGTTTTCTTCAATGGACGAAATGACTTCCACCAAAAGTGCATCCTGATTATGAAACAATGAATCAATATAGCTGTTAATTTGTTTCATTCAATTCAATTCCTTCCTCATTATTATCTAAAGACTGTTTACTATCAGACATCGGATTTTCAGTTTCTTCATTATTGTTGGGTGTATTCATTGCCTCATTCTCATGTATCTCAAATAATTGAACAAATTCGTTGATTACCATATCAATGGCTTTTAACTCACCGACTAAAATTGGTTGAATAGATTGAAACTCTGGTTTATCTAACTGTTCCATAATGGTTGAACGTTTAAGATTCATCCTCTCTAAAAAAGCAATTTCCCTACCTCGACGAAATGTTTTCGGTCCATGTGAACTATCTCTTCCTCTGTAACGCTCACCACGATGATGTCCCTCGCTCTTAAAGTCCTTGAATTTTTCATTTCTCATAATAAATCACCTTTCTTTGTATACATATTGACAATATTTGATCAAACTGACCTACGACACACACAATTCGTACATTTTCTGAATTATTTTAAAACCAGGCGCCAGATATTAATTTTCATATAGCCTTGGAAAATATCCCGAACAAAAAAATCGTATTCAAAAGAGACAATCTCTTAAATACGATTTATACAACTTCCCAAAATTCTTGTCATGTTTTAGAGTTAGTATAGTTTATACCTTATAATTTTATCAAAAAGAGCTATTCTAAAAATAAAAGGGGACAAAATTATGACACGTGAAGTTATTTTATATGTTGGTGTTAGTTTAGATGGATTCATTGCTAAGGAAGATGATGATTTACAATGGTTAGAAGAAGTTGAAGGCGAAGGTGATAATGGATATACAGCAATGTATGACACTATTGATACGACGATTATGGGAAAAAGAACATATGACTACGTTATGGAACATGCAGAAGCTTTTCCTTATCCTGACAAGAAAAACTATGTCTTCTCAACAACTGAGCAAGGTTCAACTGAATACGTAGATTTTGTGAATGAAAATGTTGTAGCATTCACCAAAAAGTTAAAAGTACAACAAGGTGCTAAAATATGGATGGTTGGTGGCTCTGATATACTCGATGCTTTTATCAAAGAAAATTTAATTGATGAATACATTATTACGGTCACACCTCATATTTTAGGATCTGGCATTCCTTTATTTAAAGATAATAATCCCCAAATAGATTTAGTATTGGTTAATTCAATACGTTATGGACAGTTTGTACAGCTGCATTATAAGGTTAAATCATGAAAAAGCACTTGACCTCGATGTATTATCATACTATAATTTCGTTTATTATTCTAAATATCAAATGAGTGATGACAAGAAAATATTAAGCCAGATCTCCCTGTTGGCAGAGAATCAGTGGTTGGTGGAAACTGATACAAAGATCTGCGTGAATTTCATTCTTCGAGCTTTTTTATACTGCATCTTAGGACAAGTAGTATGAAAACGGATTAAACCGTTATTTTAACAAGTGGGAAACATGAATTGTTTCCAATTAGGGTGGTACCGCGTGAACAGCCACGTCCCTATCTTTATAGATAGAGACGTGGTTTTTTGTCTTTTAATTTTAAAGGACACTAAATACCAAAAAAGATTGGATTGATTAGCATTCAAACATCAGAGCAATGGTCATCGAAGATTGGTTTTATTTTATCTGCAGCTGGGTCAGCTATAGGAGTAGGAGCGATTTGGAAGCTTCCTTATGTAACTGGCATCAGTGGGGGAGGCGCATTCTTTCTTCTATTTATTTTATTTTCTTTGTTTATAGGTTTTCCGTTGTTGCTAGCAGAGTTTATCATCGGTAGAAGCACTCAGAAAGAAGCAGTTAGTGCTTATCGCACTTTAGCTCCTAATACTAATTGGCATTGGATTGGAAAATTAGGAGTATTTACTTGCTTCCTGCTACTATCTTTTTATAGTGTAATCGGTGGTTGGATTGTTATTTATTTTGCCAAAGGTTTGTTTGGTGGAATAATTAGTGAGGGTGCAGATTATGGGGCTATCTTTAACAGTACGATTGGAAATCCTACTTTGGTTATTGTAGCTCAACTTGCGTTTTTAGTTATCACTGTTTTAGTAGTAGCAAAAGGGATTCAAAATGGAATTGAAAAAGTAAGTAAAATTTTGATGCCTGCTTTATTCATACTATTTTTTGTTCTAATCATTCGCTCACTTACACTCGATAATGCAATGGAAGGTGTAAAATTCTACTTAGCACCTGATTTCTCGAGCATCACATCTCAAAGTATTCTGTATGCGATGGGGCAAGCTTTCTTCTCCCTAAGTGTTGGTGTATCAGTAATGGTAACGTATAGTTCCTATCTATCGAAAAAAGAAAGCTTAATCCAACCGGCTATTTCAATTGTTTCAATGAATTTATTCATTGCTTTATTAGCAGGATTAGCCATCTTCCCAGCTGTATTCTCTCTAGGTTTAGAACCAGCTGAAGGCCCTGGATTATTATTTGTTGTACTACCTGCTGTCTTTGATCAAATTATTTTTGGTGAAGCTTTCTTATTAGGGTTTTTAGCATTATTTTTATTCGCTACATTGACTTCTGCCTTTTCTATGTTAGAAATAATTGTCGCTTCTCTAGTGAAAGGTAAAGAAGAGCAACGAACAAAATATGCATATTTTATTGGTGTTTTAATTTTCGCAGTAGGTGTTCCTTCAGCATTATCCTATAGCGTATTTGCTGATATTTTAATCTTCTCCAAAAATATTTTTAACTCAGCTGATTATTTAGTTAGTAATATTTTAATGCCACTAGGCGTGTTCTTAATTTCTATATTCATACCATTGAAGATTAAGAAAAGTACTTTACGAGAAGAACTATTGCAACATTCTCGTTTAGGAGCTTCTGCATTTAATATTTGGTTCTTCATTATGAAGTACGTTATCCCTCTAATCATTATCATCGTATTCCTTGATATTACGGGCATACTCGATAAAATTATTGCACTTTTTTAAGATGAAACAACCCGTGTTTTAAATGCACATAAAGTATTGGAATAAAGTTGGAATAATAATATTACTTGAAGTTTTATATAGTAACAAACGAAAAAATCCATTTTGAAAATAGATTGATCAAAATGGGTTTTTCGATTGAAAATGTCGGTTTAGTTATAATAAAAAAGTTTGATCATTTTTCTGATTGTTATAGAACTAACGCATAGTATTATTGAAGTAAAATCCACTTTTACTGAACCTCAATGTAAAATAAAAGTAGTAAAATGTTACAATCAAAAGGCACTACAAAGTAATCGAGATGGTAAAGGTTAATATCACTTGAAAATAATAAAAAGAAGGCTATTTACAATCCTCTGTAAATAGCCTTCTTCCTATATTTCCTCTTTTTGAATATGGTTAATTAATCTCTCAAAATACTGTATTGAAGAGTTTATTCTATAGTTTGCATAATCCCCAATAAAGTCTGCTAATATTTCTTGCCCTGGCTCCATAAAATGTTTTCTGTCAAATTTAGACATCTTGTCCCAAGTCGTTTTTATCTCGTATACCTTTTTTTCTAATATACCGATGACTTTATCACGATCCACATATTTCATATTAGCTAAACCAATGACCATACTACCGATTGTGTCTGCATTTTCAAAGAGTTTATAAATTTTTTTCGGTAATACTTCTCGGCCTTTTTCAGTGATTGCAAATACTTGTTTATCTGGTCGATGCTCTTCTTTAATGATTTCTTTTGCCTCAATAAAGCCTTGCTTCGCCAATGATTCAAAATGGTAATATAACTTGCTTTCAGTCAGACCATTTATCGTATCAAGAGGCTGTAATTCTGAGATTTGTTTTTTCAATTTATAAGGGTAATTATTTTCTTCCACAAGCTTAGTCAGAATGAAAATTTGAATTGCCATCATTTCAGCTCCTTAGGCAAATATTAGTTCTATTGTATCAAAACTAATCATTTACTTCAGCAGAATTTAAACTTTTGCAGATTCTCTTGAATCCACTACTGGCAGTGGCTTGTGTAAGATCCAAACGATAACAACGTTAATTAACATCGCTACTATACCAACTAAAGCTAACCCTAACAAATAAGGGCTTACACTTGTACTACCAAAAATATTCGCAAAGTAAGCTTGCACTGAATAATACATCGGTGTAATATGGCTCGCCCACTTATAAGGTGCATACATCATATCACGTGAAATCGTTGCCCCATTAGCAATCGTTTGAACTAACAATATTGGGATATTTAAGATCATACCTGCTTCACCAATTAAGAATACTACAATTGCTGTGAAGTTAAAGCATACCCAATAATTCAGGATTTGTTGTCCCCAAATTTGGAAGAATAAATCTCCGCTTAAATCATTGATACCAAACGCTATACCTGCTGAAGCTAAACCAGCAATAACACCAATAAGGATTGCTGTTAATTGTACATAAATGAATAAACGTGTTTTCGTAGCTCTCCCGCGATTTACTTTAAACGCACCAACTAATTGCATCGCTGCAATCATCGCCCCTACATATAAGGACATAGTTAAAAACATTGGTAACATATTGTTATGCATACCATCTGGAATGTCATTAATTTTAACAACATTACCTACATAACTGTTTTCAATCAGCTCAGCCATTTCTTTTGCTTGATCTTCAGGTACATTAAAGTTCATTACAATACCTTGTGCTGTTTGTTGTGAGAATTGCCCACTTAATTGCTCGTTAATTTGAGAAACAACTTGTGTCATAGAAGATGATACAACTGTTGCTCCTGCTTCGTTGAGAGTGAAATCAATACTTGATGATACATCACTATTTCGTAAATCAGCTGAAAATGTTTCTGGAATATGGATTACTAAAGCTAATTCGTTATCTTCTAAATTTTTTAAAGCCGCTTTATTAGAAATGTTTGTTTTTATATTCTCAAATGGGAGTTGTTCTACTAAGCTCTCTGTAATTTGAGCTCCAGATTCTCCTACATCATCATTAATAATGGCAATCGGTAATTGATCGATATTCCCAGGAATTGCTGTATAACCTGGCAAGAAGATTCCTAACATACACACTGCATAAAAAACACCCATAAATATAGAGCCTATGGCACCTTTACTCTTCAAAAACTCTGTAAATTTCATATTGTAATTCCTTTCTAAATATCTATTCGTTATTTCATTAGTAATTAAGTTAAAGTACTTTAATTAAACCACTTTAACTTAACTATGTTAAGTATCTTATAAGATTCAAGTTTCAATTGCAATCAAAAAAGTATAGTATGGCCTATTTTGTTTTTATTTTTTGTCGAAATTATGAAAAAGAGAGGATCGTTACTAACTATAAGTGATATAAACTTATTAAAAAATAAGTACATCGCTAATAATATAACAGCACCATGGCAAATCCAATTCAAACAAGGGGAGTTCCAATATTTTCACAATATTGAAGTTACTATATAATACAACTTTCAACTAATCATTAGCCCTCTAAAATTTCCAACTATTTAATGCATAAATTATGACTGAATAAAATGAATTGATCTTCTCAATTTGGCCCTAAAATAAAAATAAACGCTGTTCCTTTTTTACAGGAAAGCGCCTTATTTCTGAAGATAGTTGAATATACTTTTGTCTCAATTGGTCTATTAAAAAAGCTACATCAAATTTATTGGATTATTTTGAACAAATCATAGTCTTTTTTTGGGATCCTTACTGTATAAATTACAAAAGGGGCAATTCAAATGACTTTAGCGAACATAATAGCTGATATTTTTTCTTTAAACGATAGGGACAAAGAATCTATTTTAGATTATCTAACTCGCCATTTCTCGGCGTCGACTTCACAACAAGGATCTTTAATTGATGAATTGAGAGAGAGAAAGTTTTCACATGGATTTCATTTATTGAGTGTATGTTAAATGGTCTATCACTTCGTAAAACAGCTTTAAAAATTGGTATCACTCACGTAACCGCGTTTTATTGGAGACATAAAGTATTGTCTGCTCTCGCAAAAAAAGTATCGGTATTTTTGAAGGACTAGTAGAAGTAAATGAAACATACTTCTTAGAAAGCCATAAAGGACAAAGTGTTATTCCGAACCGTAAACCAAGAAAACGTGGCGGTCCTGCTACAAAAAGAGGTATTTCCATTGAACAATTCTGTGTATTAGTAGCTAGAGACCGAAACAAAACAACCCTTTCAAAGCGAGTCGGTTCAGGTAGAATTCTATTGGAGCAAATTGATACAACCCTTACATCGCATTTTAATAGTCATACCTTGCTTATTTCCGATGCTCACAATTCTTACAAATCTTATACGTCTAATAACGATGTGGAGTACGTCATCATAAACGGCAGTAAGAAAGAATATGTAAAGAAAGGCATCTACCACCTCAATAATATTAATAATTACCATTCCCGTTTAAAGAAATGGATAAGTCGTTTTAATGGTGTTTCTACGAAGTATTTACAACTTTATTTAGTGTGGTTTCAATTTCTCAACAATAGGAAAATGGAAAGCGATTTGAGCAAGAAAAAGCAAATGCTTATCTTGGCAAGTGTCCATGGAACTTGGAAAACCGTCGATAAGTTGAGACTGAGAAACTTCGCATTCTAGTGCCAAGATTATTCATGTTATTTCATAGGGAAATAAAAATGCACATAAAAAAATGAGCTGGGAAATGTATCTTCAAGCTCATGTATTTTGCTGTCCGTTTTTTACTAAAGCACCCGTTAGCCATCCATGAAGCGCAAAATCAGCGCTTCACCACAGAGAATGAAAATGGTGAAAAACTGTCTATACTGATTCTATGGCTGGGAGAGGAAGGTCGATGAACTATGGTGCCTTAGAGCCCATCCGTTAGTCTGACTCCAACGACCACGGTGCACCACTGACTGTCGCTCCCTTACGGGAAGCACACATGGTAGATTAATCCTATTCTGATTGTTGCACCAGCCTCCAATAATAAGAGCCGTAGAAAGGATGTTTTCAATGGATGTAGTCATTGAAAGAGCATGTGGTATGGATGTTCATAAGGACAATATAACTGCATGTATTATCACACCAGAAGGAAAGGAGATTCAAACATTTTCTACTAAAACTATTTTCTTAATACAGTTGGTTGACTGGATTAAACTGTATAACTGTACGCACGTTGCCATGGAGAGCACTAGTGTCTATTGGAAACCTATTGTGAATTTGCTGGAAGCTGAAGATATTGAGTTTCTAGTTGTGAATGCCCAACATATGAAAGCAGTTCCTGGTCGCAAGACCGATGTGAAGGATGCCGAATGGATTGCCAAACTTCTTAGCCATGGACTTCTAAAAGCAAGTTACATTCCTAACCGAGATCAACGGGAACTACGTGAACTAGTTCGGTATCGTCGGAGTATCATTGAAGAACGTGCTAGACAACATAATCGCATTCAAAAAGTGCTAGAGGGCGCAAATATTAAGCTAGGTTCTGTTGTTTCAGACGTTTTAGGTGTTTCGGCACGAGATATGTTAAACGCTATTGCCGAAGGTGAAGATGATCCTACAAAACTTGCAAACTTTGCTCGACGTTCCATGAAAAAGAAGAAAGATGAACTTGCTCTAGCTTTAAAAGGATACATCAATTCACATCAACGTCTTATGTTGAAAACCATTTTAAAGCATATTGATTTTTTGACTGAACAAATAGAAATGCTCGATCAAGAAGTGGCAGAAAGAGTAAGTGTCAATCAAGAAGATGTGGAACGACTTGATTCTATTCCTGGCATAGCTACAAGAATGGCCGAGCAAATTTTATCTGAAATCGGAACAGATATTAAGAATCAGTTTCCAAGTGCGGCTCATATGTGTTCTTGGGCAGGATTGGTTCCTGGACATAACGAAAGTGCGGGAAAAAGGAAATCAGCTAAAACCAAAAAAGGAAACAAGTATTTGAGATCAGCATTAACAGAAGCAGCTCATTCTGTAAGAGGATCTAAAAACTATCTCGGAGCACTGTATAGACGGACAGCATCAAGAAAAGGGAAGAAACGAGCAGGAATTGTGGTCGCTCATGCCATGTTACGCATTTCCTATTATCTCTTAACTCGAAAAGAAATGTACGTAGACTTAGGTGAAGACTACTTTGATAAAAAGAGACAACAGTCAATTGTTCGACATTCCTTACGAAGACTTGAAAGTTTAGGATATACAGTTACAATACAAGAACCTGAAGCATCTTAATCCAGTCCATGTACCTACAATAGATCTAGAATCAGGCGCTCTCCCCTTTTTTTTTAACGAATGAGCTGCGTCTTCTTTAGTATTGCCTTCTCCCCAATGTTACAGATCTTAATTTTCATGGTAGTTTAACAACTTATTTCTTATCATCATCTTCTATTTCGCCGTATTTTTCCAACAATTCACTAATTCCTTTTTCTTTATCTCTTTTTCCATATTGTTTCTCAAACATTTTTCCAATTATTGAATTGTTAATACCTTTAGTCACAGCTACTTTGATAACTGTAAATAGAACAAACAATCCTGCTAGATATAACACAATTGCTTCCACCGATATAATTCCCTCCAAGCATTAAGTTAAATTGAATAACTAATTTTACCACATGATTCCAATTACTTTATTGAAGTATTCTGCGGCTTTAGTTGAATGAGAAAAAAGAGCTGTATTATCCAGCTCTATATTTCACTAGTCGAGTAGAAGGAAACCTTTCTACCTTGCGGTAGATTGTGTTCCTCTCCCCTCACAGAACTTATCCCGACTTCTGCATAATTCCGACTTTTATAAGTAAGCCATCAAAAACACAGGTTTTTTCTATGTTTTTGATGGCTTATAGCTTAAAAAGTCGGAATAATTATGTCTATAATAATCCATAAAGTCGCTTAATTAATTCTTCATCATTCTGCCATGATGTAACTTTCTGTTCCTGTGTCAATGGATTTAGACTGCTTGTTGCTTTTTCTATCGCTTCCCGTTTCATCTGTGTATCCGCATTTGCATAAATCTTAGTTGTTTCCAACTGTGCATGACCCAACCATTCCGACAAGAGTGCCAGTGGCATGCCGCCGCGGTAAAGATGCATTGATCTGGAATGACGAAACATATGTGGATGAAGACCTTCGGGTACTTTATTACATTGATCTCTCGCTGTTTTCCCATATCGTTTCATAAATTTCCCGACATTATCAGCTGACATTGCCTGTCTTTTCCCTTTTTGTATAACATAGAATAAAAATTCGTCTGTAACCTTTCCATCATGAAAAAGTCGAATGTAATTATTAAAGTGATCAATGGTTCTTTGCATGAGTGGTACGATTCTTATTTTGTTTCCTTTTCCTGATAATACTGCATGGGAATCCTTTGTAGATACACGAATGTCACTGATTTTCAAATTAAGTATTTCCTGATTTCTGCCGGCAGTGTCATACATCAATATCATGAAAAATAAATCTCGTATACCTTTTCTAGCAGATGTATCAGGTTGTGCTAGGATTGCCTTTAATGCATCTTCTTCAAAGAATTTCACCTGTTGTGTTTTCTCTGTCTTTTTGATTGGTATCATTTCAAATTCAATGGTATAGGCAATGATCGACATGTCCCTATTTCCGGCATATTTATAGAAGGAACGTATACTAGAAAGCCTGTGATTTCTGGTCGGAATACTGCATTTGCGAGTTTCTTCTAGCCAATCAAGATAGCCTTCCACGGTTTTCCTGGAGATTCTATCAAAAGAAACTTCCATCAACGGAAGGTTTTCCTCCTCTTTTAGGTATTCTAGGAGGAGATTCAATGACTCTCTGTAAGCCTTAATCGTATTCGCACTGCTTGCCTTTTGTTTTGGCAAATAGACTGTGAGGAAGTCCCGTACCATCTGGTAAAACTTTAAGCTTTCCGATTTTACCATGGTGATACCTCCGGTATCAGTGCCGAAAATGAATCCCAATCAATTGCATTGGAACGAGTCAGATTTGTAGGAAGGAGATGGATATAATAGGCGGTATCAGAAAATCTAGCATGCCCCATATATGTACTTAGGTATGGAAGCTTTGCATATAAGTCTACGCCTTCGTCTAGCCAATTCATCATTACAGCCGATGCGAATCTATGACGGAGATCGTACACGCGTACTCTTGTAGAACATTGTACAGGTTGGTTACGTTCCCATATCGAAAGAAATTGCTTGGTGAGCCATTCAGCCGAATACGGGATGCCGTCTGGATTTGGAAAGAAGTATTCGCTTTTAGGTGCGAATATCTTTAGCTTTTCATAATATTCTATGCAGAAATTTCTTATGTCATCTGACATTGGTACAATACGTTCTCTATGCGTCTTATTCTTACGAATAAAGAGGGTACCTCTATCCAGATCCACATCTAATTTCTTGATTTCACGTCCCTCATTCGGACGTAGACCGCAGAAATAAATCAGCCTTAATAGTGCAGGGACAATTAGATGACGATTTGGTGTGTTTTGGTTTCTCTTTAGGCGGTCAGCTTCAGTAAAAATAGTTATAAGTTCTTCATCTGTAAATATATAAGGCATAAATGAGGATCTTCCTCCTGAAAAGTCGGAAGGTATAACATAGCTCTGGATACCAATCGCATTTAGATACTTTCCAAATTCTCTTAAAGGGGATAGCCTTCTGCGAAATCCTGACTGACTTTCTGTAGGTCGCATTATTGCCCACGCATGGACAAGTTCCATGGTTAGTCTGTCTTCCTCAGGGAAATTTCCCCAGCAGAATCTGCTGAAATCACGAAGAAACCCCTCATACGTGCGTCTTTGGTAGCCTAGACTCACCTTATAATTCAAGCATTTCCTCAATATATGGGGTAAAAAGGCTTTCGATTTGATTTTTCATACTCGGACCTCCCCGATGGTGCCGAAGCTTAATGCACATTGCTTCAGACCATTAGTATCTAGGGAGATGTACTGCTTAGCAGCTTCTGGCGAATGGTGCCCAAGTACCTGTGAAACGGTCGTAATGGGAATTCCTTGAACGACCATTTCCGTACCAAGTGTCCGACGAAGTCCATGAAAGGTTTTTCCGTCACCAACAGTATGGCTGATGCCGGCACTTTTGAGGTATTTCCGAAATACGCAGGAAATAGCCACCCCGTCTTGAAACTTATGATAGGGTGCAAGACTTCTCAGGAAAATATAAGAAGATTCTGATTTTGGTCTTCCGTTAAGAATATAATCAATTATGGCATTACCAGTACGTTCTTCCAATGGAAGTGATAGCGGCTGTTTTGTTTTACCTTGTATCAGATAAATTTCATTGTTTATCCAGTCAACATCCGTCAGCTTTAGGTTTGTGATGTCACCAGCACGTAGTCCAGTGGAGATACCAAGTTGGATGATGGCATTATCCCTTTTTCCTGCCGGTGTTTCTGTATTAACCTGTTTCAGTATTAAGTTTAATTCTTCTGGTGAAAAACAGGGCAGAACTTTCTTGTCACGAGCTCTTGGTACGAAAAGGATTGGTTCAAAACGGATATCAAGCAGGCCTTCCTCACGAAGATACATATGAATTTTTCTTAGCACTGTTACTACATCATCCATGGTTTTTGGACGACTGGTAGATATATCAACAATGAAACTTCGAATAACTACAGGCGAGACTATTCCAATTGTGCTGTGTCCGTGTGTAGTCAAAAACAGGAAGTACCTTTCAGTGATGGATCTGTATATACCGATTCTACGGATATCCCCCAGACTAGAAAGAAATTCAGTTAAGATTTTTTTGTAATAGCTTGAAAGTAGGGATTCTTTTTTGATACTAAAAACTTTCCAAGCAAAACCGCCGGTTTTATATACCTCATTTATAATACCAAGACCTCTCAAACGCCAACATAGGGTTTTTCGTGAAATACTACCAAAATAAAATAGCTCTTGGTAATGACTCCTAAGTTCATCCATCAGTTCGGAACAATAGAATAGTTCTGATTTCTCACGATAAAAATTAGAGATTGGCTGAAATGCACGGTGATGATAGAAATGAATGTAACCGTCACGAAGCTGAAGTTCATTCAAGTTTTCATTAGCTAAATCAATTAATTCTTGGATTGTGACTTTATTCATTACATAATGCCTCCATTAACAATAGATTTGGTTGATAACCAATATTTATTATCGGTTGACTTATGTAAGAAAAATACAACTGTGAAATTTATTATTCCGACTTTTCCCCCTCCTTTTGGAGAAAAGAATTCGTTATTTCATGTATTTTAATTATAATCATCTAAAGAGTCGGAATAACCCAGAGGTCGGGATAAGTTCTGTTATCCGGAAGTAGGGATAACAGAACCGTGCTTGCGCTATTTACGCACACGGCTCCTCCAAGTCACCATTCACAAGATTTACCTAATCTCTTTCGATCAGATTTTACTTATTCTGCTATCCTCAATAGTTTAGTTTACATTTATTAACTCTACCGCTGTGTGTAGTAAATGTGTCCCTAGTGAGGGTGATCACTTGGTAGCAGCCTTTCCTCCATCGGCATTACCCAACTTCATTGGTACTACGCTGCTATCCGACTCCCTACAACGGCATTTGGCTTCCTTGCTTATTATCGCTTGTACACCATACTCTTCTATAAGAAGAAAAGACCGGTAGGGCCTCCCGAGTTGCCGTATCATATCAATGTCTGACGTGCCAAGGTCTCTGACTCCAGAGAGGTTTTATCCTTCTTGCCTTTAACGATGGATAAAATGTAGCTTTCTGCTGTGCTTAAGGCATCAGCCCTCTCGAATTACTAACATTATGGAGCTCAATCCCTTCAACCTATTGGCTTTCGGCCCGCCATCTAACTGTCTACGCTTAAAGGCTAATGTTACCAGTAGCCCTCCAAGACTCGCTACGAGTGAATGGCTAGTTCTTTCTCGACGGGAATCCCACCCGCTATATGATACGACCTAGGCTCGGCCGCACAAGCACCCGTTAGTTTAAGTACAATATTTCACATTTTTCGTTACTTATTAATTTTGTTGGGTTAGTCAACTGTAAACTCCGCTGTCAAATGATATTTATCATAGTCCCCAGCTTCTCTAAAATCTAGTATATATTTCACTATACGATATTCACCCTTATCTAGATTTCCATAGAGCCACTCCCAATCAGTTGTCCATTCCTTAACTTCTTGAGAAGATAAGCCATAGCCAATATCATTAAAACCATAGTTACCACTTAATACATCTGGGACTTGATACCATTTTCCCTTGATTTTCTTTTCTATCAAAGAAGGGTCACCATAGATAATTTGCTTGTTGGAGTTATTCTCAAATGTTACAGTCAACCCAGTTGAAGAGACCGTTCCTTCCTTTGCAATCATCGTTACTTCATCAAGGTTATTGACAGTTTCATATATTGTAGGTTCCCAGTCGGTTGTCTCATTTGAATCACTATTGCTAGAACTTCCGTATTCAGTTGTCGGTTCGCTTGTTTGACTTTCTGGTTGTTGGGAACAACCGACTAATGCAAAACTAATTACCGTAAATAATATTAATATTTTATTCAAATTCTCTCCCCCCTTTAAAATTTAGACATTGATTTTTAGAAAAAAGTTTCAAAAACCTTGTTTCATTAAACTGCCGCGTTAGTTCAATAAGAAAAAAGGCTTTACTCCTTCTTGAAGTAAAGCACCCGTTAGCTTAATAAGGATTATTTATTCTTTCCTTAGTTTTTCGAGTTTTGTTATTAACCTTTTAGCAGTATTTCTAATCCAAGTTATTTCGTGATTAACGAAAGGCATTATAAGGGGTATCAATTCAGGGTCTTTAAATCTTGAAAGGGCTGATAGTGCGTGTCCTTGGACATCTATATCCTCTAATAGCCCCACCAAAACAGGAATTACCTTTTTTTCTTGAAATTTGCCTAGTCCATCCACAATCATTTGTCTTGCCATACCGTGTTTCTTATCTGTTGCAATCTCTAAAAGGTCATTTAACGAACTTTTATCGAGAATTAACGATAAAGAATTGCCAATTGCCCATTTATAAGTGTTATTAGACGAGTTTTTAAATTCATTGATTAACGGACTGGAGGCAGTATTGAACCCCTTTACTCCCAGACACCTTACCAAGAACTCCTTATGATTAACATCGGTAATTTGCGATAAGTGCCTTAGTATAATCGGAATGACATCTTTATTTTTATCATCTATTTTCTTTAATTCTTCAATTGAAGAGATACTATATCCTAAATCCCTTATCTCTGAGATAAGTAGTTCTTTGTTTAATTTCTCCACCCTCGTTACCCCCATCTAAACCTTGCCTTATATATAATATTTTACCATTCCTTATTAAACTAAACTGCCCCGTTAGTTTAAGTGAACAACTTCACAATCTTTTTTGACTACATCTATATTTTACCAAATTATTATTCAATTACCTCGAATTGTCAGTAAATTTATATGAACGTAAAAAAGCACGACCCTATAAAAACTTGGGTCGTGCTTTAAATTAAAATTTTCTATTGAAAGTGTCAGTTCCCGACTTTGTTGTCATTCAACACTAATATATCAGTTCACGACTTTTTTGTTCAGTTCACAACTTTTTTGTCCAGTTCACGACTTTTTTGTTCAGTTCACAACTTTTTTGTAACTCAACAACATTAAAATTTTATTAAATTCACTTATTCCACCGTTACCGACTTAGCCAAGTTTCTTGGTTTATCCACGTCACAATCTCTATGCAATGCTGCATAATAACTGATCAGTTGAAGCGGAATTACTGCTACTAGTGGAGCGAATAGCTCATGTACTTTTGGAAGTACGAAGCGGTCGCCTTCTTCTTCATGACCTTCCATAGCAATGATGCATGGGTTTGCGCCACGTGCTACTACTTCTTTTACGTTTCCACGAATGTTTAGGCTCACTGCTTGTTGCGTTGCTAGAGCGAAAATCGGTGTTCCATCTTCGATTAGAGCGATTGTGCCGTGTTTTAATTCCCCACCTGCAAAACCTTCTGCTTGAATATAGGAAATTTCTTTTAGTTTTAGTGCACCTTCAAGGCTAACGTAGAAGTCAATGTTGCGTCCGATGAAGAATGCATTTCTAGTTGTTGATAAAAATTCTGTTGCGATTTGTTCCATTTCTTCTTTGGAATCCACGATTGCTTGCACAGCATTTGCTGCAATCCCTAGTTCTTTCACTACATCAAAGTCTAGTGTTTTACCTTGAGATTGTGCGTATACTGAAGCTGACACCATTAATACTGCAACTTGAGCAACATAAGCTTTTGTAGATGCAACTGCAATTTCAGGACCAGCATGAAGTAGTAATGTATGATCTGCTTCTCGAGAAAGTGTTGACCCTGGTACGTTTGTCATTGTAATCGTTGGGTAACCTTTTTCTTTAATTTTCACAAGTACTTGTCTGCTATCTGCAGTTTCACCTGATTGTGTTAGGAACATAAATAATGGTTTCTCTGATAGAAGCGGCATGTTGTAGCCGAATTCACTAGAAATATGCACTTCTACTGGAATACCCGCAATTTTTTCGAAGTATTCTTTACCAATCAGTCCACCATGATAGCTTGTTCCCGCTGCGATTATATATAAACGATCTGCATCATGAAATGCATCTAAAATAGCTTGATTAATTGTAAGCTCACCTTGTTCATTTTGGTAAGCTTGAATTATTTTACGAATTACAGCCGGCTGTTCGTCCATTTCTTTAAGCATATAGTGAGGATATGTTCCTTTTTCAATATCACTCATATCAAGTTCCGCTTTGTACGACGCACGTTTTACTTTTGTGCCGTCTAGTTTTTGAATTTCAACAGAATCTTTTTGCACGATTACGATTTCTTGGTCATGAAGCTCTACATACTGCTCCGTAACTTGTAGCATCGCCATAGCGTCAGAAGCTACAACATTAAATCCATCACCAATTCCTACTAGTAGTGGTGATTTATTTTTCGCTACATAAATCGTATTTTTATCTTCTTTGTCTAGTAGAGCAAGTGCATACGATCCGTGAATAAGATGCAATGTTTTTCTAAGTGCATCTACTGTAGAAAGACCGTCTTGTGAGAATTTCTCAATAAGCTGAACAATTACTTCTGTATCGGTGTCAGATGCCATTTCTACATTAGATAAATATGCTTTTTTCATTAGGTGATAGTTTTCAATTACACCGTTATGCACTAGTGTGAAACGTTTTGTTGTACTTTGATGCGGATGCGCATTTAGTTGATTTGGAACTCCGTGAGTTGCCCAACGTGTATGACCAATTCCAAGTTTCGCATCTACCTCTTCATCTACTACATCACGTAAATCAGCAATACGTCCTTTTTCTTTAAAAACGACTACGCCTTCTTTATTTAACACAGCAATTCCCGCAGAATCGTATCCACGGTACTCTAATTTTTCTAAACCATTTAACAAAATTTCTTTTACATCTGCTTCTCCAATATATCCTACAATTCCACACATAATCTTATTTCCTCCATTTACATTCATGTCTAAATAAACTCCCTACACATTAAGTGCAGTAGCTCATTAAGCTAAGAATGCCTTCTTTTCCCCTCTGTCATACAATCACTCGTATGGTTTATGAAAAAGAATAACAACCGGGCAAATACGGTCGGGAGGCATCCGCCGAAAGTTCGATAACCTCCACCTCGTCTGCTGAAGATAAATTTCCGTCCAATTTCTTCAGCTCTGGCGCTATAATTGTTTTCCTGTTTTTTACGCGTTTCTTGTCCCTCCATTTCTACGCGGTTGCTGTAATGTTAGCTCATACAAGAGGTATGACAACTCAAATCAGCATCTCTATCATACTTAAATTAAATTCGATAGTCAATTAAGTACTCCTTCTATAAATGCTATTACAATACAATTTGCTACACAAAAAGAGCCACATATCCGTGGCTCTTCGTTTAACCGGTAATCGCACCATATATTAATGCCAATAAAATAACAAATGCGGGATGAACTTTGAATTTTACTAATAATAGCACGCTTGCAGCTATTAGTATGATTGAACTCCACATCCCCAACCCTATTACAGATTCTTGTGCAAACTGGATGGTCATAAAACCTAGTAAAACGGCTATAATCGGTCGTATAAACTTCGTTAAGTTTTTTACTTCCGGAGAATCTTTATACTTTAATAAGATGGCCATCATACCAATCATTAATATTAATGTGGGAGCGATAGTGGCAAACATTGCGATGAAGGAACCTAATATACCACCCTCTGTGTAACCAATATAACCTGCCATTTTCGTAGCGATTGGTCCAGGTAGAGAGTTCCCAATAGCGACTACTTCACTGAATTCTTGTGTTGTCATCCATCCATATTTCCCTACTACTTCATGTTCCACTAATGGTATAGAGGCTGGACCTCCTCCATAGCCTAGTATATTCGGAATAAAAAAGGCTAGAAATATACGCCAATAGATCATATTTTCTTCCTCCTTTTAAGTAAGGGGGCGAACACAAGAACTATGCACGCTAAAATGACAATGGCAGGATGAATATGTAGAACTTCAATTAATACAGTTGAAAGAACTATTAACAACAATGCCTTCAACCAACCAAGAGATTCTCCTGATTTCTTTATAAAGTCCCACGTTAATTGACCAAGCAATACCGCTACTACTGGTATTACTGCGATAGACATATTTTGCACTTTCGGAATATCCTTATATTTTTGTATTAATCCCAATAATAAAATCATCATTAATACAGTCGGAATTACGGATACAATAATTGCATTTAAACAACCCCATATACCCGCTATTCGGTAGCCGATATACCCTGCCATTTTCGTGTTAATTGGTCCAGGCAACGTATTTGCAAGGGCAAGCGTGTCTCCAAATTCATCTTCATCCATCCAGCCATATTTTTTTACAACCTCTTGATGAACGAGTGGTATAGACGATGGACCCCCTCCGAATCCAAGAATCCCTGAACGGAAAAAGGCTATACTTATATCCCTCTGAAGAACACGACCTGGACGCCCGGATTTGTTCTTCATTGCAATACGTTTTACCAAACTGCTATAGCTCCATCCGTTCGAGATTCAGTTCCGCCTTGAAGTACACCCGTCTCCGCATTTCTCCAAATAATTTGTCCACGTCCAAAACTTCCGGTATCTGGTGCAATATGAATGTCATGACCTTTCCTTACTAAACTTTGTACAAGATAGTTTGGAAATTCGGGTTCGACATGCACAGTTTTCCCGTTTATCCATTGCCATCTTGGCATATCAAGCGCCGCTTGTGGGTTTATTAAATAATCGACCGTGTTCGTGACTATTTGGAAATGGCCTTGAGGTTGCATATATCCGCCCATTACGCCAAACGGTCCAACTGCTTGACCATCTTTCGTTAGGAATCCGGGAATAATCGTATTATATGATCTTTTACCCGGTTTGATAAAGTTTGGATGAGACTCATCTAATGAAAAATCATGTCCCCGATTTTGCAATGCAATTCCTGTACCTGGTACAACGACACCTGAGCCAAATCCCATATAATTACTTTGGATGTAAGAAACCATGTTTCCTTCTTCGTCAGCCGTAGCCAAATAAACAGTGCCACCTTTAGGTAATTCATATGGTTTTGGATAGCTTGGTTCCACTTCAATAGTTGCTGCACGTTCTTTCGCGTATTCTTCTGATAGTAACTGTTCCACACTTACCGGCATTTCTTCTAGCTCTGTAATGAAAGCTTTTCCGTCTGTAAATGCTAATTTCATTGCTTCGATTTGTTGGTGAATTGTATTCGCGCTTTGCCATTCCGGTTTTGCAAGCTCCTTAAACACATTTAGTGCCATGAGTGCTATCATTCCTTGCCCATTTGGTGGTATTTCCCACACGTCATAGCCACGATAATTCGTCGAAACTGGCTCAACCCATTCAGGTTTATAGGTCTCTAAATCTTCTTTTGATAAATAACCGTTATGCTGTTTCATAAAAGTATCTATTTTATTTGCAATTTCCCCTTCATAGAAATCACGAGCATTCGTTTCACCAATTGCACGTAATGTTTTCGCATGATCAGGTGAAGACCATATTTCTCCGATTTCTGGAGCCTTTCCATTAGGTGCAAATGTCTCGAACCAAGATGTAAATTCTTCCGAGGTACAGTTCTCTTTAAACTTTCTATACGCCATTTTCCAGTACTTACCGAGAATCGGTGTTAAAGGATAACCTTCTTCTGCGTATCGAATCGCCGGGACTAACACTTCTTGAAGTGTTAGTTTTCCGTATTTTTCGGACAACTCCGCCCATGCCGCTGGAACACCAGGTACTGTTATTGGAATGACACCATATCCCGGCATTTTGTCGTGTCCTTTTTCTTTAATTTGCTTTGCAGAAATCGATAGAGGTGCTGGACCTGATGCATTTAACCCATGAAGCTTGTCCTTAGTCCAAACCAGTGCAAATGCATCCCCCCCAATTCCGTTTGAAGTTGGTTCTACTACCGTAAGTGCCGCTGCAGTTGCAATTGCTGCATCAATGGCATTGCCACCTTTTTGGAGGATTTCTATTCCTGCTTGTGCTGCCAATGGTTGCGACGTTGCAACCATACCTTTTTTAGCGAAAGCGGTATGCCTTTTCGCTGCAAATGGGTGATGTAAGTAATCCATGATGTTCCTCCTCTAATCTATGTATTTAATATTATTCGTTGTAAATATATGTTAATAATTATTATATAATATCGATTAGTAGAAATCTACATGAATATTCAATTAAATCCAAACAATAATAACCCTCTTTTTAAAATGCCTAAGATTGAAGACAAATGATTTTCGTGGTGTAAAACTTCTATAACCTTTTAATTATTTTCTCCTATATTAATAGACAGTGGAAAAAGATGAGAGAGCCCGCTCAGCTAGAAAGCGTCCACCTGTGAAGGGTTCAAACGTATAGGCTCACAGAGTTAAAACAAAAATGACTGTAGGCAAACTCGATTTTTACCAAGTTTGTCTACAGTCTGAGAAATTCTTTTAATTTCATTACTTTTCTATTTATTTCTCCAATAACTTCACGATTTCTCTATTAAAAGCTGGCAAATCATCTGGTGTACGACTTGTTACAAGTTGGTTTCCACAAACGAACACTTCTTCATCGTGATATGTGGCTCCGGCATTTTCTAAATCGACTTTTATCGACTCATAACCTGTAGCGTCTCGTCCATCTAATACTTTTGCTGTAATGAGAAGCTGTGGTCCGTGACAAATTGCAAAGACGGGTTTTTTAGCATCCATGAATGCTTTTGCAAATTCAACAAAGCGATCGTCTGCACGTAAAATGTCCGGTGAAAATCCACCAGGAATGAATAACGCATCAAAATCTTCTGGTTTTACTTCATCAATACTATAGTCTATTTTTACTTTTGCTTCGCCCTGTTTTCCTGTAACTTCTTTTCCTGCTTCTTTTTCAATTTGAAATACCTCATGTCCTGCGTCTTTTAATGCTTGTGCGGGACTTGTGTATTCTACGTCCTCAAACATATTTGTGATTAATGTTGCTACTTTAGCCATTTCCTCACTCCTTATCTGTTTGTTCTCTCTTATTATTCCACCAAATAAACCGAGTAAACATATAACAAATAGAATAATTCTTTTTCTCTATTTCCTAAGATAACTTTTAAGGGATTAAAATGATTTTCCCAACACTTTTACGACTTTCCAGTAAATTGTGAGCTTCTGCACCATCTTGTAATGAAAAGGTAGTAGGTTCCTTCAGTTCTATTTTTCCTTCTAAAATCCAATCAAATAATTGTTTGGATCGCTGTTTTCTTTCCTCTAAAGAGGTTAGTACATTCCAAAGGTCTCCACCTGTTAAAGTTTTAGATGTGTCCATTAGCATACGTGGATCAACTAGCGCCGGATCCCCGCCTGACATTCCATAAAACACTACGGTACCACCTATTCTTGTTACTTCAAAACTGTCTGCTAATGTAGAACCTACAGATTCAAAAACAACATCTACTCCAACACCGTTCGTTACTTCCTTTACTTCAGTACTCCAATTGTCTTTGTATAAAAAAACATGATCTGCTCCAATCGAATAAGCCGCTTCAGACTTTTCCAATGAAGATGTAAGTCCAATCACTTTCGCTCCAAGTAATTTCCCAATTTGAATAAGATTTTGTCCAACTCCACCAGCTGCTGCATGAATTAGAATCGTATCTCCAGCTTTCACTTTGTAGCTATCGCTAGTTAAATATTGCGCTGTTAACCCTTGCAATAAAACAGATGCCGCTGTTTCAAATGAAAGTTCATCTGGTAAAGGAATTGCCTTTTCCATCGGGACTACTACGAATTCAGCATTCGCAAACGGAACATCCGCAAACGCAATACGATCTCCGACTTTTAAATTTTTTATTCCTTCTCCTATTTGTTCTATTATCCCTGAGCCCTCATATCCCAAAATAAAAGGAGGATTACCGGCTAAATGATAGTTCCCTTTTCTTCTGTAAATATCAGCAAAATTTAATCCAATGGCCTTCGTCCTAACCAATACCTCATTTTCCTTGATGATTGGTTTAGCAATATCTTTATATTGAAGTACTTCTGGTCCACCAAACGTTTCAAAAATAAGTGCTTTCACTTTACTACTCCTCTTCTACTGAAATATATGAACTATCGTATACAATCTTTGCTTGAAGCACAAAGAATTAGCCTTTTTAACAAAAACAGCATACGATTTTAAATTGCTTCTTGTCTTCGCAATTCTCATGCTTTCTTACTTTCTAAACAAAAAATCCAGCACAAGGCTGGATTTTTATCAATTCTTTATTCAGCTAAACCCATCTCCGCTATTACTACTTCGACAATTCGGTTTACATAGTTTTCACATGCTTCTTCGGTTGCAGCTTCTACCATGACACGTACAAGCGGCTCTGTGCCAGATGGTCTTACAAGAACACGGCCGTTGCCTGCCATTTCTGCTTCCACTTCACTTATAATTGCCGCTACTTTTTCATTTTGCGTTACTGCGTGCTTATCCGTTACACGCACATTTATTAGTTTTTGAGGATAGATATTCATTTCGGAAGCTAAATCCGAAAGTTTTTTCCCTGATATTTTCATAATATTCACTAGCTGTAAACCAGTTAGTAATCCGTCTCCAGTTGTATTATAGTCTAAGAATACGATATGTCCCGACTGTTCTCCACCTAGATTGTAGCCATTCTTTTTCATTTCTTCTACCACATAACGATCTCCGACTGCTGTTTTTACACTTGTCATTTCATGTGTCTCTAATGCTTTATAGAAGCCCATATTACTCATTACCGTAGATACTACCGTGCTTTTATTTAGTCTGCCTGTAGCATTTAAATATTTGGCACAAATATACATAATTTGATCGCCATCTACGATATTACCTTTTTCATCTACAGCAATTAGACGGTCGCCGTCGCCATCAAAAGCAAGCCCTACATGGGCACCTTTATCTAAAACAAATTTTGCTAACTCTTCTGGATGTGTAGAACCAACGCCATCATTAATATTCAATCCATTCGGAGATGCTCCCATTGTAGATAAATCAGCATCTAAATCAGCAAAAACATGCGTTGCTAAGGAAGATGTAGCACCATTCGCACAATCTAAGGCAACATGAATGCCTACGAATTCCTCATCTAATGTTTGTTTCAAGTATTGAATATATTTTTGTCCACCTTCAAAATAATCGGATACAGATCCCACACCTGCTCCTGTTGGACGTGGAAGCTCGTCATTTTCTGCATCTATTAATTGCTCAATTTCTTCTTCCTGTTCGTCCGAAAGTTTAAAGCCATCGGAACCAAAGAATTTGATACCGTTATCTGCCACGGGATTATGAGAAGCTGATATCATTACCCCAGCATCTGCACTCATCACTCTTGTTAAATAAGCAACACCTGGAGTACTAATTACACCTAGGCGCATTACTTCTACTCCTACGGAAAGAAGTCCTGCAACGAGCGCTCCTTCTAACATATGACCAGATACACGAGTATCACGACCTATTAAAACTTTTGCGCGATTCTCTGCACCCTTCGTTAAAATGTATCCGCCTACTCGACCTAACTTAAAAGCAAGTTCCGGTGTTAATTCTGAGTTTGCTACTCCTCTTACACCATCTGTTCCAAAGTATTTTCCCATTTAATCTTCTCTCCTTAAAAACCTGTTGTCCTGCGTATTAAACTTCTTTTACTGTTAATTTTACCTCGGACGCAGACATTTCCCATACAACGGTTGAAGGGGCATCCATTTTTATCGGTAACAAATTTTCCCCTATTTCTGCATTTTGAGCCTCTACATATAGCGCAATGTTACTGCTAGTTATTTTATCTAATGCTTCAGGCGTCCCTTTGGCTGTCACAGAAATTACTCCGTCTGTAGGTGTTTGAAAAGTACTTTCTAATTGATCTGGAAGTCCTCGCACTTCCACTGCCACACGATCAAAAGACTTTTCACTCACATCCGAAACAGTAGCTTCATCTACTGGAGGTTCCGTTATTGGAGCAGGCGTCACGTCACCGACAACTTTAATCTTGTCTAGAGACATTTTCGTCACTCCATCTGGGACTGTTAGCTTCACATCAAAATCACCAGCATCTTCTATTTTACTTACATCTACATCTACAATGAACTTCTCTATTTTGTCTAACAAAGCCCGAGGACCATATAATCTTATATTTTGTACATTCGTGGATAGTTTATTAATAGTGACACCTGGTTTTGGTGTACCTTTTTCCATTAAAGATATAGGTACTTCTTTACTGTATTCTTCCACTTTCACTCTCACTTGTACTGTCTTTGGCTCAATCGAAACATCTAATTTGTTCAAATCTTTGTCTAAGACACGGACACGTGCTTCTTGTTCAAAAGATTTATTAATCCCTTGTTCTCCTTCAATTGTAGCTTTTACATAGCCTATGCTCTTTATCACACTTTTTGCACCAGTAATAGTAACTACTTTAGGTTCAACCTCGTAGGACTTCACAATGTGATTTTCTGCCAACAGACTTTCATTCATATCTGGATCTACACGGAATTCTTGTGATATTCGTTCTTCAATAACCACGTTTACATAAACAGGATCAGTACGAACTTTTAATTTATCTGAGAAATTTTCAGTTGAAATGGCTACCTTGTGCTCTCCGATTGTTAGCTTTCTTAAGTCGACGAATACTTTGTAGTCTTTCATTACTTTTGCAGAGCTCACGAGCGTACTTGGTCCCTCAATATTTACGGAAACGGTTTTTGGTACGCCTGATACAACTAAACTGTCATCATCATAATATACTTCTACTGGTACATCTCGTAGCTCTACTGACTTGACACTTGCATTCATATTCGTATTTTCGATATCGGATTTCACTGAGACAAATAACATGATTGCTAAAACTAACGCAATTATTCGTAAGAACCATGGATTATCCATCATTTTATCCATTTTGTTTCCCCCTCCACAACCATTTAGAAGAAGTTACTTGTTCCTCAGTTGGTCCAAACCAAAGACGTTTTAAGTGTGCTTCAAATTCTTCCATGGAGAGATTTCTATGGAGATCTCCGTTCGATGTCAAACTTACTGCTCCTGTTTCTTCCGATACAACTATTGTAATGGCATCAGTTACTTCACTAAGCCCAATTGCTGCACGATGCCTCGTTCCAAGCTCTTTAGAAATGAAAGGACTTTCGGACAACGGTAAATAACACCCCGCGGAAGCCACTTTATTTTTTTGCACGATTACTGCACCATCGTGTAATGGTGTATTTGGAATGAAAATATTAATCATTAATTCGGATGAGATATTTGCATTTAAAGGTATTCCTGTTTCAATATAATCTGTTAAGCCAGTTTCCCGTTCAATCGATATTAATGCTCCAATACGGCGTTTTGCCATATAGCTCACAGATTTGGTCATAGCCCCTATTAAACGACTCTGCTCCTCCTCTTCTTGCATCGAACTTCTCGAAAACAGTGCTCCTCTACCTATTTGTTCTAATGCTCTTCTAATTTCTGGTTGAAAAATAATAATAATCGCTAAAAATCCAAAATTAATGACTTGTTCTAGCATCCATCCAAGTGTATCCAAACCTATAAAGTCCGTAACAACTCGAGCTACAACAATAACAAAAATGCCTTTTAATAATTGGACCGCTTTCGTTCCCTTCACAAGGGTTATTATTTTATATATGACAAACCAAACGAATAAAACATCTAAAATGTTTACAATTACGTTTACTGGCATTAAGCTTGTAAATTGCTCCATAAACGACATGTGGCATCCCCCACTTTTCATCACAAATCCATACAATGTAAGTATAACATAGATAAGGAATTTTCCGCTTTCTTGAACCAACAGAGTCTATCCAATATTTTGGATAGACTCTTCCTTATTTTGTGCTTTCTTCTTCTTCAAAAAACGATACAACCTGTTTTGCGCCATCTTTTATATGAAACCACAGCCAGTCAAACACTTCGTTGATTTCTTCTGTTTTACCAGTAATAACTGCCGTAGAAGCCATATATTTGGAACCATTAATAACGGTTAAATTCCCGTCCAATTCACCGTCAATTCGAACATCGCCATTTTTCACCACAAGGTCACCTTTTACAACCTGCCCTTTAGGAACAATGACTGTTTCTCCTTCTACAATAACATTTTCTTGTTTTGTAAAAGAGAATTGTTTTTCTTCATTAAAATTAGTGAATAATGCACTACTCATAAATAATAAGAATAAAGCTGCTGCAGTAAGAATTGGATGACGTCGCAACCATCTACTAACACCAGCATGTGATTTTTCTTTTGGAAGTCTTTCCATAACTGATTTTTTAAAATCAGTTGGTGGCTTTACATGAGCTGCTCCTTTTATGAAGGCAACCACATCACTCAGCTCATGCATATGTTTTTGACAATCAACGCATGACTGCAAATGAGATTTAAGTTCAAGCTCATGTTCACGGCTAATTTCACCATCTAAATATTCATGCATATAGTGAACAATTCGCTCTGGACACGCATTCATCGTGATTACCTCCTATAAAAAATTGGGCTGTTTACTTAACTGTTTTCTAAGTGCTTCTCGGCCTCTATGAATTCTGGTTTTTACTGTCCCAAGTGGTAATTCTAATATCTCACTTATTTCTTGTAAAGATAATTCGTCCATATATTTCAGCACAATTGCGGATCGGTATTTATCTGGTAATCGACTTATTTCATATTGAATACGATCTTGTAATTCGAGCTTCATCAATTCTTCTTCTGGAAGTTCTTCCCCCGCGGCGATTTGCGAATACATATTCAGTCCTTCTGTACCTGTAACTTCCGCATCTAAATAATAATCTGGCTTTTTTTTTCTAATGCGATCGATACATAAATTCGTCGCGATTCGATACAGCCAAGTAGAAAATTTTCTTTTTTGATCAAACGTATGAATGTTAATAAAAGCCCGTACAAATGCTTCTTGAGCAATGTCTTCGGCCTCGTGACGATTTCCTAGCATACGGAAGCATACTTGAAAAAGTTTATGCTTATACAGGTCCACAATCTCCGCGAATGCGTCTTTGTCCCCTTTTAACACTTGTTTTATTCGTTTGTTCACTAACGCATCCATGGTGATTCCCCTCCGCTCTATGCGGCTGTCTTACCTATACGGATAAAGGTTGCAACAGGTTTCATTTTTTTAATATTATTTTAATTCTATCAAATAATTAGCTCCCTGTGTTGTTAAATGTTGTTAAATAAAAAAGAAAAAGCAGACGAAGTGTCTGCTTTTAAACTAAACTTTCACCAAACAAAGAGCCCATTAATGCAACTGCAACGTCTGCTGTCTTATTCTTTTCGTCTAAAATTGGATTTACCTCAACAAATTCTGCAGAAGTGATCAAGTTGGATGCATAAAGCATTTCCATCGCTAAATGACTTTCACGATAGCTAATTCCACCTGGAACTGGTGTCCCAACACCTGGTGTATAAAGCGGATCAATACCATCAAGGTCTAATGACAAATGCACTCCATCCACAGAGCGCTCACGGAAATATTCAATCGTTTGGTTCATCACTTCCGTCATACCAAGTTTATCGATTTCATGCATCGAGAAAACTTTAATCCCTTTTTCTTTAATCAATTCACGCTCACCTGGATCTACTGAACGTGCTCCAATAATAATGACGTTTTCTGGTTTAATCTTTGGAGCATATGAACGAATATTCACTAAATCATCATGACCTAAACCAAGACTAACCGCTAGAGGCATTCCGTGAATATTTCCAGAAGGAGAAGTTTCAGCAGTATTTAAATCTGCATGCGCGTCATACCAAATAACTCCAAGGTTTTCATATCGATCAGCTAAACCTGCAAGTGTTCCAATAGCAATGCTATGATCTCCACCAAGCACTAAAGGAAATTGACCTGCTTCTAATACTTCATTTACTTTATTCCCAAGATTCGTATTGCCATCAATTACATCTTCTAAATTTCGTAAATGCGTATTCGGAGATTGCTCTTTTCTTGTATGACTGATGGCAATGTCTCCTTCATCTTTTACAGAATGACCTAGCGCTTCTATACGTTCTACTACCCCTGCATAACGAATAGCACTAGGGCCCATATCTACACCGCGTCTATTTTGACCAAGATCCATTGGTACACCTATAAGAGAAATACTTAATTTATTCATTATTTTATACCTCCTTCAGTTAATACATCTATTGTAATCCCTAAAGGTCGGTTGGCTCAACCCAACAAAATTATGCATACTTATTCATAAGCTGAACAAGGTTGTTTTCCACTTCTTTCCACTCGCTATCTATAATTGAATAGACAACTGCATTTCGAACTGTTCCATTTGAACGTATCCGCTCATTTCGCAAAACACCTTCTTTTATTCCACCTATACGCTCAATTGCTCTTTGTGAATTTACGTTTAATTCGTCTGTTCTAAATTGGACACGTATCATTCCAAGGTTATTAAATGCGTGTTTTAATAGCAAATATTTGCATGTCGTATTTACATGTGTTCGTTGGAACTTTTTACCGTAGAAAGTAGATCCAATTTCGCATGCATAATTTAATGGATCGATGCCATAAATCCGTGTTGTCCCTATGATTTCTTTTGTTTCTGAATCCTCGATTACGAAAGTGAGAGCTGTTTTGGCAACATTCATTTGTTGAATACCTGCTTGTAGCCACTGTTCCAGCTGCTCATAGTTCTCTATTTTACTGAGCATAAATTCAAAAATTTTAGGGTCATAAAGCTCCCACAAACGTGGAATATCTTGCTCTTCCAATGGACGTAGCTTCAAATCTCCAAATACTATTGTTTCTGCCAAATCCCAACACCTCACTTTTTTCTATAATCATAATAGAAACATATAGGTGTTGAAAAGCATTATTTTCATTTAATTTTACCTACATAAAGTGACTGAGGACGGAATATTACCTGATCATCCACTTGTTCTATCACATGGGCACTCCAACCCACGATTCGTGCTACGCTAAAAGTTGGTGTAAATAAAGCCACTGGCATATTGATTGAGCGCATTATTGCAGCAGCGTAAAACTCCACATTTGTATAAAGTTTTCTACCAGGTTTATACTTTTCTAAAAGCCCAGTGATTTCTTTTTCAGCCTTTGTTGCCAAGTCCAGCCAAGGATCCGAGCCTTGTAAACGTAAACAAGCTTCTCTTAATAAAATCGATCTAGGATCCTCCGATTTATATATACGATGACCGAAACCCATCACTTTTTCTCCATTTTTAATCTTTTCTTCTATAACTGGTTGAATTCTTGATTCATCTTTTATTTCTTCTAACAAATTTAATACTTCGGATGGTGCGCCTCCATGTAAGGGACCTTTCATCGTGCCAATTGCAGAAGTTATCGCTGCTGGTAAGTCCGATTCTGTAGATACGGTAACTCTCGCTGCAAACGTAGAAGCGTTTAAACCATGTTCCATTGTCAGTTTTAAATACGTTTCCAATGCTTCTACTTGTGTAGAAGTCGGTATAGTGCCATTCAACATCCACAAATAGTTTTCTGTATGCGAGAAGTTATCGTTTGCTTCTATTATTGGTAGCCCTAGTTGTTTTCTATAGTGCCTTGATACAACGACTGGAAGCGCACCAGTTAATATGATAGCCTGCTCCATCATTTGCATTTGCAAAAATTCCGCAGTAGAAAATGCGGATATTGCCGTTCTCATTGCATCCATAATAGAGATTGTTTTAGGGAGTGCATCTATAACATTTTGAACATGTAATGGGAGATTCCTTCCTACTTTTAGCATTTTAATAAGCTGTTGAAGCTCCTCTTCTGTTGGTAGCTGGTCATACAATAAAAAATACGCCACTTGTTCAAATGAATAATCTGGTATTAATTCTTTTACATTGGTACCACGGTATCTAAGTACACCATTTTCTCCGTCTACTAAACTTATTTTTGTATGCACTGCAACAACGCCCTTTAACCCTTTTTGAAACATATAACTTCCCCTCTCTTTTCTTTAGTATAAGAAAGATATATAATTATGAAAATTAAATATTTTATATGAAGTTGATTAATATTTTTAATTAAAAGGAGAAGTCAATTGGAATATCAATGGTTAAAAACCTTTATAGTTGCAGCTGAAACTAGTAATTTTAGAAAAGCCTCTGAAAAATTGTTAATTTCACAGCCAGGTGTTACTGTCCATATAAAATTATTAGAGGAGTATCTAGGAGTATCTCTATTTGAACGTTCTAATAAACGAGTGCACTTAACCGAAGCCGGTAAAATGTTTTATACAGAAGCTATACAACTTACTAAAGGCTTTGAGGTAAGTGTTAATCGTCTACATGCTTTTACTGAGGGCTATACTCGTCAGTGGAATATTGCTATTTCTCCTTTGATGGCCGAAACTATCTTACCTTATATTTTGCGTTCTTTCATGAACAATCATCCAGATCTAGAAGTATCTATACGAGTGGAAGAGTCTAGCTCCATTGAAGATTTAGTGTGTAGTGGAGAAGTTAATATTGGCATTTCATCTTTAGAAGCAACAAGAAAAAACATTCAATCTATTGAGCTTTATAAAGATCCACTTCTATTTATTGTTCCAACTGATGCATATGATGATGAAACAGGCCCTGTTATAGATGCAGAGGACTACTTAAAAGACCATTATTTATTCACTCATCATCACCCAGTCGTTTGGGATGCTCTGCTTTTACAACTCCGTAAGAAAGTGATTAATATGAGACCAATGAAAGTGACGCAAGCCTATATAGTAAAACGTTTCATTCAAGAAGGTCTAGGTACTTCCTTTCTTCCTCAGTCCATCGTGAAAAGGGAACTTATAGAAGGGCGTGTAATGAGTATCCCTTTTGATTTATTTCCTCTTCCCGAAGTAAAGACCTATCTTTTACTAAAAACATTAGGTGATTTAGAAAAAGAATTTATAAAAAAGATTTCCCAATACTACTTTGGTTAACTATTCTTGAAATATAAGAGGTGAGCATATGAAGAAACAAATATATCTGATTAGACATTGCCAAGCAGAAGGACAAGAAGCCGATGCACCCCTTACTGAGAAAGGGTATATCCAAGCTATTCAGCTTGCTGAATTCTTAAGTAACATGAAAATCAACCGAATTGTTTCCAGTCCTTTTTTACCGGCGCTCGAATCTATTGAACCTTTTGCAAAAAACAACAGTTTAGACGTTCAAATAGATCATCGATTAGCAGAACGAGCACTAAGTTCCATATCCATGCCAGATTGGCTTGAGAAATTGAACGCGACATTTAACGATATGGAGTTAAAATTAGAAGGTGGAGAATCGAGTAAGGAAGCACAGGCAAGAATTTTAGAAGTAATAGACGAGGTGATATCAAGTGATATAGAAAATACAGTAATCGTAACTCACGGAAATATCCTGTCTTTACTGATTATTGCAGATGAATTGAGCCACTTGTGCAGAGTTTTGAGCCAGCCGTTGCAGAGAAAAGATCCAGGCTTTGCGGAACAGAGAGCCACTTGAATCGTGCAAAATGAAAGTATACGGTATTGCAATCAGACTTGGCGTTGGAACTTTACATGGAGTGGCGGGCATGATAGCCTTCGCAGGCAGAGCCAGCCCTTGAATATAGCTGGCTTCTTGGCTAGGTGCTCATGCCCGCAGAGGCTCCATGTCAAGTTCCAACTTTGTGTAATTACACTCAGTATTACTTTTTTAACAAAATACACACTACTTATTGGTACATTCACGTGGCGGTAATCGGACAGTGGCTCTCTTTACCGCACTTACTGGCTCTGACGCTCGCAAACAGTGGCTCAAAACTTCGCATAGCTGGCTCATTCTGTCTGCAATACTCATTTACTATTAAATTATTACGATCATAATTTTGGCTTCGAACAATGGAAGAATTTAAGTAATCCCGATGTTTTTCTATTGCAATTTACAAATAACGATTGTTCTATAGAGCGTGTGTGGCAAGAATAATTTACAATGAAAAAAGGGTAATCCATGTGTAATGGAATACCCTTTTAATATGTTTAAAAATTATGGAGCCTAGCGGGATCGAACCGCTGACCTCCTGCGTGCAAGGCAGGCGCTCTCCCAGCTGAGCTAAGGCCCCTTAATAAGTTTTGCTTTTATGTAACGGTTATGGCTGGGGTACCTGGATTCGAACCAGGGCATGACGGAATCAAAATCCGTTGCCTTACCGCTTGGCTATACCCCAATAAAATGGTGGAGGGGGGCGGATTCGAACCGCCGAACCCTAAGGAACGGATTTACAGTCCGTCGTGTTTAGCCACTTCACTACCCCTCCAAAGCTAACTATGAAAATAAATGGTGGAGGATGACGGGCTCGAACCGCCGACCCTCTGCTTGTAAGGCAGATGCTCTCCCAGCTGAGCTAATCCTCCTGGGTTATAAAATCACGATAAGTGACGCATTTCTACACCAAAACCGGACAAGAATAATAATAACATATATGTCTTACTTAGACAAGTAGTTCTATAACTTTTTAATATTTTCTACTTTATGTGTAAGCTTCCAACCGGATTTGAACCGGTGACCTCTTCCTTACCATGGAAGCACTCTACCTACTGAGCTATGGAAGCAAAGACAAAAAAATGGCTCCGAAGGTAGGACTCGAACCTACGACCAATCGGTTAACAGCCGATTGCTCTACCACTGAGCTACTTCGGAACAATATGTTTAATTGTAGTACAAATATAATTATAGCAATCCTTTTATAAATTTCAAGTTTATTTTAAAATCTTCTTAACAAACTTACACTTAATTTTTTACTTCATCTTTTTATTAGTATGAAAGGAATTTGGTCATTAATCTAGAATTAATATGACAGAAATATAGGTTATTTTTTATAAAGTTAGGCTAAGTTGTAGTAAGTGTAGAACGAGCTGATGCTTTTATAAAGAGGTACTTGGATTGCCTTTGCTATTGTTTAGCATTTTTTCAATGTGAAGTTACAAGACTACTATTAAGTAGACTAAAACAGCAGAATTCGATCACATAAGCTCTGTATAATATTTTATAGTGAGAAGGTCCACGAAGAATGCAAGAAGTAGGTGCAACATTCATAGACGAACCATATATGGTAGCAAAAGTGGGTGACACCAAAACATGGATGGCTTTCTTTAAAGATACTGAAAGTAATGCCCACAATAAATGAAATTTGATGTAGTAGCGCTCCTAGGAAGGGCTTTAATAAATTTGTAACCGGATGGAAAAGTTTCTGACCGGATAGAGAAAAATGGGACCGGATAAATAGATTTATGACCGGATAAACTTCTTTCTGTCCGTATAGAAATTTTTATGATCGGATAGCATTTTTTCACCCATTTTATACTTGGTTGCTTTCCCTTCACCCACTATTATAGTTGCAAAGATGGGTGACACCAAAACATGAATGGCTTTCTTTAAAGAACTGAAAGTAATACCTACAATAAGTGAAATTTGATGTAGCAGCCCCTCCTAGGAAGGGCTTTTATAAATTTGTGACCGGATAAAAAAGTTTGTGACCGGATAAATAGATTTATGACCGGATAAACTTCTTTCTGTCCGTATAGAAATTTTTATGATCGGATAGCATTTTTTCACCCATTTGATATTTAGTTGCTTTCCCTTCACCCACTATTTTAGTTGCAAAAGTGGGTGACACCAAAACATGGATGGCTTTCTTTAAAGATACTGAAAGTAATGCCCACAATAAATGAAATTTGATGTAGCAGCCCCTCCTAGGAAGGGCTTTTATAAATTTGTGACCGGATAAAAAAGTTTCTGACCGGATAAATAGATTTATGACCGGATAAACATTTTTCTGTCCGTATAGAAATTTTTATGACCGGATAGCATTTTTTCACCCATTTGATATTTAGTTGCTTTCCCTTCACCCACAATTATTAACCCCATACTCTGTAATATTCTTGTGACGGTTTGATGCTGTTGAATATGCAAAAATCTGCGGCACTCACTGTTTGTTAATTGATCTCCAATGAGCATGAACCATTCTTTGACTGCATTAACATGTGCATTCGCCTCTTTATAACTGCACGCTGGACATAACCAAGTTCTCTTAATACGTACCATTCCAAATCTACCACATTCCCCACACTGAACCCCCGTAATCAAATCAGATGGATCAATCCCCCAGTTTATGCACATTGGATATGGGAAATACGTTTGATTTTCCCGAACAATTTGCTCAGCCAAATAATCCATTTGAATGACAGATATATAATCTTTCTGTGTTTGTAAGTTCCTTAGTAAAACAGGAATACTGGATGCATAAATAACTTCTGTATGATTTGGAGGCTTAATTATTTTAGACTTAGTACTACTAAATACAATAACTCCTCTAACAGGTATACGTATTCCTCTCTCCTTTAACCATTCTTTCAATAAATACATATTGCGATCCACTTGCACTTTGGGACTCTCAAATGTATCCTTCTGACCATTCTGTAGTTTTCTAGTTAAACAAGGAGGATCATTTTCAAAGCTCAATTCTCCTACAATGTTCTTACATTCTAAAATAACCGCACAATAGGGGCTAATAAATAAAGTATCTAACTGAAACTTTCCATTTGATATTAAACTTACGTCATGTAATACTCTGTAGTTAAAAGGAAATTGATATTTTTCAAATATAGCTTCTACAACTGTTTCTCCAATAATTCCAGCTTTCGTTGATAACATCTTGGAATTAATCACTGACTTCATTGCATGCTCTTTTGGTAAACGATTATAGAGCATCTGCAATCCTATATATTTATAGTCGGTTGAACGTCCTTTGATAAGCAAATCATCACTCCTTTTTTGCATAATAGCATATATATAAAAATAGTAAATTGAACTAAAAAGTAGACAACTTCATTTTGATAATTAAAAGTGACTAGAAATTAGATTTTTAGTCTAAATTATACCCAAAAACTTAATTTAATATTATTTGCTTCTTTATCTCTCTTAATGTCGGTATATGTAGTTATTTCTCGGGAAATGTCGTATTAAGTTTACAAGACTATATCTAATTCCCACAAAATCAAGCCTAATCTAATTAACAAAGTAAGCATTCCAAAATTTATACAACAAAAAAAGTCGTTACCGATTACTCGGTAACGACTTTTCATAGTGCCCAGCGACGTCCTACTCTTGCAGGGGGAAACCCCCAACTACCATCGGCGCTGAAGAGCTTAACTTCCGTGTTCGGTATGGGAACGGGTGTGACCTCTTCGCCATCATCACTAGACAATGAGTGCTTGTTCACTCAAAACTGGATAAAAGACATTGAAATGTATAAATTCTATTTGGTTAAGTCCTCGATCGATTAGTATTCGTCAGCTGCACATGTCGCCACGCTTCCACCCCGAACCTATCTACCTCATCGTCTTTGAGGGATCTTACTTACTTGCGTAATGGGAAATCTCATCTTGAGGGGGGCTTCGTGCTTAGATGCTTTCAGCACTTATCCCGTCCACACATAGCTACCCAGCGATGCTCTTGGCAGAACAACTGGTACACCAGCGGTGTGTCCATCCCGGTCCTCTCGTACTAAGGACAGCTCCTCTCAAATTTCCTACGCCCACGACGGATAGGGACCGAACTGTCTCACGACGTTCTGAACCCAGCTCGCGTACCGCTTTAATGGGCGAACAGCCCAACCCTTGGGACCGACTACAGCCCCAGGATGCGATGAGCCGACATCGAGGTGCCAAACCTCCCCGTCGATGTGGACTCTTGGGGGAGATAAGCCTGTTATCCCCGGGGTAGCTTTTATCCGTTGAGCGATGGCCCTTCCATGCGGAACCACCGGATCACTAAGCCCGTCTTTCGACCCTGCTCGACTTGTAGGTCTCGCAGTCAAGCTCCCTTCTGCCTTTACACTCTTCGAATGATTTCCAACCATTCTGAGGGAACCTTTGGGCGCCTCCGTTACACTTTAGGAGGCGACCGCCCCAGTCAAACTACCCGCCTGACACTGTCTCCTACCCGGGTTACGGGTATGGGTTAGAATTTCAATACAACCAGGGCAGTATCCCACCGACGCCTCCTCCGAAGCTGGCGCTCCGGGCTCTAAGGCTCCTGCCTATCCTGTACAAGTTGCACCAAAATTCAATATCAAGCTATAGTAAAGCTCCACGGGGTCTTTCCGTCCTGTCGCGGGTAACCTGCATCTTCACAGGTACTATAATTTCACCGAGTCTCTCGTTGAGACAGTGCCCAGATCGTTACGCCTTTCGTGCGGGTCGGAACTTACCCGACAAGGAATTTCGCTACCTTAGGACCGTTATAGTTACGGCCGCCGTTTACTGGGGCTTCAATTCGCACCTTCGCTTGCGCTAAGCACTCCTCTTAACCTTCCAGCACCGGGCAGGCGTCAGCCCCTATACTTCACCTTACGGTTTTGCAGAGACCTGTGTTTTTGCTAAACAGTCGCCTGGGCCTATTCACTGCGGCTCTTCTAGGCTATACACCCAAAAGAGCACCCCTTCTCCCGAAGTTACGGGGTCATTTTGCCGAGTTCCTTAACGAGAGTTCTCTCGCTCACCTTAGGATTCTCTCCTCGACTACCTGTGTCGGTTTGCGGTACGGGCACCTATCACCTCGCTAGAGGCTTTTCTTGGCAGTGTGAAATCAGGAACTTCGGACTAAGTCCTCGCCATCACAGCTCAATGTTACAGAGTGCGGATTTGCCTACACTCACACCTCACTGCTTGGACATGCATAACCAACAGCATGCTTACCCTATCCTTCTGCGTCCCCCCATTGCTCAAACGGTGGTTTGGTGGTACAGGAATATCAACCTGTTGTCCATCGTCTACGCCTATCGGCCTCGACTTAGGTCCCGACTAACCCTGAGCGGACGAGCCTTCCTCAGGAAACCTTAGTCATACGGTGGATGGGATTCTCACCCATCTTTCGCTACTCATACCGGCATTCTCACTTCTAAGCGCTCCACCAGTCCTTCCGGTCTGACTTCAACGCCCTTAGAACGCTCTCCTACCACTGATACCATAGGTATCAATCCACAGCTTCGGTGATTTGTTTAGCCCCGATACATTTTCGGCGCAGCGTCACTCGACCAGTGAGCTATTACGCACTCTTTAAATGATGGCTGCTTCTAAGCCAACATCCTGGTTGTCTAAGCAACGCCACATCCTTTTCCACTTAACAAATACTTTGGGACCTTAGCTGGTGGTCTGGGCTGTTTCCCTCTTGACTACGGATCTTATCACTCGCAGTCTGACTCCCAAACATAAATCATTGGCATTCGGAGTTTGTCTGAATTCGGTAACCCGGGATGGGCCCCTAGTCCAAACAGTGCTCTACCTCCAAGATTCTAACGTTTGAGGCTAGCCCTAAAGCTATTTCGGAGAGAACCAGCTATCTCCAGGTTCGATTGGAATTTCTCCGCTACCCACACCTCATCCCCGCACTTTTCAACGTGCGTGGGTTCGGACCTCCAGTAAGTGTTACCTTACCTTCATCCTGGACATGGGTAGATCACCTGGTTTCGGGTCTACGACCACATACTCATTCGCCCTATTCAGACTCGCTTTCGCTGCGGCTCCGTCTTCTCAACTTAACCTTGCATGTAATCGTAACTCGCCGGTTCATTCTACAAAAGGCACGCCATCACCCATTAACGGGCTCTGACTACTTGTAGGCACGCGGTTTCAGGATCTATTTCACTCCCCTTCCGGGGTGCTTTTCACCTTTCCCTCACGGTACTGGTTCACTATCGGTCACTAGGTAGTATTTAGCCTTGGGAGATGGTCCTCCCAGATTCCGACGGAATTTCACGTGTTCCGCCGTACTCAGGATACACTCAAGAGAGAATGAACTTTTGACTACGGGGCTTTTACCCTATCCTGCGGACCTTTCCAGATCGCTTCGTCTAGCTCATTCCTTTGTAACTCTATGTAGAGTGTCCTACAACCCCAAGAGGCAAGCCTCTTGGTTTGGGCTATTCCCGTTTCGCTCGCCGCTACTCAGGGAATCGATTTTTCTTTCTCTTCCTCCAGGTACTTAGATGTTTCAGTTCCCTGGGTGTGCCACAGATACGCTATGTATTCACGTAAATGTACTGCTCCATTACGAACAGTGGGTTTCCCCATTCGGAAATCTCCGGATCAAAGCTCACTTACAGCTCCCCGAAGCATATCGGTGTTAGTGCCGTCCTTCTTCGGCTCCTAGTGCCAAGGCATTCACCGCGCGCCCTTATTAACTTAACCTAATTCGGCTTCCAATTAAAATTGAAACCCTGAAAAATAGTAGTTAAAAATACTACGCAAAATATAATCACAAAAGTGATTACAAATTGAATTTCTTGAATTTGTTTCTTTCAATGTCATTTTATCCAGTTTTCAAAGAACAAGTTTTCAAATGCTCATAAAAATGAACATTCAAAACTGAACTGCAAAACGTTAAGATACAGATAAAAATCTGTATTCCGATATTATCCTTAGAAAGGAGGTGATCCAGCCGCACCTTCCGATACGGCTACCTTGTTACGACTTCACCCCAATCATCTGTCCCACCTTCGGCGGCTGGCTCCCGTAAGGGTTACCCCACCGACTTCGGGTGTTACAAACTCTCGTGGTGTGACGGGCGGTGTGTACAAGGCCCGGGAACGTATTCACCGTGGCATGCTGATCCACGATTACTAGCGATTCCGGCTTCATGTAGGCGAGTTGCAGCCTACAATCCGAACTGAGAACGGTTTTATGGGATTAGCTCACCCTCGCGGGGTTGCGACCCTCTGTACCGTCCATTGTAGCACGTGTGTAGCCCAGGTCATAAGGGGCATGATGATTTGACGTCATCCCCACCTTCCTCCGGTTTATCACCGGCAGTCACCTTAGAGTGCCCAACTAAATGCTGGCAACTAAGATCAAGGGTTGCGCTCGTTGCGGGACTTAACCCAACATCTCACGACACGAGCTGACGACAACCATGCACCACCTGTCACCGCTGTCCCCGAAGGGAAAGATCTATCTCTAGAACGGTCAGCGGGATGTCAAGACCTGGTAAGGTTCTTCGCGTTGCTTCGAATTAAACCACATGCTCCACCGCTTGTGCGGGCCCCCGTCAATTCCTTTGAGTTTCAGTCTTGCGACCGTACTCCCCAGGCGGAGTGCTTAATGCGTTAGCTGCAGCACTAAGGGGCGGAAACCCCCTAACACTTAGCACTCATCGTTTACGGCGTGGACTACCAGGGTATCTAATCCTGTTTGCTCCCCACGCTTTCGCGCCTCAGCGTCAGTTACAGACCAGAAAGCCGCCTTCGCCACTGGTGTTCCTCCAAATCTCTACGCATTTCACCGCTACACTTGGAATTCCGCTTTCCTCTTCTGTACTCAAGTCCCCCAGTTTCCAATGACCTTCCACGGTTGAGCCGTGGGATTTCACATCAGACTTAAAGGACCGCCTGCGCGCGCTTTACGCCCAATAATTCCGGACAACGCTTGCCACCTACGTATTACCGCGGCTGCTGGCACGTAGTTAGCCGTGGCTTTCTAATGAGGTACCGTCAAGGTACGAGCAGTTACTCTCGTACTTGTTCTTCCCTCACAACAGAGTTTTACGATCCGAAAACCTTCTTCACTCACGCGGCATTGCTCCATCAGACTTTCGTCCATTGTGGAAGATTCCCTACTGCTGCCTCCCGTAGGAGTCTGGGCCGTGTCTCAGTCCCAGTGTGGCCGATCACCCTCTCAGGTCGGCTACGCATCGTCGCCTTGGTGAGCCGTTACCTCACCAACTAGCTAATGCGCCGCGGGCCCATCCTGTAGTGACAGCCGAAACCGTCTTTTAACATTTCCCCATGTGAGGAAATGGATTATTCGGTATTAGCCCCGGTTTCCCGGAGTTATCCCAATCTACAGGGCAGGTTGCCCACGTGTTACTCACCCGTCCGCCGCTAAATCAGAAGAAGCAAGCTTCTTCGTCATTCGCTCGACTTGCATGTATTAGGCATGCCGCCAGCGTTCGTCCTGAGCCAGGATCAAACTCTCCATAATAGAGAACTTAAAAAGCTCATTTTGTTTTGCTGGCATCATCATTAAATGATGTCCAAATTGTTTTGCTATCGAGCTAACCGAAGTTAGTCTCTCAAGCTGTATTTCTTAACGTTTTGCATGTTCAGTTTTCAATGTTCATGTTGTTCATTTTGTCGTTTTGTTTCAGCGACCTTTGTATCTTAACATCTTTTAAACATGAATGTCAACACTAAATCATAAAATTGATTAGAGTGACTGGAAAGGTGCGAGTTTACAATGAAGTCAAAGCTTTTATTAATTGTAACACTGTTCGTTTTTGTGAGTCTTTTTTTTATTATCCCAAATAAGTATTCTTCTATGCTTCCTGTTTTTCAATTGGTTGAAAAGCCTACTGTTGTTTCCAAAGGTTCACACGGGAAAACGATAACCATCGATTTAACTTTCGGTAAAGAGGACATGGAAGTTTTCTTAAAAGGCTTGGAGGCACCTTATCCTCATTTTTTCATTAGCAATGATTGGATTGATCGTTCTCCTGCTCTTATTCAAATCATGAAGGAGAAAAGCATCCCGATTAGTCTATTAGGGCAAGAAGGTAAAAAATATATAGACGACCCTTCTTTATTCAAAAAGGAAATTGATCAATTTGAACAAACGATTGGAGAAGTTCCTCTCTGGTTTCGAACAAAGGATTATGAGTTTCCTATAGAATTACAAAAAACCGCATGGAAATATGAAGTAAATTTGTTGAGTTCAAGTAAATACTGGGTAGAAGGAATTCAAAAAATCAAGCTTGAAAATGGCGATATCCTCAGCATCCCACTACACCAAGAGGAAAGAATGGATATCAAACAACTAAATCAATTACTTAAATCTGATTCTTTTCTTTCTATTGAACAAAATATTTTCGGTTTAACGACTAAAAGTAAAACAATACCCGAGTAGAGATGGCACAAAAAAACTGCTCGACATTTAGTCAGAGCAGTTTTTTGTTATTTCACTTTTAAAGCGATTGCTTCTTTTCTTGCTTGTCTACGTGCTTCTAATTTTTTTCTATCTTCGTCTGACTTTGCATTATATTTTGGCAAAGCCAATAATTGGTATGCATTAACTGACAGAAGTGGCACCAAAACAATTAGTAACCATGCATCCGCATCACTCGATTGAACCCTTAGAGCTGCCAACCATTCTAGTGTCGTAATTGCAATCATAAAGAAAAGAGCGGAGATTAATATTTGTTTCTTTGTTTTATTTGCCTTAATGATGGCTACAATTACTGAGGCACCTATTAAAAGAACCAGTGCTACTATTCGTAGCCAGATGTGGCTTGACGTCCCTTCAGTAGCTTTAAATCGAAAGAAAATTAAGTCAAATATGACAAATGCAATGATGAGTAATTGAACCCAATTCCATAAAGTAAGGCTTTTGAAAATATTGACGCCCATTTGATGGATTGTTAAATAAGCAAAAAATCCCATCTGAGCAATAACACTTACGATAAGTCCAAAGCCCACTAAAACGATAAATGCTGCGATCACTGCTCCCCATTGTCCTGCTTCATAGTATGTAGCAAAGTTTTTATCCCATAATATTATTGACCCTAATACACCTGTGATTAGTCCACCTATCCACATTGCATTTAGAAAAAATATAAACCAATTTCGAATTGTCACTGTAAAAAGTCCTCCATATTCTACTAAGTCCTTTATAGATTGTAACAACCATTATCAAAAAAATCTATTTGTTACTTACTTCTATACATATTTACGTAAAAAATGTGAATAATAATTGAAAGGATGGTGACTAATTTGAAGTATCTTGCTCTCATTTTATTAACTATTAGCTTACTGGCTGGGTGTAGCAATTCCACTTCCTCGACGCCTTCTTACGATGAGATGAAAAAAATCGTAATTGATGCATTGCAAACAGAAGATGGGAAAAAGTCTGTGCGAAAGCTTTTAGATGATCCTGAGTTTAAGGCATTATTAGTAATTGATAGTGAACAAGTAAAAAAATCTGTTGAGCAAACAATGTTATCCAAAGATGCAGAAGAATTTTGGAAAGAGGTTTACCAAGACCCTAAGTTTTCAGAAACAATGGCAAAGAGCATGGTAAAGCAGCAAGAAGAGTTAATGAAAGCACTTATAAAGGATCCTGAATACTTAAAGGATTTAGAAAGCTTTTTCGCTTCTGCCGATATGAAAAAAGAGCTAGGGAAAATACTACAATCCGCTGATTTACGGAAAGAAATGGAAAAGGTCGTAGAAGAAACGATTCAAAGTCCTTTATTGCAAACAAAGTGGCAAAAGCTAGTGGAAGAGGCTGGGTCTGGTTCTCAAAAAGGTGGGGGCGGCGGTTCTTCAGGAGGTTCATCAAAAGAAGGGCAAGGAGATTCCAAGAAATAAGGCCGATCCTGTTTAGGAAACGGCCTTTTTCTTATGCTTTTTCAATTACTTCGCGTGCGATGTCTAAATAGATTTTGCCTGTTTCATGCGTTTCAGCGTAAACAGACGGAGCAAAGTCGATATCGTTCCAATCTGGTTGACCAAGAGGGATTTGACCAAGTAATTCTGTACGAAGTTCATCCGCAAGTTTTGGTCCTCCACCTTTACCGAAAATATATTCACGTTCACCTGTAGACTTTACTTCATACCATGACATATTTTCAATTACTCCTAATATTTCATGATCTGTTTGTAGAGCCATTGCACCTGCTCTAGCAGCAACAAAAGCAGCTGTAGGATGTGGTGTTGTGACAACAATTTCTTTAGATGCAGGTAGCATTTGATGAATGTCTAAGGCAATGTCACCTGTACCAGGTGGTAAATCCAATAGTAAGAAGTCTAACTCTCCCCATTCTACATCTTTAAAGAATTGATCTAAAACTTTTCCAAGCATCGGTCCCCGCCAAACAACCGGCGTATTGTTTTCCACAAAGAATCCCATAGAAATGACCTTTACTCCTTTTCTTTCTACCGGAATAATACGATCTTCTTTAATCTGGGGAACATCTTTTACACCCATCATATCCGGTACGCTAAATCCGTAGATGTCTGCGTCTACTAAACCAACTTTTTTCCCTAAACGCGCAAGTGCTACCGCTAAATTTACGGATACAGTAGATTTCCCAACTCCACCTTTACCTGATGCAATGGAGATAATCTTAACTTTACTGTTTGGCGAAAGTATACTTTCACTATCACTTGTTTTTGCCTGACCACGGAATTGTTCTAATACTTCTTTTGGAAGCTCCTCGAAACGAATACCAACAGTAGCTGCTCCTGCATTTTTCAACGTTTCCACAACTTTTCCTTGTAGTTGCATTTGCTCGCCAGAATTAATTTTGGCAATTGCAAGTTTCACACTAACATGGTTTTTTTCTTCCTTTATGGATACTTCCGAGATTCCGTTTGTTTCTTCTAGCGTTCTATGTAAAAATGGATCGTTTAATTCTCCAAGTAATGCTCGAACTTGTTGTTCATTAATCATTTGTAGACACTCCCCTTAAAGTTAACTATTTGCATTATAGTATACCATATACGAGTGTCTACAAACCCTCACATGCACTTAGTAAATATTGTCCTCTACGAAACGACGTACACCTTTTGTAATTGCTTCCACCATTTGCTTTTGATACTTCTCCGATTTTAATAATTCCCGTTCTTCATTATTACTTAAAAATCCAGTTTCGACTAATACGGCTGGAGCCTTTGCTTTTTTCAAAATATATACTTGCTTTATAGCAAGTGCTTCTCTTTCTGTATTCCCTATATCTTCTCGAATAGCTGCTTGAATGGATTTTGCCAATAGTTCCCCACCCTCATGACCTTCCGCATGGTAAAATACTTGCGCACCTCTCCATCTTTCTTCCGGTACAGCATTCACATGCAGACTAAGTACAATATCCGCCTCTGAATTATTCATAATTTCTTCTCTTAGAAGTAAATCTGCCCGCTTCCGTGCACGTGTCGTTGGATAATCTCCATTTGGATCATGCTCAGCAATCGCATCACCTTCTTTGCGACGAGTCATCACAACAGTTGCACCTTTAGCTTTTAACTCTTTCTCTAGCTTTAGAGACATTGATAGGGTAATATCCCGCTCGATCGTTTCTCCATGACTGGCCCCCCCATCTAATCCTCCATGGCCAGGGTCAATCACAATTTTTACTCCACTTAATGGTTCTGGCATGAAAAAACTTAAATCACTAGCTTTTGTTCCATAAAATACAGCTAGCAAAGATATCAAAAACAATACGAAGATAATCAGCCATTTTTTCAGATTCATCGCTCCTTTTTCACTCATTATACGTATGAGGGACAAAGAGTATGTTTGCTTTATGGAACAACTTCGTGAATCATTTGTCTATCCTATATATCCCTTTCTTATCTCTTAATTTACAACCATTTTTCTCTAAAATTCTTATCATATGCCAATTACTTTCATCTGTACTTCCGACATAATAATTAGCATTCATTTTTTTCATTAATTTTAAGGTAATTTCGTGAATCTCTACACCTAGGCCCTTCCCTCTCCATTTGGGAACAATTCCAAAGTAAAACATTCGTCCTTCATCTATCGTTCCCATCTCGATATGTGGAATACTTATTCCTATTAATTCGTGATCTTTTAAGAAGTAAAAGCAGTTGTTTCTCCAGTCGGCACCTAATTCATTGCTTATAGAAGCCATCACTTGTTCTATTGGCTGCGGCACATTTTTATTTGCTGTTCCCAAACGACATAATTCGTATGTACGACCAAACTCTGAATCCGTCATGAATCCTTCCGATAGAGCATGAAACGTTAGGTTGCTTTCGTGGTATTCTTCTTCTCCTAATTCTTTTATATATTCATGAATAACCGAGATTTTTCTGAACCCATTATCTAAAAGCCAATTCTCAAATCTTTCTTCCATCAGTAAGGATAAATAATCAATATTATTCTGTTCGTATTCACTCAATAGTTTTGTAAACTCTGCTTTATATGCTGCATCGGTTTTGTCTTTTATCTTTATCTGATCTACCAACCAATAGGCTTGTTGATTTTTAATTATATTAAATAATTTCATTCTAAAACCTCATTCTCATTTTATTGCTTAAATAAAAGGATGGTATAGCCAATACAGTTACCAGACTGATGATTATGAAGACAATTGCGCCTCCACTGAAACTATCCAATAGCAATCCCCCCATACTTGGACCCGCAATTCTCCCTACAGATTTCACTCCAGATAAAGCAAAATAGGTACCTTTTTCATGTTCCTCGCACATGCCATCAAGGTGAATATCAATCATGGTGAATACTAATACTTCTCCCGCCGTAAAAATAATCATCGCTAAAATTAGCATAACAATATGCTCAGTCTGTCCAAATAAAAACAAACCAACAGTTAATAACCCACTACCTATCATCAAGGAGGTGGTTGTGCTAATAATTTCACCTAACTTATAAACAAAATATTGAATAACGATTACGGTAATTGCATTTGTTGTAATCAGCCATGCAAAATATTGTAGTGCTTGCTTATGATTAAATATCATCCCCAAATATTGACTAAACGTCGAATCAAACTGACTGTAACCAAAACTGATGAAAATTAATGCCAACATAAAAATGCTAAATGAATTATCCTTTTTGAATACATAAAAGGAATGAAAGATGGATTGCTTCTCTAAGCTTTTGGCTACTTGTTCCATTGGATACTTTTTGAAGATGAATGCAAACGTAATAATGTTAATAAAAAAAATAAAACCAACAACAAAAAACAAGTTCTTCATACCAAATTGTTGAAAATACACAGATGTAAGTGGAGCAATGGCAGCAGAAATATTAATCAACAAGTATCGGATGTTGAATATAAATCGTCTATTGACTGGTTCCGTATACAAACTTAATAACACTCGATAGGTAGGTTCTACAATCGCTTGACTCATTCCTAGAATCGCAGCAAAAACAATGAATCCGGTATATTGATCGATAAAAGGAAAATAAATATAACATCCTAAATAACCAAACAATCCAGTGATAATAACTTTGTTCTTCGGAAACTTGTCGATATAAGGCCCCACAAAGAAACTCATAATTAGATTAGATAAAGCTAATGTAGATATAATAGTACCAATTTGAACTCCGGTATATTGAAATTCATCTAGCAAAAATAGCGTCAGATAAGGCAACACTAAAAATGTGCCAAATCGCGCAATAAAAATACTAGCAAGAATCGTAGACGTCACCATGTTAAATTTGCTTTTCATAAAATACCTCTTTTTCTTAAAATTCATATTCCTTACGTATATTAGAATAACTTTCTGTCTTGAACAAATATTTAATTAATATACACCTCAAAAAATATGGAAACAATCCTTTTTTTCAAAACAATATTACAGAGTTATTACAGGTGCCAGGCACCTGTAATAACTCTGTAATATATACTATAGATAGAAATGTTCTATTAATTGCATAATATCATCAAATTAATAACAGAATAATTACTAAATAGCAGATAAGCGAGAGATAATAATCAGAATATTAACTTTTAATAATAATAATTTAGCAAAATGATTGACTTTATCTTTTCAAGAAACTAACATTTAAATTGCAGAAATTTTATTTGATCACATTTTAATAGAATCGCCTCTATCCAATGGCTTTGTTGATACGGATTCACCATGAACCTTACCAACTATAATTCTCTTAAAAGATGAAATTTTCTTAATTTTTGTAGAAGTAAACTGTAATCGAAAAAGAAAGCGCTTCATTTACACAAAGGGAAAGGATCGATGACGGATGGTACCAAAAAAAGACAATAACCTCTCACAGCACGCCCCCCAACTAGAAGAGCAGACATTAAAACGGGGTTTGAAAGCTCGTCATTTAGCGATGATCTCTATTGGAGGGTCTATTGGTACAGGACTGTTTCTAAGCAGTGGTGCAGCGATTCACACAGCTGGCCCAGGTGGTGCTTTACTTGCATTCGCTTTGGTTGGCGCAATGGTATATTTTGTAATGACGAGTTTAGGAGAAATGGCAGCTTTTATGCCAACAAGTGGTTCATTTAGTACTTATGGTACGAAATTTGTGGATCCAGCATTCGGTTTCGCCCTAGGATGGACCTACTGGTTTAACTGGGCAATGACTATTGCTGCAGAGTTATCCGCTTCCACGATGATTATGAAATTCTGGTTTCCAAACAGTTCATCATGGGTATGGAGTGCGTCATTCTTAATACTTATTTTCCTTTTGAATTATTTATCCGTTAAAGGATATGGAGAAGGGGAATATTGGCTTTCTTTAATTAAAGTTAGTGCGATTGTCATTTTCATCGTTGTTGGAGTACTTATGATTTTCGGCATCATGGGAGGGGAAGCAGTAGGTTTTAAAAACTTTACAGTCGATGATGCTCCTTTTTCAGGTGGTCTATTAGGTGTTTTTATTGTATTTATCGCAGCAGGATTCTCTTTCCAAGGTACAGAAATTGTAGGGGTGGCTGCTGGCGAAAGTGAAGATCCAGCCAAAAATATACCCATCGCTATTAAAAGTGTTTTCTGGAGAATCCTTTTATTTTATATATTCGCGATTTTTGTGATAGCGCTTCTAGTTCCTTATACCGATCCAAGTTTACAAAGTGAAAATGTCATGGTTAGCCCATTCACCCTGATATTCGAAAAGGCTGGGATTGCCTTTGCAGCTTCCCTTATGAACGCAGTTATTTTAACGGCTGTATTATCAGCCGGAAACTCTAGTCTATATGCATCTACTCGTATGTTATATTCCATGGCAAGAGAAGGACAAGCACCTCAAATTTTTGCAAAACTTAATAAACGTGGTGTTCCCGTTGCTGGTATGGTTTTAACATGTGCAGTCGGTACACTTGCCTTTTTAGCATCATTCTTCGGAGATGGTAAAGTATATATCTGGTTAATGAATGCTATCGGTATTACAGGATTTATCTTTTGGCTAGGTATTTCTATTAGTCACTATCGCTTTCGAAAAGCATTTATGGCTCAAGGTCATTCATTGGATTTACTACCGTATAAAGCCAAGTGGTTTCCAATTGGCACAATTTTTGCGATTGCTTGTGGGTTAATCGTTATTTTGGCACAGAACTTCCAGGCTTTCCTTGCAGATAAAGTAGATTGGGGTAGCGTGATAGCAGCATATTTAGGTGTCCCACTTTTCCTTTGTTTGTGGTTTGGATATAAAATTGCGAAGAAAACGAAATTTGTTAAACCAAAAGACGTAGAATTTGAATTTGATTATGAAAAAAAACTTAAATAAACTATTGATAGAACGGACAACATCCTATGAATGTTGTCCGTTTTTTTGTACTTGTTTAGTCAAAAAAAGCCCCCAACCAAATTGGTTGAGAGCCTTTGAAAATTTGAAATTAACGTTTTGAGAACTGAGGTGCACGACGAGCGCCTTTAAGTCCTGGTTTTTTACGTTCTTTCATACGTGGGTCACGTGTTAAGAATCCTGCAGATTTCAACGCTGGACGGAAATCAGGATCTACTGTAAGTAGTGCACGTGCAATACCATGACGGATTGCTCCTGCTTGACCTGTGAATCCACCACCATTAACGTTTACGTGTACATCGTAGCTACCTAGAGTTTGAGTAGTTACTAATGGTTGTTTAATAATTTCACGTAAAGTTTCGAATGGTACGTAATCTTCTACGTCACGTTTGTTGATAACAATTTTGCCTTCGCCCGGTACTAAACGTACGCGTGCTACTGAACTTTTACGGCGACCAGTGCCGATATATTGAACTTGTGCCAAGTGTATGTCCTCCTCTTAATAATTATCCGCGAAGCTCGTATGCTTCTGGTTTTTGTGCTGCATGTGGATGTTCTGCTCCAACATAAACGTTAAGTTTTGTGAACATTTGACGTCCTAAAGAGTTTTTAGGAAGCATCCCTTTAACTGCTAATTCAAGCATTTTAGTTGGGTATTTAGTACGCATTTCTAAAGCTGTACGTTGTTTAAGTCCACCAGAGAATTGAGTGTGACGATAGTAAATCTTGTCATTTAACTTGTTCCCAGTTAAATGAATTTTTTCAGCGTTGATGATGATCACATGATCACCTGTGTCAACGTTTGGTGTAAATGTTGGTTTGTTTTTACCACGTAAAATAGCTGCAACTTCAGAAGCAAGACGACCAAGAGTTTGGCCTTCAGCGTCTACTACTAACCATTTACGTTCTACTTCGTGACCTTTAGCCATGAATGTTGTACGCATGTATTTTGTCCTCCTAATTCAATCATAATCGATCTAAAATTTTCTATATCCTCATACCAATAAGTTTCGGGGCTTATATTGTGGGGTTAATGAAAATGCCATACATCATCATACCCCGGATATGTCATTTAGTCAAGCATTTTACGAAAAACACCTGGAAAGGTTGCTTCACGGTTTATACTCTACCTTTTCTAAGTATAAACCGTGTGCTGGAGCGGTTTTCCCAGCCATCGAACGATCACAAGATTCTAGAATTCCACGCAACTCGCTCACACTTTTTTGCCCAATTGCAATTTCCCATAAAGTTCCCGCGATAATTCGCACCATATTATATAAAAAGCCATTTCCGTTAATAACCATATGCACCTGGTTCGACTCTTTTTTCATGTCAAATTTAATCGAATGAACGGTTCGTACGAAATCTTTCACACTCGTATTTGAGGCACAAAAACTGGAGAAATCATGCGTACCTAGTAAATATGAAGATGCTTCTTTCATTAATTCTACATTTGGCTTATATCGATCTACATGAACGGAATAATTCCGGTCAAATGGACTTTGCACTTCATTTAACGACCAAATATATCGATATGTTTTCCCTGTTGCATCGTACCTTGCATGAAAATCATTACGTATTTGCTCTACCGATAAAATACGTATATCTCCTGGAAGCTGTACATTTAAAGCTGCTCTCCAATTATCCGTTGGTATTGTAAGTGGACTATCAAAATGGATAACTTGTCCTGTTGCATGGACACCTGCATCCGTTCTTCCACTACCTATTACCTTCACTATATCGCCTTTGTGCATGATGCATAAAACGCGTTCCAATTCCTGTTGTACAGTTCGTTTTTCTGGCTGAACTTGATAACCCGAAAAACCACTTCCATCATAACTGATGATTGCTTTTAATCTCATTACCGCACCTCGTTTTATTGCCTAAAGTATACAAGTATTCCTGCGAACACAACGAGAGAAAAGATTATTATGGTATCCCTAGTTGCCCATTCTAACTTGCGATACCTTGTTCTACCTTCTCCACCTTTGTATCCTCTAACTTCCATCGCTGTAGCCAAGTCTTCTGCACGCTTAAAGGCACTCACAAATAAAGGAATGAGAAGTGGAACAATGGCACGCATTCTTTCTTTCATATTGCCTGTTGTCATATCAGACCCTCTTGCCATTTGTGCTTTCATAATTTTATCCGTTTCATCCATTAAAGTCGGGATGAATCTTAACGAGATAGACATCATTAGCGCTAATTCATGCACAGGGAGCTTCCATTTCTTCAAAGGGCCTAATAGTGTCTCCAAGGCATCTGTAATTGAAATAGGGGTCGTAGTGAGCGTTAGAATAGACGTTAAAATAACAAGTACGAAAAATCGGATGGCAATAAATATCCCCTGTCTCAATCCCTCTTGATAAATCGTTATAAACTTCCAATGAAAAATAATGTCGCCTTCACGCGTAAATATTAAATGTAACAAAAAAGTAAAAATGATTAATATAACAACTGGCTTCAATCCGTTTATTAAAAAGTATAGTCTAATTTTGGACATACGAATTATTAAAAAAGTAAATACGAGTAAAATACCATATGTAATCCAGTTATTTGCAATAAAAACGATGGCAATAAATAAAAATACAAAAATCATTTTAGCTCGTGCATCTAGTCGATGAATAAATGAACCACCAGGAATATATCGACCAAATATCATTTTTTCAAGCATTACACTTCACGCTCCTTCTTAATAAGTTGCGCAAGTTCTTCTGCTAATGACTCCTCAGTTAAGCAAATAGTTGGAAAGTTTTTCCCTATCATTTGCTCCATTTTTTTTTGAAATTTAACACTTTGTGGTACCTCTAATCGATAATCCATGAGACGCTCTTCATTTCTAAAAACCGCTTGAGGTGTATCTTCTAAGACACATTTACCATTATGCATAATGGCAATACGATCGGCGTATCTCGCAGCATCTTCCATACTATGTGTTACTAAAACGGTTGTTAAACCCTTCTCTTTATGAAGTTTATAAAACAAATCCATTATTTCTTTTCGTCCTCTTGGGTCAAGACCAGCAGTAGGCTCATCTAACACTAACACTTCAGGATTCATCGCGAGCACTCCTGCTATAGCTACTCGTCTCATTTGTCCCCCTGATAAGTCAAAGGGTGACTTTTCCATTACTTCGTCAGGAAGGCCAAGCAGTGCTACTAATTCAATCGCACGATGTTTGGCCTCTTCTTCAGATACTCCAAAGTTCATAGGACCAAACATAATATCTTTCAAAACGGTTTCATCAAACAATTGATGCTCTGGAAACTGAAAAACAATTCCTACCTTTTGCCTTACTTTTCTTAGTTGCTTATTTTTCTTGTCAGCTCTTACTTCTACATCTCCAATTTGAATTGAACCTTCCGAAGGTTTTAATAAAGCATTTAAATGTTGTAAAATGGTCGATTTACCTGAACCGGTGTGCCCAATAATCGCTTGATAGCTACCTGATGGGATGTGTAAATCGACATCATATAAAGCCCGTTTTTCAAATGGAGTATTTTTAGCATAAGCATAACTTACTTGTTGAAGTGTGATGTCCATAAATCATTCACCAACTCTTCTTCTGACATATGATCCGCTACTAGTGATATTCCTTGTAAACGCAATAAACGGGATATATTCATCGCAAAAGGCAAATCTAAACCTAAGTCTACTAATTCTTGCCCTTTTTGAAATATCTCTTCCGGCGTACCTTCCGCATACTTTTCCCCATGATTCATCATAATTATTCGATCAGCTAGCAAGGCTTCTTCTAAATCATGTGTTATAGAAATAACCGTTAAATCCGTCTCCTCTTTAAGCTGACGAACAGTTGCAAGTACCTCTTCTCTTCCTTGGGGATCTAACATAGAGGTGGCTTCATCAAGTAATAAAATCTTCGGTTGTAACGCTATGGCTCCTGCAATTGCCACACGCTGTTTTTGCCCACCCGATAAATGATGAGGCTCGCTATTCATAAACTCGCTCATCTTCACTTTTACTAAAGAAGCTTCAACTCGTTCCACCATTTCCTCAAAGGGGATTCCGTTGTTTTCCAAGGCAAACGCTACATCATCTTGAACTGTGGCTCCTACAAACTGGTTGTCCGGGTTTTGAAACACCATTCCCATCTGAGAACGAGTTTCCCACAGATTATGTTCATTCAACTTTTCCCCAAAAATACGTACACTTCCCGTCTGAGGAAATAGAAGACCATTCATTAAACGCGCAAGTGTCGATTTGCCTGATCCATTGTGTCCAACAATCGCAACCCATTCACCTGCTTGAATAGAATAGCTAACGTTATTCACCGCTGGACGCACATTTTTGTCTTCTATTGCATATGTAAAAGTTACATCTTGTAAAGTAATAATTTTAGTGCTCATCCTTTACCTCCTCTAGCTCTTCTCTGCTTGGCTAAGCTCATGCTATTATTTTACGATAAAATAAAAAAGCGCGCACCTCATTTTGAGAAATGCGCTCTTCTATAACGATTTCATGGCTGGCTGCTCAAGACCAATCATGAAAATGAGGTGCGTAGAGCTAGACGAGTCGCTACTACTAAAAGTACGCTCATCATAACACTCAGCTTTTATATTGTCGTATAAATCTAATTAAATATGTTAGAAAAAAGAAGAGGGTGGTAGAAACACCAATGACCCTCTTCAACTTTAAATGTAAATCAAATTCATCTTGACGTATTTGCATGCAAACGCCTGTTGAATTGAATTAAACTAACTCAATTACTACAACTGGTGCTCCGTCTCCACGACGAGGTCCAACTTTCATAATACGAGTATAACCGCCTTGACGTTCTGCATAGCGTGGTGCTACATCATCAAACAATTTTTGTAATGCAAAGATTGTTGATTCATTACCTTCTTCATCAGTAGATGTTACTACTTCGCGACGAATGTAAGCAGCAGCTTGACGACGTGCATGTAAATCTCCACGTTTGCCTAAAGTGATCATTTTTTCAACAACAGAACGTAATTCTTTCGCACGTGCTTCAGTAGTTTGAATACGCTCATGAATGATTAGGTCAGTCGTTAAGTCACGTAACATCGCTTTACGTTGAGAACTTGTACGTCCAAGTTTTCTGTAACCCATGGATGTTTCCCTCCTTTGGTGAATAGTTCAAATCTAGCTATATCAAAATTTGCTTAGTCTTCTTTTCGTAATCCTAAGCCAAGCTCATCTAACTTTGCTCTAACTTCTTCTAGTGATTTACGTCCAAGGTTTCTTACTTTCATCATATCGTCTTCTGATTTGCTTGCAAGCTCAAGTACTGTATTAATACCCGCACGTTTTAAGCAATTATAAGAACGAACAGAAAGATCAAGTTCTTCGATAGTCATCTCTAATACTTTTTCTTTTTGGTCTTCTTCTTTTTCGACCATGATTTCAGCAGTTTGTGCCTCGTCTGTCATCCCTACAAAAATATTCAAGTGCTCCATTAGAATTTTCGCTCCAAGCGAAATCGCCTCTTTCGGACCGGTGCTGCCATCTGTCCACACATCAAGAGTTAATTTATCGTAGTTTGCTGACTGGCCAACACGAGTATTTTCCACTTGAAAATTAACGCGTGAAACTGGAGTATAAATAGAGTCGATCGGGATTACGCCGATAGGAAGATCCTCACGTTTGTTTTGAACAGCAGGAGTGTAGCCACGGCCCCGACCTGCGTACATACGCATACGGAAATGACCATTTTTGCCGATTGTAGCAATATAGAGTTCTGGATTTAAAATCTCAACGTCACTGTCATGTGTAATGTCAGCAGCTGTAACCGTTCCCTCGCCTTTTACATCAATCTCAATGACTTTTTCTTCATCAGAGTAGATTTTTAAAGCTAGCTTCTTCACATTCATAATAATAGATGCAACATCTTCCACAACGCCTTCAATAGTTGAAAACTCATGTAAAACGCCATCGATTTGAATAGAAGTAATTGCAGCTCCTGGTAAAGAAGACAGAAGGATACGACGTAAAGAATTACCCAAAGTATTTCCATAGCCACGTTCTAGCGGTTCTACAACAAACTTACCAAACTTGGTATTTTCGCTGATTTCTACACTTTCAATCTTTGGTTTTTCAATTTCGATCATTCCAATTTACCCTCCCTCAAAACATCGAATGTATAGGTTCTTTCCATCATGAATTCGATCGTTTAACTGATTGCTGTCTACACAACCTCAGTCTGTACAATAAATGATGTTCTCAAACAATTGAGTTTCACCTATTTATACGCGACGACGTTTTGGTGGACGGCAACCATTATGTGGTACTGGCGTTACATCTTTAATAGCTGTAACATCTAGACCTGCAGCTTGAAGTGCGCGGATAGCCGCTTCACGACCTGCACCAGGACCTTTAACTGTTACTTCTAATGTTTTTATGCCATGTTCCATGGAAGTTTTTGCAGCTGCTTCAGCAGCCATTTGTGCAGCGAATGGAGTAGATTTACGAGAACCTCTGAATCCAAGAGCTCCAGCACTTGACCAAGAAAGTGCATTACCTTGCATGTCCGTGATAGTCACAATTGTGTTGTTAAATGTTGAGCGGATGTGAGCAATACCGGATTCGATATTCTTTTTCACACGACGCTTACGTGTTTGTTGTTTACGTGCCATGTTAAGAAGAAACCTCCTTTACCGATTATTTTTTCTTGTTCGCAACTGTTTTACGAGGACCTTTACGAGTACGAGCGTTATTTTTCGTATTTTGTCCACGAACTGGTAAGCCGCGACGGTGACGGATACCTCGGAATGAACCGATTTCCATCAAACGTTTAATGTTAAGTGATACTTCACGACGAAGGTCACCTTCTACTTTGTATACACCGATTTGTTCACGAATTTTGTTTAACTCGTCTTCTGTAAGATCGCGAACGCGAGTTTCTTCAGAAATACCAGCTTCCGCCAATACTTTTTGTGCAGTAGTTTTACCAATTCCGAAAATGTATGTTAATGAAATAACAACGCGTTTATCGCGTGGAATGTCAACACCAGCAATACGTGCCATATGTGTCGTGCACCTCCTTCTAATTAGCCTTGTCTTTGTTTGTGTTTAGGATTTTCACAGATTACCATAACTTTACCGCGTCGGCGAATAACCTTACATTTTTCGCAGATCGGTTTCACAGATGGTCTCACTTTCATCTAACCTAACCTCCTTAGTAGTCCGGAGTGCAAAAGATTATTTAAAACGGTACGTAATACGACCGCGTGTTAAATCGTAAGGAGATAGTTCAATTGTGACTTTATCTCCAGGTAAAATGCGTATAAAATGCATACGAATTTTACCCGATACATGGGCAAGTATTGTATGACCGTTTTCTAATTCTACCTTAAACATCGCGTTTGGCAAAGTCTCAACAACTGTTCCTTCGACTTCAATTACATCATCTTTCGCCATCAACCCTGTCTCCCTTCTATATACAAATCAGGTTCTCATCAAAATTCAAACGTAATTTGCTGTTAGTATAGCCTCTAATGGAACGAAACTATCCGTTTCAAGCATATGTTTGGAAATCATGAGAGATGTTCGAAAGACACTCGTATGGTTTCGCTTTTAGCAATCCACGGAGTAGACTGACTGGTAGAAACCTGTCTCCCTCATGTCAACATATTCGTACGAAAGTGTTGGATGAGTTCCATAGTACCCGTTTGTTACATAGATGCTTCCACGAAACCCATTATACCCCTTCAGAATATGAAATGCACGTGGACTAGGGGGTCCGCGCTTTGATACATCCCTTTTCTTCCGTTTGTATACCGGGCGCAATATGCTTTTGCAGCTCTCGAAAAAAACATTTTCGTTCTTTGCATACTGCCCGGCAATTAGTCATCTGTGACAGGCACCGGGCTAGATGCGGTTGCCCTGTAACAGAGCATCAAGACCAGCAAAAACTTTTGAAATTTCTTGCTGTCCATCTATATTTGTTAAAACACCTTTGTTCTCATAAAAATCAAGCAAAGGTTGAGTTTGCTTCATATTTACTTCCAGACGGTTAATCACCGTTTCGGGATTATCATCCGCTCTTTGATAAAGTTCTCCACCATCTTTATCACATACCCCAGCTTTAGCAGGTGGGTTAAAGACTAAATGATAAGCAGTGCCACATTCTTTACAAATACGGCGACCAGTTAGACGTTTAATCAATTCATCTTGTATTACTTGAATGTTCAGCACATGCTCAATTGATTTTCCTAGATCCAAAAGTAAAGCATCTAGTGCTTCTGCTTGAGGAACTGTACGTGGAAAACCATCAAGTAAGAATCCTTTTTCACAATCTGGTTTACTTAATCTTTCACGGACAATACCGATCGTTACTTCATCAGGTACTAATGCACCTTGATCCATAAACGACTTTGCTTTTAAACCAAGTTCCGTGCCATCCTTTATTGCTGCGCGAAACATATCGCCTGTAGAAATATGAGGGATTGCGTACTTCTCAACAATTTTGTCTGCTTGAGTACCTTTACCGGCACCTGGCAGACCCATTAAAACGATATTCATACGAAAATGCCCCCTCAGGACTATTTTGTAGATTTTTAGGAACTATATTGTTCCTAAAAACCGACATTATTTCATAAAGCCTTTATAATGACGCTTAACTAATTGTGATTCTAGCTGTTTCATCGTTTCGAGTGCAACACCCACAACGATAAGTAAGCTTGTTCCGCCAATTTGTGCCGATTGTGGAAGACCCGCAAATTTGACAAACAATAATGGCATAATCGCTATAAGCGCTAGGAAAATTGAACCAACAAATGTTAAACGATATAATACGCTAGTCAAATAATTTTGTGTGTTAATTCCTGGACGAATCCCTGGAATATACGCACCTTGCTTTTTCAAATTGTCTGCCACGTTCTCTGGATTCACTTGAATGAATGCATAGAAGTAAGTAAACGCAATGATTAGAGCAATATAAAATGTCATACCAATTGGTTGTGTATAATTTAGTGCATTCGTAATAAAATCAGTTACCTTATTTTGACCAAAAAATAAAACGATAGATTGTGGTGCCATAAGGAACGCGGATGCAAAGATTACCGGGATTACTCCCGCAGCATTTACTTTTAAAGGCAAGTGTGTTTGTTGAGCTCCAGTTTGAGCAGTACCCGCAACACGTTTCGCATATTGAATAGGTATTTTACGCAACGCTTGTTGAACGTAAATTACACCAACAGTTACAGCAATAATTGCAGCTAAAAGTAAAACTAACACAATAATATTGATAAACAATGCATCCCCAGCGTCTTGAATCTGTGAAGCGTACATTTGGTTTACTGCATTTGGAATGGCAGCGGCAATACCGGCGAAGATAATAATAGAAATACCATTACCAACACCTTTTGACGTAATCTGCTCACCTAACCACATTAAAAATGCGGTTCCAGCAGTTAACACAACAGCGATCACAAAATATGTCATAACGCCTTCGTTTTTTATTAAAGAACCACTAAACATACGGTTAAACCCATATGACATTGCGATTGCTTGAATAAAAGCTAAGATAATTGTGAAGTAACGAGTGAACTGTGCTAGTTTCCGTCTTCCGACTTCGCCTTGTTTCGACCACTCTGTAAACTTAGGCACAACATCCATCTGTAACAACTGGACGATAATAGATGCAGTGATGTAAGGCATAATCCCCATTGCTAAAATGGAGAATTTCTTTAATGCCCCACCACCAAATGTATTTAAAAATCCAATCACACCTAAGTGATCTGCTTGTTTTAATACACTTGCATCGACATTCGGTACTGGTATGAATGTACCAATACGAAAGACAATCAACATCAATAAAGTAAAAATGATTTTATTTCGAATATCTCGCACACGCATAAAGTTAGAGATTGTCTGAAACATTAAACCACCTCAGTTTGTCCGCCAGCGTTCTCAATTGCCTCTTTAGCTGACGCAGAAAATTTGTGAGCTTTTACAGTTAACTTCTTGTCAAGAGTTCCATTACCTAGAATCTTAATACCAGACTTTTCACTACTCACAACACCTGTTTCGATTAATAGAGCAGGTGTTACTTCTGTGCCTTCTTCGAAACGATTTAATGTGTCAAGGTTTACAATTGCAAACTCTTTACGGTTAATGTTCGTAAATCCGCGTTTAGGTAAACGACGAAATAATGGGTTTTGTCCGCCTTCAAATCCTGGACGAACCCCACCGCCCGAACGAGCGTTTTGACCTTTATGACCTTTACCTGATGTTTTACCTGTACCAGAACCAATACCGCGTCCTATACGTTTGCGTGAAGAACGAGATCCTTCTGCTGGTTTTAACTCATGTAGTTTCATATGGTGGCACCTCCTTATTCTTAAATTAAACTTTAAATTTCTTTCAAAGTTACTAAGTGAGCTACTTTGCCAACCATCCCACGGATCGCAGCATTGTCTTGATGCTCAACTGATTGATGTAATTTACGTAATCCAAGAGCTTCTGCAGTTTTGCGTTGATTTGGTTTAGTACCAATCAAGCTTTTAATAAGGGTAATTTCTAATTTAGTTGCCATTGTAATTTCCCCCCTTATCCTAACAGTTCTTCTACTGATTTACCACGTAATTTAGCAACGTCCTCAGCACGTTTTAGTTGAGTTAAACCTTTAACTGTAGCACGAACCATGTTGATTGGTGTGTTAGATCCAAGTGATTTCGATAAGATATCAGTGATACCAGCTAATTCTAGTACCGCACGCACCGGTCCACCAGCAATAACTCCTGTACCAGGTGCTGCTGGTTTAACTAGAATAGAACCAGCGCCGAAGCGTCCAATAATTTGGTGAGGAGTAGTTCCGCCAACTCTTGGTACTTCGATCAAGTTTTTCTTCGCATCTTCAACAGCTTTACGGATTGCATCTGGAACCTCTTGTGCTTTACCAGTACCAAATCCTACATGTCCGTTTTTGTCACCGACAACTACTAATGCAGTAAAACGGAAACGACGTCCACCTTTTACAACTTTAGCAACACGGTTAATCGTAACTACGCGTTCTTCAAGTTCAAGTTTGTTTGGGTCAATACCACGCATGAAATATGTCCCTCCTTCTTCTTAAAATTCTAAGCCGTTTTCACGTGCGGCTTCAGCTAATGCTTTAACACGTCCATGATATAAGTAACCGCCACGGTCAAATACAATAGATTTGATGTTTTTCTCAACAGCGCGTTTTGCGATTGTTTCACCAATTGATTTTGCAGCTTCAACATTTCCAACTGTTCCACCAAAGTCTTTATCCATTGTAGACGCACTAACGATTGTTAGACCTTTAGAGTCATCGATAAGTTGTGCGTAAATATGTTTATTAGAACGGAATACATTTAAACGAGGACGTTCAGTAGTACCCGTGATTTTTGTACGAACACGTGCATGACGTTTTTTACGAACTTGATTTTTGTCTTGTTTCGTAATCACAGTGGTCACTCCTTTCTAATGCGAGATGCATTATTTACCTGTTTTACCTTCTTTGCGGCGTACAACTTCGCCTTCATAACGAATACCTTTACCTTTGTATGGCTCTGGTGGACGAACTTGACGAATGTTAGATGCTAATGCACCAACGCGTTCTTTGTTAATACCGCGAACGATAATTTTTGTATTCGAAGGAACTTCGACTTCAATTCCGTCTTCAGGAGTGAACTCAACTGGATGTGAGTACCCTACATTAAGTACAAGTTTAGTACCTTGTAGTTGTGCACGGTAACCTACCCCAACTAGTTCAAGTCCACGTTCAAATCCTTGAGAAACACCAGTGATCATGTTTGCTAATAAAGCACGTGTTGTTCCGTGAATTGTGCGGTGGTCTTTTGACTCTGAAGGACGTACTAAAGTAATTATAGTACCTTCTTGCTCAATTTTAATATCTTGGTTAAAAGATCTTGTTAATTCACCTTTTGGTCCTTTAACAACTACTGTATTATCTTCATTGATAGCTACAGTAACGTTTGCAGGAACCTCAATTGGTTTTTTACCTACTCGAGACATTTTGTTGCACCTCCATTCGTTTGTTGATTATTACCAAACGTAAGCTACGATTTCTCCGCCAACTTGTTTAGCGCGAGCTTCTTTATCTGTTAATAAACCATTTGAAGTAGAAACTAAAGCAATTCCTAAACCATTTAATACTCTAGGTACTTCGTTTGTTTTAGCGTAAACGCGTAGACCAGGTTTTGAAATACGTTTCAAACCAGTAATAACGCGTTCGTCGTTTTGACCATATTTTAAGAAGATGCGGATGATTCCTTGTTTGCTATCTTCTACATATTCAACATCACGTACGAAACCTTCGCGTTTTAAAATTTCAGCGATTTCCTTTTTCAAGTTTGAAGCAGGAACTTCTAATTTCTCGTGACGAACCATGTTAGCATTACGAATGCGTGTAAGCATATCTGCAATTGGATCTGACATTGTCATTACATTTACCTCCTTCCCAGTTTAGGGGATTACCAGCTTGCTTTTTTAATGCCAGGAATTTGTCCCTTGTATGCAAGTTCACGGAAACAAATACGGCAAAGCTTAAATTTACGATATACAGAGTGCGGACGTCCACAGCGCTCACAGCGTGTGTATTGTTGCACTTGGAACTTTGGCGTACGTTGTTGTTTAACGATCATTGATTTTTTAGCCACGTTTTCGCCTCCCTTATTTTACTTTTGGAATGGCATACCGAATTGTGTTAATAACTCACGAGCTTCTTCGTCAGAGTTCGCAGTTGTTACAATTACGATGTCCATACCGCGTACTTTAGAAACTTTATCATAATCGATTTCAGGGAAGATTAATTGCTCTTTTATTCCAAGCGTGTAGTTACCACGACCGTCAAATGCTTTTTTAGAAACACCGCGGAAGTCACGTACACGTGGAAGAGAAATAGCGATTAATTTATCCAAAAAGTCATACATACGTTCACCACGTAGTGTAACCTTTGCACCGATTGGCATTCCTTCACGAAGACGGAAACCAGCGATCGATTTTTTAGCTTTCGTAACTACAGGTTTTTGACCAGCGATAATTTGTAACTCTTCAACAGCAGCGTCAAGTGCTTTTGTATTTGATACAGCATCACCCACACCCATATTGATAACGATTTTATCAACTTTAGGTACTTGCATTACTGATTTATATTCAAACTTGCTCATTAGAGCAGGAGAAACTTCCTTAAGAAATTTTTCTTTTAGGCGGTTCATGTGTGTACCTCCCTTCTTTTTACTTATTTAATAATTTCACCAGTTTTTTTCGCAACACGAACTTTTTTGCCATCTTCTACTTTAGAACCTACGCGAGTCGGCTCGCCAGTTTTTGGGTCGATTAACATAACGTTCGAAACGTGAATTGCAGCCTCTTGACTTACAATTCCGCCTTGCTGATTAGCTTGGTTTGGTTTCGTATGTTTTTTGACGATGTTTACACCTTCAACTAACACACGATCTTTCTTAGGAAAAGAAGAAAGGATAACACCTGTTTTACCTTTACCTTTACCTGAGATTACCTTAACTTTGTCGCCTTTTTTAACATGCATTCTGTCGCACCTCCTTGATTGGCACTTTCATGTAAATTAAAGAACTTCTGGAGCTAGAGAAACGATTTTCATAAAGTTGCTATCGCGTAATTCACGAGCAACTGGTCCAAAAATACGAGTTCCACGCGGTCCTTTATCGTCTTTGATGATAACGCATGCATTCTCATCAAATTTGATATAAGTTCCATCTTTGCGGCGCACGCCGCTTTTTGTGCGAACGATTACAGCTTTAACGACGTCACCCTTCTTGACAACGCCACCTGGTGTTGCTTTCTTAACTGTACATACGACGATATCACCGATATTAGCAGTTTTACGACCAGTACCACCAAGTACTTTTATTGTTAAAACTTCACGTGCACCTGAGTTGTCAGCAACTTTCATACGAGTTTCTTGTTGGATCACTTAGGTAACCTCCCTTCGGAATTATTGAGTTCCGAATTTATTATTAGATAATAACCGCTTTTTCTACAACTTCTAATAAACGAAAACGTTTTGTAGCTGACAGCGGACGAGTTTCCATGATGCGAACGATATCGCCGATTTGGGCTTCGTTTTGTTCATCATGTGCTTTAAATTTCTTAGAATATTTAACACGTTTACCGTATAATTTATGTTTCTTATGAGTTTCAACTAAAACAGTAATTGTTTTTTCCATTTTGTCAGAAACTACACGGCCAGTGTATACTTTGCGTTGATTACGCTCAGTCATGCCCGAAAACCTCCTTTATCAGTTGTTTGCACTGATTTCTCTTTCGCGTACCACAGTTTTCATACGTGCAATCGCTTTACGTACTTCACGAATGCGAGCTGTGTTTTCTAATTGACCAGTCGCCAATTGGAAGCGAAGGTTGAAAAGCTCTTCTTTCAGTGATTTTACCTTTAGTTCGATTTCTGCAGTAGTAAGTTCACGGATGTCATTAGCTTTCATTAGATTCACCACCAATTTCTTGACGTTTAACTACTTTACATTTAATAGGAAGCTTATGTGATGCTAAACGTAACGCTTCACGAGCAACTTCTTCAGAAACTCCAGCAATTTCAAACATAATTTTCCCAGGTTTTACTACAGCTACCCAACCTTCAGGAGCCCCTTTACCTGAACCCATACGAACCTCAAGAGGCTTTTTCGTGTAAGGTTTATGTGGAAATATCTTAATCCATACTTTACCGCCACGTTTCATGTAGCGTGTCATTGCAATACGAGAAGCCTCGATTTGACGACTTGTAATCCAGCTAGCTTCAGTTGCTTGTAAACCAAATTCACCGAATGCTATTTCTTTCCCGCCTTTTGCTTCACCACGCATTTTTCCACGGTGTTCACGACGGTATTTAACGCGTTTAGGCATTAACATATTATTTGCCTCCTTCCTCAGAGTTCTTCTTCACTGGAAGGACTTCACCACGATAGATCCATACTTTAACGCCTAGCTTACCATAAGTTGTGTCAGCTTCAGCATGTGCATAATCAATGTCAGCACGTAATGTATGAAGTGGTACAGTACCTTCACTATAGTGTTCAGCACGCGCGATGTCAGCGCCGCCAAGACGTCCAGATACTTGAGTTTTAATACCTTTAGCGCCCGAACGCATTGTACGTTGAATTGCTTGTTTTTGAGCACGACGGAAAGATACGCGGCCTTCTAATTGACGTGCGATACTTTCAGCTACTAATTTAGCATCTAAGTCTGCTCTTTTAATTTCTACGATGTTGATGTGTACACGCTTGCCAGTAATATCGTTCAAGTGTTTACGAAGTGCTTCGACTTCAGTACCACCTTTACCAATTACCATACCTGGTTTTGCAGTGTGAATTGTAATGTTTACACGTTTTGCTGCACGTTCAATTTCTACTGTAGAAACTGAAGCATCTTTTAAACGAGTTTCAATGTGCTTACGAATTTTTAAGTCTTCGTGAAGTAGAGTTGCATAGTCTTTACCTGCGTACCATTTTGACTCCCAGTCACGAATAATACCAATTCGTAATCCTATTGGATGTACTTTTTGACCCACGGATTATCCCTCCTTCTTCTCAGATACCACTACTGTAATGTGGCTAGTACGTTTGTTTATAGCACTTGCACGCCCCATTGCACGTGGACGGAATCGTTTTAATGTTGGACCTTCGTCAACAAAGACTTCAGAAACAACAAGATTGTTAATATCTAAATCATAATTGTGCTCAGCGTTTGCAACAGCAGATTTTAGTACTTTCTCAACAACAGGCGATGCTGCTTTTGGAGTTAGTTGTAAAATTGCAATTGCTTCACCGATTTGCTTACCTCTGATTAAATCTACGACTAATCTTACTTTACGAGGAGCAATGCGCACTGTTTTAGCAATAGCTTTTGCTTGTGACATTTGAATGACCTCCTCTCAAATTAGCGTCTTGTTTTCTTATCATCTGCACCATGACTTTTATAAGCGCGTGTTGGTGCAAACTCGCCTAGTTTATGACCTACCATATCTTCAGTCACGTATACAGGAACATGTTTGCGTCCGTCATATACCGCGATAGTTAATCCGATAAAAGTAGGGAAAATAGTAGAACGGCGAGACCAAGTCTTAATCACTTGTTTTTTCTCAGAGTCCTTTTGAGCATCGACCTTTTTCAATAAATGATCGTCTGCAAAAGGTCCTTTTTTCAAGCTACGACCCATGCTGGAACCTCCCTCCGTGATTGCACCACGGTTCGTTCTTTGAACCGTAGTAAAACCACTTTATTTTTTACGACGACGAATGATAAGTTTGTCGGATTTGTTTTTCTTGCTACGAGTTTTGTAACCAAGAGTTGGTTTACCCCATGGTGACATAGGTGACTTACGACCGATTGGCGTACGTCCTTCACCACCACCGTGTGGGTGATCGTTAGGGTTCATTACAGATCCACGTACAGTTGGGCGTTTACCTAACCAACGATTACGACCAGCTTTACCAATGTTCACAAGTTCATGTTGTTCGTTTCCAACTTCACCGATAGTAGCACGGCATACAGAAAGGATTAAGCGAACTTCACCAGATTGTAAACGTACGATTACGTATTTACCTTCTTTACCAAGTAATTGAGCAGATGTTCCAGCAGAACGAACTAACTGACCGCCTTTACCAGGTTTCATTTCGATATTATGGATAGTAGTACCCATTGGGATGTTTTGTAATGGAAGTGCGTTTCCTACTTTAATATCAGCTTCTGGACCTGACAAGATTGTCATACCAACTTCTAAGCCTTTAGGAGCTAGGATGTAACGTTTTTCCCCATCCACGTAATTAATTAATGCGATATTCGCAGTGCGGTTTGGATCATATTCAATAGTAGCAACACGTCCTGGTATACCATCTTTATTTCGTTTGAAATCAATGATACGGTATTGACGTTTGTGTCCACCACCATGATGACGAACAGTAATTTTACCTTGATTGTTACGGCCGCCTTTACGTTTCACAGGAGCAAGTAATGATTTCTCAGGCTTGTCAGTTGTGATTTCAGCGTAATCTAATGAAGTCATATTACGACGTCCGTTTGTCGTTGGTTTATACTTTCTAATCGCCATTTTATTCCCTCCTTCTTGAGTATTAATTCCTTCTAATAAGGATTAGATCTCGAATAATTCGATTTCTTTACTTTCAGTAGTTAGTGTAACAATCGCTTTGCGGCGTTTGTTTGTATATCCACCAAACTTACCTACGCGTTTGTATTTACCTTTGTAGTTCATGATGTTCACTTTCTCAACATTAACTCCAAAGATTTCTTCAACAGCGTATTTAACTTGTGTTTTGTTAGCGCGAGTGTCCACATCAAATGTGTACTTTTTATCTGCCATAACTTCAGAAGAACGCTCGGTAATGACCGGACGTTTAATAATATCACGTGCTTCCATTAACCAAGCACCTCCTCTACTTTTTCTACTGCAGCTTTAGTCATCACTAATTTGTCGTGACCAACTAAATCTAATACGTTAATGCCTGTTGCAGACACAACTGTGATTCCAGGGATGTTACGAGCAGCTAGTGCTACGTTTTCATCTAAATCAGCAGTTACGAATAATGCTTTTTTATTGATTGAAAGTCCAGATAGCACTTTCACAAATTCTTTTGTTTTTGGTGCATCAAATGCTAACCCTTCAAGTACTACGATGCTTTCTTCATGAACTTTAGATGAAAGAGCTGAAAGAAGAGCTAAACGACGTACTTTCTTAGGTAATTTATAGCTGTAACTACGTGGAGTCGGACCAAATACAATACCACCACCACGCCATTGTGGAGAGCGAATTGAACCTTGACGAGCACGACCAGTTCCTTTTTGTTTCCAAGGCTTACGGCCACCACCAGCTACTTCAGAACGGTTTTTCACTTTGTGATTACCTTGACGAAGTGATGCGCGTTGAGCAATGATAGCTTCAAATAAAACAGATTCGTTTGGCTCGATACCGAAAACTTTGTCGTTTAACTCGATTTCGCCAACAGAAGCTCCTGTTTGATTGAATAAAGATACTTTTGCCATTCCTGTTTCCTCCTTTCTCAGAGATTATTTCGATTTAATAGCAGCTTTCACAACTACTAATGATTTACGAGAACCAGGAACATTACCTTTAATAAGTAGCAAGTTACGTTCAGCATCCACTCTTACGATTTGTAAGTTTTGGATAGTAACTACATGTCCACCCATTTGACCAGGTAATTTCTTTTGTTTAAATACACGGTTCGGAGCAACTGGCCCCATTGAACCTGGACGACGGTGATAGCGAGATCCATGGGCCATTGGTCCACGAGATTGTCCATGACGTTTAATAACACCTTGGAAACCTTTACCTTTAGTAACACCCGTTACATCGATTACATCGCCTTCTGCGAAACTTTCAACGTTGACTTCTTGACCAACCTCGTAATTAGCTGTATCCAAACCGCGGAATTCGCGGATGAAGCGCTTAGGAGCAGTGCTTGCTTTAGCTACATGCCCTTTAGCTGGTTTGTTAGAAAGCTTTTCACGCTTATCTTCAAAACCTAACTGAATTGCTTCGTAACCGTCTGTTTCAACTGTTTTCTTTTGAAGTACTACGTTTGGAGAAGCTTCAACTACAGTTACAGGGATTAAGTCACCGTTCTCAGCAAATACTTGCGTCATACCGATTTTTCTACCTAAGATTCCTTTGGTCATCTGTCACACCTCCTATAATAATTTGTTGTTTTTTATGTTTACCATTAAAGTTTGATTTCAATATCAACGCCAGATGGTAAATCAAGCTTCATTAACGCATCAACAGTTTGTGGTGTTGGGTTAACGATATCGATAAGACGTTTATGCGTACGCATTTCGAATTGCTCACGAGAATCTTTATACTTATGAACAGCACGAAGAATCGTATAAACAGATCTTTCAGTCGGAAGTGGAATCGGACCCGATACACTTGCACCTGAACGTTTAGCAGTTTCGACAATTTTCTCAGCAGATTGATCAAGGATTCTATGATCATACGCTTTCAAACGAATACGAATTTTTTGTTTTGCCATTACTTTCCCTCCTTTTCGCCTATTTTCTAGACATTCTCCACGAAAATTTTCCGTACACTCGCCATGGCAAAGCGGCCGGGTGTGTCGGTAACCTCTCGCTTCATCGCAGTCAAAGACCAACATTCAACATTATATACAATAAAAAAAGATTTCGCAAGCCTTTTTGCGAAATTCTTTTTAAATGTTGTCACTACGTTTCTCTTTACTATTAAAAATGCTTTAATTAGCCGGGTTTTAGTATATAAAAATTCTAACAGAAATTCAAATGAAACGATCTTCTGACCTCATTTTTTTATAGCTGCAGAAGTAAGCATCAAATAACAAGACTTCTTCTTTAGCTATAAAACAAATACTACTGCAATCCACCCAAACAGTATTAATGGAATGTTATAGCAAACAAAGGTCGGTACACATGTATCCCAAATATGATTATGTTGCCCGTCCACATTTAACCCCGCTGTTGGACCAAGTGTTGTATCTGAGGCAGGTGATCCAGCATCACCAAGAGCACCTGCTGTTCCGATTAAAGCAATGATTGCTAAAGGGCTTAATCCTAACTCCAACCCAAGTGGAACGAAAATCGTTGCAATGATTGGGATGGTAGCAAAGGAAGATCCAATTCCCAACGTTACAAATAAGCCAACGAATAACATAATTAAAACAGCTAAGCTAACATTACCTTTTAATAAACTAGCAGAAGCATTTACTAGACTCTCTACATCTCCAGTTGCGTTAATAACTGCTGCAAAACCATTTGCGGTAATCATAACAAATCCTACAAAAGCCATCATACGCATTCCCTCTGTTAATAGTTGGTCCGCTTCTCTCCACTTTAAGGCGCCTGTAACATACAGAACTGTAATACCAGCAAGTGCACCGGCTATCATAGCTCCCGTCTCTATTTGAACAAATAAAGCAGCGATTAGCGCTAGTACAGTAAACACCACACTACTTTTTTTCACTTCAACTTTAAGAACTTCTACTTCTTCTTCTTCTGCTTGTTTATATTTTCTTGGTTTCCTAAATAATATAAAGGCCATTATTAGTCCAAATAACATCCCTAACGCAGGAATAACCATCGCCTTCGGAATATCTGCTAGTCCAACTTTAAGTCCCGACAATCCTATTTGCGTCGCTAAAATTTGTTGATAGATCGCTCCAAAACCAAAAGGAAGAAACATATATGGAGTAATTAAGCCGAACGCTAGAATACAAGCTATCAAACGACGATCGACTTGTAGCATATTTAATATTTTTAGTATTGGTGGCACTAACAATGGAATGAATGCGATATGAATCGGGATTAGGTTTTGCGAAAAAATAGCCATCATTAATAGTAATAAAAAAACTAATACTTTCGCTAATCCTGTTTTTTGTGAATCACCATCTCTTTTTACTAGCTTCAAAATGGCTACTACTAAAAGCTCTGGAATACCTGTTTTAGAAATTGCAATTGCAAAGCCCCCTAATAGCCCATAACTCAATGCAATTGTAGCTCCTGCACCCAACCCACCTGTAAATGCATCAATCGTCTCTGCAATCGATAAACCGGCCGTTAGACCACCCACAAAAGCTCCTATGATCAACGAGAATACAACGTTTATACGTAGTAGACTCAACACTAACATTATAACAACTGCCACAATAACGGCATTCATAAAAACAGCTCACTTTCGCACACTAGATTACTAACATGAGAAAGTTTAATTGTTTTTAATCTCTTTGTCAATACAAAAAATCCCCTTGCTACTAAACAAAGAGACCTTAGTCAGTTATCCTAAAATGCTTTTAGAAATCAAGAAGAGCTGCTTAACCAGCCGTATTTTATTACACTTTATGGCACTTCGAGACTAGTTATGTTAAACCCGAGACCAGTTAACCCTGAAACGAAACCAATTACACAAGACTCAAGACCAATTATTACGAAAGCGAGACTAGTTAGATCTCACCCGAGACTAATCAGCAGTCACAGTAAGTATTCGATGATTCTTCACTTCAAAATTAAAGAATTCAGCCCAGCAACGATTTTTTTGCGACGACCCTGCGCAGAAGAAACTATTTATTGGATTTTTATTAGAAAGACACTTTTTCAGTTCATTTCAGTTAGTTTGCACTATTTTTTCACACAAAAAAATCCACCTCATCGTCACGAGGTGGATTTTTAACTTGTAATTTATTAATTATTTAGTAATTGTAGCAACTACACCAGCGCCTACAGTACGTCCACCCTCACGGATAGAGAATTTAGTACCTTCTTCAAGAGCGATTGGTGAAATCAAAGAAACGATCATTTCAATGTTATCACCAGGCATAACCATTTCTACGCCTTCAGGTAAGTTACAAACTCCAGTTACATCAGTTGTACGGAAGTAGAACTGTGGACGGTAGTTTGTGAAGAATGGAGTATGACGTCCACCCTCTTCTTTTGAAAGAACATAAACTTCTGCTTTAAAGTCTGTGTGTGGAGTAATTGTACCTGGTTTAGCTAATACTTGTCCACGTTGGATATCTTCACGAGCAACCCCACGAAGAAGAGCACCAATGTTGTCGCCAGCTTCTGCATAGTCAAGAAGCTTACGGAACATTTCAACACCTGTTACAGTAGTTGATTTTGGATCTTCAACAATACCAATGATGTCTACAACATCACCGATTTTAACTTGTCCACGCTCAACACGACCAGTAGCAACTGTTCCACGACCAGTGATTGAGAATACATCCTCAACTGGCATCATAAATGGTTTGTCAGTTTGACGTTCTGGAGTTGGGATATAAGAATCAACAGCGTCCATTAATTCAACAATTTTTTCTTCCCAATTTTCTTCGCCTTCTAATGCTTTAAGAGCTGAACCTTTGATAACAGGAATATCATCACCAGGGAAGTTATACTCAGTAAGTAGATCACGGATTTCCATTTCTACTAATTCAAGTAATTCTTCGTCATCTACCATATCACATTTGTTCATGAATACTACTAAGTATGGTACACCAACTTGACGAGAAAGAAGGATATGTTCACGAGTTTGTGGCATTGGGCCATCAGCAGCAGATACTACTAAAATCCCGCCGTCCATTTGAGCAGCACCAGTGATCATGTTTTTAACATAATCGGCATGTCCTGGACAGTCAACGTGTGCATAGTGACGTGAAGCAGTTTCATACTCAACGTGAGATGTATTGATAGTGATACCGCGTTCTTTTTCTTCAGGTGCGTTATCGATTTGAGCATAGCTCATTGCAGTACCACCAGAACGTTTTGCAAGAACTGTTGCGATAGCTGCTGTTAATGTAGTTTTACCATGGTCAACGTGTCCGATTGTACCAATGTTAGCATGTGTTTTGGAACGGTCAAATTTTTCTTTTGCCATTTGAGATTGCCTCCTCAGTGATTGTTTGTTTTTTTATGATAAAAGGTAGAGGGCGTACGTCCCTCTATCTTTTATACGCTATAGATTAGTTATACTTTAATATTGGTGAAAATTCAATTATTCACCTTTATTTTTTTTAATAATTTCTTCAGAAATTGATTTTGGAACATCTTCATAGTGATCAAACACCATAGAGAATACTCCGCGTCCTTGCGTATTAGAACGTAAAGACGTTGCATATCCGAACATTTCAGCAAGTGGCACCATTGCACGAACTACTTGTGCGTTACCACGCGCTTCCATACCTTCAACGCGTCCACGGCGAGACGTAATGTCTCCCATGATGTCTCCTAAATATTCTTCAGGAATAACAACTTCTACTTTCATAAGTGGCTCAAGAATTACTGGATTTACTTTAGATACAGCATTTTTAAGTGCCATTGATGCAGCAATCTTAAATGCCATCTCATTCGAGTCAACATCATGATAAGATCCGTCATATAGTTTAGCTTTAATATCGATTAGTGGATATCCAGCAAGTACACCATTGTTAAGTGAGTCACGAAGACCTGCCTCAACAGCTGGAACGTATTCACGTGGAACTACCCCACCGACAACTGCATTTTCAAATTCAAAGCCTTTTCCTTCTTCGTTTGGAGAGAATTCAATCCAAACGTGTCCGAATTGACCACGTCCACCAGATTGGCGAACGAATTTACCTTCAACTTTAGCAGAGCTACGGAATGTCTCACGGTAAGATACCTGTGGAGCACCTACGTTAGCTTCTACTTTAAATTCACGGCGCATACGGTCAACTAAAATATCCAAATGAAGTTCACCCATACCAGCGATGATTACTTGACCAGTTTCTTGGTCCGTATGTACGCGGAATGTAGGATCTTCTTCTGAAAGTTTTTGTAAAGCTTGACCCATTTTATCTTGGTCCGCTTTAGTTTTCGGTTCAACAGATAATGAAATAACTGGTTCTGGGAATGTCATAGACTCAAGAATTACAAGAGCTTTTTCATCACACAGTGTGTCTCCAGTTGTTGTATCTTTTAAACCTACAGCTGCAGCGATATCTCCAGCGTATACTTGTGAAATCTCTTCACGAGAGTTAGCATGCATTTGTAGAATACGTCCTACGCGTTCACGCTTACCTTTTGTAGAGTTTTGCACATATGAACCCGCTTGAAGTGTACCAGAATAAACACGGAAGAATGTTAATTTACCAACGTAAGGGTCAGTCATAACTTTAAATGCTAATGCAGAGAATGGTTCTGAGTCATCTGAATGACGTTCAATCTCTCCATCAGTGTCTGGGTCAATCCCTTGCATAGCTGGAATATCAAGTGGTGATGGTAGGTATGCAACAACTGCGTCTAGAACTTTTTGAACACCTTTGTTTTTAAATGCAGTACCACATACTACTGGATAGAATTCTACGCTTAGAGTACCTTTACGGATACCATCAACTAATTCTTCGTTCGTAATCTCTTCTCCACCAAGATATTTTTCCATTAAATCTTCGTCAAGTTCAGCTACCGCTTCAACTAGCTTTTCACGGTATTCATTAGCTTGAGCTTTAAATTCTTCCGGAATTTCCACTTCTTCCATGTCAGTTCCTAGGTCATTAGCGTACATAGTAGCAGTCATTGTTACTAAGTCGATAATTCCGCGGAAATCTTCTTCAGCACCGATTGGTAACTGAATTGGATGAGCATTAGCTTGTAAACGGTCATGTAGTGTTCCTACAGAATACAAGAAATCCGCTCCCGTTTTATCCATTTTGTTAATGAAAACAATACGTGGTACGCCATAAGTTGTAGCTTGACGCCATACTGTTTCTGTTTGTGGTTCAACACCAGATTGCGCATCTAGTACTGTAACCGCGCCATCAAGTACACGAAGTGAACGTTCAACTTCAACTGTGAAGTCTACGTGACCAGGTGTATCGATGATATTTACACGGTGACCATCCCAAGCAGCTGTTGTCGCAGCAGAAGTGATTGTAATACCACGTTCTTGCTCTTGCTCCATCCAGTCCATTTGTGAAGCACCTTCATGAGTTTCTCCAATTTTATGGATTTTCCCAGTGTAATAAAGAATACGCTCCGTAGTAGTCGTTTTACCAGCATCTATGTGAGCCATGATCCCGATATTACGTGTTTTTGCTAAGGAGAACTCTCTAGCCATATTGTATTTCTCCTTTCAATTTCGGATTAGAGTATGATTTTTAAATAAATCCTACCAACGATAGTGTGCGAACGCTTTGTTAGCTTCCGCCATTTTGTGCATATCTTCACGTTTCTTAACTGAAGCACCAGTGTTGTTTGATGCATCAAGAATTTCGTTAGCTAAACGTTCTTCCATCGTTTTCTCTCCACGAAGGCGTGAATAGTTCACTAAGTAACGAAGACCTAGAGTTGAACGACGATCTGGACGTACTTCTACCGGCACTTGGTAGTTTGCACCACCAACACGACGAGCACGTACTTCAAGAACTGGCATTACGTTAGTTAATGCAGCTTCAAATACTTCTAAAGCATCTTTACCAGAACGTTCTTTTACTAGTTCGAACGCTCCGTATAGGATTTTTTGAGAAGTACCTCTTTTACCATCTACCATCATTTTATTGACTAAACGAGTTACTAGTTTCGAATTATAAATTGGATCTGGTAACACGTCACGTTTGGAAACAGGACCTTTACGAGGCATGTGTTTTCCTCCTTTCGACTAATTGTCTAATTATTATTTATTTAAAAATTATTTTTTTACTTTCGGGCGTTTTGCACCGTATAAAGAACGACTTTGCATACGACCTGTAACACCAGCTGTATCAAGAGCACCACGTACGATATGGTAGCGTACCCCTGGTAAGTCTTTCACTTTTCCTCCGCGGATAAGTACAACACTATGTTCTTGTAGGTTGTGACCTTCACCAGGAATATAAGCAGTAACCTCTAACGTATTTGTTAAACGTACACGCGCATATTTACGAAGTGCTGAGTTTGGTTTCTTCGGCGTCATAGTACCAACACGAGTACAAACCCCACGCTTTTGTGGCGAGTTAAGATTTGTAGCTGATTTTTTAAAGCTGTTATAGCCTTTTCCTAAAGCTGGAGACTTTGAGTTCGTAATTTTGGATTGACGAGGCTTACGTACCAATTGGTTAATTGTAGGCATCGATTATTCCTCCCTTCATTTATTCTTTTTAATACCACACATCCAGGTGGTTCATTTTTTGGGTAAAAACAAAGTCTTTGTGTTTTACACAAAAACTGTTACTCAATAAGAGCTACTACTGATGCACCTAAGCGCAATCCACAAGCTTTACCAAGATCTATTTTAGACTTTACGTAGTGTATAAGAACATTGTTATCTTGTGCCGTTGAACGTGCTAGATCAATAATTCTTTCCTCTACATCAAGTGCAATATAAACTTCTTTGACAAGCCCTTTTTCCATCGCTTTTACTGATTGCTTTGTACCTATGATTGTTTTTTTGGCTTGTTTCACTTTTTCATAAGACATTTTCATATCCTCCAAAGTCACAAGTCAGATAACTATCAACCTTAAACATATTATCACTCTTAGAAAAGACTGTCAACACTAATCTTAAAAATATTAGGGAGAACTTCCATGGTGTTTCTCCCTAATATTTATTTTTATTCAGTGCTTATTGTTTCTTTTCCTTTATCCGCTTTATTACTAGTAATCTGAATCTGACGATAACGTTGCATACCCGTTCCAGCTGGAACTAGTTTACCAATAATTACGTTTTCTTTTAATCCTAGTAATTCATCACGTTTCCCTTTAATCGCTGCATCCGTTAAGACACGAGTCGTTTCTTGGAATGACGCTGCAGACAAGAATGATTCTGTTTCTAAAGAAGCTTTCGTAATACCAAGAATTACTGGGCGACAAGTTGCAGGGATTTTACCTTGTAAAACTGCATCCTTATTTGCCTCAGCAAATTGATGAATATCAAGCAGCGAGCCTGGAAGTAATTCCGTTTCGCCAGCTTCAATAACACGGATTTTACGAAGCATTTGGCGTACCATTACTTCGATGTGTTTATCACCAATTTCTACCCCTTGCATACGATAAACTTTTTGTACTTCTTTTAATAAGTACACTTGAACGGTAGAAACGTCTTTCACTTTCAATAATTCTTTTGGATCAGTAGAACCTTCCGTTAATACCTGTCCACGTTGAATTGTATCATTTACTTGAACTTTTATACGCGCATTATAAGGCGCTAAATATTTACGAGTTTCTACATTACCTTGAATGGTAATTTCTTTTTGGCCCTCTCTAATTTCATCAATTTCAGTAACAATACCTGTAATTTCTGAAATAACAGCTTGACCTTTTGGATTACGAGCTTCAAAAATCTCTTGGATACGTGGAAGTCCTTGTGTAATATCATCTCCGGCAACCCCACCTGTATGGAATGTACGCATCGTTAACTGTGTACCTGGTTCTCCGATTGATTGAGCAGCAATAATACCAACTGCTTCTCCAACTTCTACAGTGTCTCCAGTAGCTAAGTTGAGACCGTAACATTTTTTACAAACACCGTGCTTCGTATTACATGTAAACGCTGAACGGATTGTTAACTCATTGAGACCAGCTTCTTCAATAATGCGAGCGACATCCTGTGTAATTAATCCGTCTTTCGCTAGGATTACCTCATTCGTTGTTGGATGGAAGATTGTTTTCTTCGTATGACGACCAACAATACGTTCACCAAACTCTTCAATTACTTCCGTACCTTCCATAAGTGAACCAATTAGTAAACCACGGTCAGTTCCACAGTCGTCTTCTCTAACAATTACATCTTGAGCAACGTCAACAAGACGACGAGTTAAGTAACCTGAATCGGCAGTTTTAAGTGCAGTATCAGCAAGTCCTTTACGAGCACCATGAGTCGAGATGAAGTATTCAAGAACTGTTAAACCTTCACGGAACGATGATTTGATCGGAAGTTCGATAATTCGTCCGGCTGGATTGGCCATCAGACCACGCATACCTGCAAGCTGTGTAAAGTTAGATGCGTTACCACGGGCACCTGAATCACTCATCATGAAGATTGGGTTAGAATTATCAAGGGATTTCATCAGTTTATCTTGAATAATCTCTTTTGCTTTACTCCAATGTCCTATGACACTTGCATAGCGCTCTTCTTCAGTGATTAAACCACGACGGAATTGTTTAATTACTTTATCTACTTTACCTTGCGCTTCTTCTAGAATTTCACCTTTGTCTGGAAGTACAACGATATCAGAAATACCGATTGTAATACCAGCTTTAGTAGAATATTTAAATCCAAGTGCTTTCATGCGGTCCAGCATTTTCGAAGTTTCTGTAATATGGAAACGTTTAAATACTTCTGCAATGATATTTCCAAGGATCTTTTTCTTGAATGGTTGTATAAGATCCATTGCCTCAATATGTTTCTTTATATCTGTATTTGTAGAAACAAAGTAGTTTGATGGAGTTTCAATTTGCAAATTGAAGTCCGTTGGTTCGTTAATATACGGGAACGTCTCTGGTAATATTTCATTGAAAATTACTTTACCAACAGTTGTTGTTAACAACATTTTGTTTTGTTCTTCCGTAAATGTTTGGTTTTTAAGTGATGATGCATCAATTGCGATACGTGTATGCAAATGTACATGACCAGTGTTATATGCGATTAATACTTCTTCTGGACCATAGAAAGTAGAACCTTCTCCTGTTGCCCCTTTTCGCTCAAGTGTTAAGTAATAGTTTCCTAAAACCATATCTTGAGAAGGTGTAACAACTGGTTTTCCATCTTTCGGGTTCAAAATGTTTTGTGCTGCAAGCATTAATAAACGGGCTTCCGCTTGAGCTTCTGCCGATAAAGGAACGTGAACTGCCATTTGGTCACCATCAAAGTCAGCGTTGTAAGCTGTACACACAAGAGGGTGAAGTCGAATTGCACGACCTTCTACTAATGTTGGTTCGAAAGCCTGAATACCTAAACGGTGAAGAGTAGGTGCTCGGTTTAATAAAACCGGATGCTCCCTAATGACGTCTTCTAATACATCCCATACTTCAGCATGCATACGTTCAATTTTTCGTTTAGCACTTTTAATGTTGTGAGCTAAGCCACGTTCAACTAGTTCTTTCATTACAAATGGCTTAAATAATTCAATAGCCATTTCTTTTGGAAGACCGCATTGATACATTTTTAAGTTAGGTCCTACTACGATAACCGAACGACCAGAATAGTCTACACGTTTACCAAGTAAGTTTTGACGGAAACGACCTTGTTTCCCTTTCAACATATGAGAGAGTGATTTTAATGGACGATTACCTGGTCCTGTAACCGGACGACCACGACGACCATTATCAATCAAAGCATCTACAGCTTCTTGTAACATACGTTTTTCATTTTGTACGATAATACTTGGAGCACCTAGGTCAAGTAAACGTTTTAAGCGGTTATTACGGTTAATAACACGACGATATAAATCGTTTAAATCAGACGTAGCAAATCGTCCACCATCTAATTGAACCATTGGACGCAATTCTGGAGGAATTACCGGTAGAACGTCTAAAACCATCCAATCCGGCTTATTTCCTGAATTACGGAAAGATTCTACTACTTCTAAGCGTTTAATAGCACGTGTACGGCGTTGACCTTGTGCAGTTTTCAACTCTTCTTTTAAGCTTTCTGTTTCACTCTCTAAATCAAGTTCTTGAAGTAGACGTTTAATCGCTTCTGCACCCATAGCAGCTTGGAATTTTGTACCAAACTTATCACGGTATGCACGATATTCTTTTTCAGAAAGTAATTGTTTCTTTTCAAGAGGTGTATCAGCAGGTTCAATTACCACATAGGAAGCAAAATAAATTACTTCTTCAAGGGATCTTGGAGACATATCCAAAATTAGACCCATACGACTTGGAATACCTTTGAAATACCAAATATGTGAAACCGGTGCTGCTAATTCGATATGTCCCATGCGTTCACGACGTACTTTTGAACGTGTTACTTCTACTCCACATCGATCACATACTACACCTTTATAACGAACTCGTTTGTATTTACCACAGTGACATTCCCAGTCTTTAGTAGGACCAAAAATACGCTCACAGAACAAACCATCTTTTTCAGGTTTTAATGTTCGGTAGTTGATTGTTTCAGGTTTTTTAACTTCCCCGTAAGACCAAGAGCGAATTTTATCAGGTGAAGCTAAACCAATTTTCATATACTCAAAATTATTTACATCTATCAAGGAGCCTACCTCCCTTTAGTCTTGTGTCTTTTAAAAGACTTTCCAAGTAGCTCTGCATAATGCAATTTTATACGGAAATACGGACAGGCATCACCTGTCCGATTTCTTTTTACCTCTTATTCCACTATCCCTACTGGTTCCTCTTCTTTTGCTCCTGCGCGAAGCTCGTCGCAGAAAACACTTTGCTCCTGCGCGAAGCTCGTCGCAGAAAACACTTGTTAGTCGCCATGAAATAGTTGTCTAGCTGTATTCTTTATTCCACTATTCCTACTGGTTCCTCTTCTTTTGCTTGTGGCAAAATTCCGAGTGCGTCCGCTGCAGGAATATCGTCATCTTCATCTAAATCGCGAAGTTCAATTTCTTCTTCGTCAATTGTTAGCATTTTAACGTCCATACCTAAACTTTGTAATTCTTTGATCAATACTTTGAATGATTCAGGAACACCTGGTTCTGGCACGCTTTCACCTTTAACGATTGCTTCATACGTTTTTACACGCCCTACAACGTCATCAGATTTAACTGTTAAAATTTCTTGCAGTGTATAAGCGGCACCATAAGCTTCTAGTGCCCATACTTCCATTTCTCCGAAACGCTGACCACCAAATTGCGCTTTCCCTCCAAGAGGCTGTTGCGTAACTAGTGAGTAAGGACCCGTTGAACGAGCATGTAACTTATCATCAACCATGTGGGCAAGTTTAATCATATACATAACCCCAACAGAAACACGGTTATCAAATGGTTCACCTGAACGACCATCATAAAGAGTCGTTTTACCATCACGGTTAAGTCCTGCTTCTTCCATCGTATTCCAAACATCTTCCTCGTTGGCACCATCGAATACTGGTGACGCCATATGAACACCTAGAAGTCTAGCAGCCATACCTAAGTGAAGCTCTAGTACTTGCCCAATATTCATACGAGAAGGTACACCTAGTGGATTTAACATGATATCAACCGGTGTTCCGTCTGGAAGGAAAGGCATATCTTCTTCCGGAAGAATCCTTGAAATTACCCCTTTGTTACCATGACGTCCGGCCATTTTATCCCCTACAGAGATTTTACGTTTTTGAACGATATATGCACGGACTAATTGGTTAACGCCTGGAGATAATTCATCGCCATCTTCACGGTTGAATACTTTTACATCTAAAATTATCCCACCAGCACCATGAGGTACACGTAGAGATGTATCACGAACTTCACGAGCTTTTTCACCAAAAATAGCATGAAGTAAACGCTCTTCCGCAGTTAGTTCTGTAACCCCTTTTGGTGTTACTTTCCCAACTAGGATGTCGCCATCACGAACTTCTGCACCAATACGGATAATTCCACGATCGTCTAAATTGCGTAATGCATCTTCTCCGACGTTCGGAATATCTCTCGTAATTTCCTCTGGCCCAAGTTTCGTATCACGCGATTCTGATTCATACTCTTCAATATGCACAGAAGTGTAGACATCATCTTTCACGAGACGCTCGCTCATAATAACGGCATCCTCATAGTTATATCCATCCCATGTCATGAAGGCTACTAATACATTACGACCTAATGCTAGTTCACCTTTTTCCATAGAAGGACCATCTGCAAGCATATCAAGCGGTTTAACTCGATCCCCAATTTTCACAATTGGACGTTGGTTAATAGAAGTACCATGATTTGAACGTTCAAATTTGTGTACTTTATAAGATGTTAAATCACCTTTTACTTCTTTTCCATCGACTTCTTCGATGCGACGAACTCTAATTTCTTTCGCTTCTACGTGTTCTACGATACCATGATATTTTGCAATAACAGCAGCACCTGAATCACGTGCATTCACATGTTCCATACCTGTTCCTACAAAAGGAGCTTCTGGATTTAGTAAAGGAACTGCTTGGCGTTGCATGTTCGCTCCCATAAGGGCACGGTTCGAGTCATCATTCTCTAAGAAAGGAATGCATGCTGTCGCTGCAGAAACTACTTGTTTCGGCGATACATCCATGTAATCAATCTGATCTCTTCTAAATACAGTATTATCCCCACGGAAACGACCTACTACTTCTTCTTTAACGAATGCACCATCTTCTGATAAGGGAGAATTCGCTTGTGCTACCACATAGTTATCCTCTTCATCAGCAGTTAGATAATCAATGCGCGAAGTGACGAGACCTGTTTCAGGATCAACACGTCGGTATGGAGTTTCAATAAATCCAAATTTGTTTACTTTTGCAAAACTTGAAAGCGAGTTAATAAGTCCAATATTCGGACCCTCAGGAGTTTCAATCGGACACATGCGACCATAGTGAGAGTAATGAACGTCACGCACTTCGAATCCAGCACGTTCACGCGTTAAACCACCCGGTCCAAGAGCTGATAGACGACGTTTATGCGTAAGTTCTGCAAGAGGGTTTGTTTGGTCCATGAACTGAGATAATTGTGAACTACCAAAAAATTCTTTAATAGATGCAATGACCGGACGAATATTGATCAATTGTTGTGGAACAATTGATTGTGTATCGTTAATAGACATTCTTTCACGAACTACTCGTTCCATACGAGAAAGACCAATACGGAACTGATTTTGTAATAACTCTCCTACCGAACGTAAACGACGATTTCCTAGATGATCAATGTCATCCGTGTTTCCAACATTGTATAAAAGGTTAAAGAAGTATCCAACAGAGGAAACAATATCAGCAGGCGTAATGTTTTTCACTTCTGTTTCCACATACGCATTGCTAATTACATTTATCTCCTTTTGTTCTTCTTCATTTGGTGCATAGATTTTAATGGATTGAATGGTAATATCATCTTCTAAAACACCACCTACTTGAGATAATGTTTTAAATCCTATTCCACTCTCTAAATGAGGGATTAGTTTATCAAGTACTCGACGATCTATCAGAGTACCTGCTTCTACTAATATCTCGCCTGTTTCAGGATCCACTAGCGTTTCTGCTATCGTTTGATTAAACAAACGATTTTTAATATGCAATTTTTTATTCATTTTGTAACGACCAACATTCGCTAAATCATAGCGTTTTGGGTCAAAAAAGCGAGAATACAACAAACTCTTCGCACTTTCAACTGTCGGTGGTTCTCCAGGGCGTAGACGCTCATAGATTTCAAGTAACGCTTTTTCAGACGTTTCCGTGTTATCTTTTTCAAGCGTATTACGTAGATATTCATTATCACCGATTAAATCAATGATTTCTTGATCTGATCCTAAGCCTAATGCGCGAAGTAAAACAGTAACCGGTAATTTACGTGTACGATCGATTCGAACGTATACGACGTCTTTTGCATCAATTTCATATTCTAACCATGCTCCACGGTTTGGAATAACTGTAGATCCAAAACCTTTTTTACCATTTTTGTCTGTTTTGTCATGAAAGTAAACACTTGGTGAACGGACTAACTGAGATACGATAACGCGCTCAGCACCATTGATTACGAAAGTACCTGTTTCTGTCATCAGTGGGAAATCACCCATGAATACATCTTGTTCTTTCACTTCGTCCGTTTCTTTGTTGTGGAGACGTACTTTTACGCGCAGTGGAGCAGCGTATGTTGCGTCACGTTCTTTTGATTCGTCGACTGAATACTTCGGTTCATTTAAACTATAGTCGACAAATTCAAGTGATAGATTGCCTGTAAAGTCCTCGATTGGTGAAATATCTTTAAACATTTCACGTAAACCTTCTTCAAGGAACCATTCGTAAGATGCTGTTTGAATTTCGATAAGATTCGGAAGTTCAAGCACCTCACTAATACGCGCAAAACTTCTGCGTTGGCGGTGTTGTCCGTACTGAACTAGTTGACCTGTCAACTCATTCACCCCTCAATAAAGCGATAATAGGTCTTTCCCATATCAACAAATTAGTGTATGATATCGAAAAGACAAAAAGAAAACGAGTTCTAAATAAGAGCTCATTTTTAAATAACCAAACTTTTCTTTCGGCCAGTATACCCGTATTTAATACATTTATTCAAAAAGGCATACGTCCTCAAAATAATATTTTTACATTTCATTATAATATCATAGCGATTTTGTCAAGTCAATCTTTTGTAGCTTTTAAAATCCAGTAGCCTTTTGCTTTTTCTACTATTTCCACTTGACCAAAAATCTCTTCTAAATAACTAAAAGTTGATGGTGCCCCTTGTTTCTTTTGAATCACAACCCACAATTCTCCCTTTGAAACCAAAATTTCATAAGATTCCTTGTAAAAACGAAAAATAGTCTCTTTTCCAGCGCGAATTGGTGGATTAGTTATAATAGCCGCAAAGTTTGCAGTCTGAACCGCTGACAACCCATCACTTTCATAGATTCGTACATTTTGTATCCCGTTAGCAGCAGCATTTTTTTCTGCAAGTTGGATTGCACGTGTGTTAACATCTACTAAATGAACTGTTCTTCCTTCATTTGCTTTCGCAATAGACAGACCAATCGGACCGTATCCACAGCCTATATCTAAAAAATCTCCTTCTAGATCAGGTGTTTCAAAAGCATCGATTAATACACGGGAGCCAAAATCTACTTCGCTCTTACTAAAGACACCAGCATCTGTTTCAAATCGAAAGGCATTCCCAAGCAATGTAAAATTCCAGTGACGTGGCTTACTTTCCGTTTGAGGTTTTCTAGAGTAATAGTGATCAGACACCGAATAACCCTCCATAATACATACGAAGAAAAGCCCGTCGTTAACTGACGAGCTTTTTTTCTTCGAACTGTACAAAAATTACTTAACTTCTACGTTAGCGCCGACTTCTTCAAGTTGAGCTTTAATAGCTTCAGCGTCTTCTTTAGATACGCCTTCTTTAACTGCTTTTGGTGCGTTATCAACTACTTCTTTAGCTTCTTTCAAGCCAAGACCAGTGATTTCACGAACAACTTTAATTACTTTAATTTTTTGATCTCCTGCAGAAGCAAGGATTACGTCAAATTCAGTTTGCTCTTCAGCTGCAGCAGCACCGCCACCTGCAACCATTGCTACAGGAGCAGCAGCTGTTACACCAAATTCTTCTTCAATTGCTTTTACTAAGTCGTTTAACTCAAGAACTGTCATTTCTTTGATAGCTTCTAAGATTGCTTCTTTGTTCATTTTATTTTCCTCCTATAATGGATATTTTTTAGGCATTTTGCCCTTTTTTAGTTGTTAAGCCGCGTAATAAATTATGCGCCTTGTTCTTCTTTTTGTTCTGCAACAGCTTTTGTTGCAAGCGCGAAGTTGCGCATTGGAGCTTGAAGTACTGAAAGAAGCATAGAAAGAAGACCTTCGCGTGATGGAAGTTCAGCTAATGCTTTCACGTCTTCAGCAGACGCTACAGTACCTTCGATGATACCAGCTTTGATTTCAAGATGTTCGTTCTTTTTAGCAAAATCATTAATGATTTTTGCAGGTGCAACTACGTCTTCGTTAGAAAATGCTACTGCATTTGGTCCAACAAGATGTTCGTTGATTCCATCCACACCAGCAACTTCCGTCGCACGGCGTGTAAGAGAGTTTTTGTAAACTTTGAATTCCACACCAGCTTCGCGAAGTTGTTTACGTAGTTCAGTTACTTGCGCAACGTTTAAACCACGGTAGTCAACTACTACTACTGAAGCAGCAGCTTTAAACTTTTCTGCAATGTCTTGAACTTGCACTTTTTTTGTTTCAATTGCTTTGTTCATTTTGGCACCTCCTATAAGAATTGGCCATTTATACCGACAAAAGAAAAGCCTCTGATCTACGGATAGACACAGAGGCAGAAAGTCATCATCTAAGAAGAATCTGAATTTGCTTGTCCTCGGTAGGATATTAAGTGACATGCCACTCCTACTGTCTTCGGTACAAATGTATATTTCACAACAAAAGCCATCTTAACAGATAGACCTTTAGTTGTCAATTATTATTTAATTGATTGAGCGTCAACTTTAACAGCAGGACCCATTGTAGTTGTAACATTAACAGATTTCATGTAAGTACCTTTAGAAGCAGCTGGTTTAGCTTTTTGTACTACTTCAAATACCGCCAAGAAGTTTTCTACTAATTTTTCATCTTCAAAAGATACTTTTCCGATTGGTGCATGAATGATACCAGTTTTGTCAGCGCGGTATTCTACTTTACCAGCTTTGATTTCTCCGATAGCTTTCGTAACATCAAATGTAACAGTACCTGTTTTTGGGTTCGGCATTAAGCCTTTAGGTCCAAGTACGCGACCAATTTTACCAACTTCACCCATCATATCTGGAGTTGCTACGATTACATCGAAGTCAAACCATCCTTGTTGAATTTTGTTGATGTATTCTGTATCACCAGCATAGTCTGCACCTGCAGCTTCTGCTTCTTTCAGTTTTTCACCTTTAGCGAATACTAATACGCGTTGTGTTTTACCAGTTCCGTTTGGAAGCACAACTGCTCCACGGATTTGTTGGTCATTTTTACGAGTATCGATCCCTAAACGGAAAGCAACTTCTACAGTTGCATCGAAGTTAGCAGTGCTAGTTTTTTTCGCAAGTTCAATCGCTTCTTTAGCCGAATATAATACATTACTATCGATTAATTTTGAAGCTTCTTGTAATTTTTTACCTTTGTTAGCCATTAAAATGTCCTCCTTGATAGTGGTTTTAGCGGAATAAACCTCCCACGTGTAAAGGTTGTAGTTATTCTAAGGAACAACTACAACCTCCAAAAAACAAATGCATTATATTAAAATGCACATTAAATATTAGTCTTCGATTGTAATACCCATGCTACGTGCAGTACCTTCAACCATCAACATAGCTGCTTCAACAGACGCTGCATTTAAATCTGGCATTTTTTGTTCTGCGATTTCGCGAACTTTATCACGTTTCACTTTCGCCACTTTTACGCGGTTTGGTTCACCTGATCCAGATTGAATACCTGCTGCTACTTTAAGTAGCACTGCTGCCGGCGGAGTTTTTGTAATGAAAGTAAAAGAACGATCTTCAAATACAGAAATTTCAACCGGAATGATTAGACCTGCTTGATCGGCAGTACGTGCGTTGAACTCCTTACAGAATCCCATGATATTAACACCCGCTTGTCCTAATGCAGGACCAACCGGTGGCGCTGGGTTTGCTTTACCAGCAGGAATTTGTAATTTAACAACTTTAATCACTTTTTTAGCCACGAGACACACCTCCTTAAGTCCGTGATGTGGTAATTGGGTTGCCCCTCCCACTCAAATATCTGTCTCTCAGCAAATTGCTGATAACATTAGAAAAATTCATACAGACTTATTTTAAGTCTGACCTTTGAAATGATACCACTATTTTCAACCTTTAGCAAGTAACTAAATTAAAATTATATTTTCGTTACTTGAACGAAGTCTAATTCCATATTTGTTTCTCGTCCAAACATATCTACAGAAACAGTTACTTTGCCTTTAGTAGAGTCGATTAATTCTACTTTCCCTTGGAAATGAGCAAACGGCCCTTCTAATACTTCAACCAATTCGCCTACCGCGAAGTCTACTTCTACTCTTGCTTCATTACTACCCATTTGCTTCAACATAGACTGCACTTCTTCAGGAGCTAAAGGTGTTGGTTTTGTTCCTCCACCTGAAGAACCCAGGAATCCAGTTACCCCTGGAGTATTTCTTACAACATACCAAGCGTCATCTGTCATAATCAGTTCCACGAATACGTACCCAGGGAAAGTTTTTCTCGAAACGACACGTTTTTTTCCATCTTTAAAATCCGTTTCTTCCTGTTCAGGGATATATACTCGGAAAATTTTATCTGACATCCCCATTGTTTCTACACGCTTTTCTAAGTTTGCTTTTACTTTATTTTCATACCCAGAGTAAGTATGAACGACATACCAATTTTTTTCCATAGCTGTAGGACTGATCGTCCTTCCCTCCTTTTCTTAGACAAATGAAAAAACCCGTTCGTTTAGTAAGACGGGCTATTTTCAAAAAATATTTACAAAATGCATTTTATAAATCCAAATACCAACGGAAAAGTTGAGAAATCCCTAAATCTACTAAACCAAAGAATACAGCCATAACTATCACTGTCGCTAGTACGACAACTGTATATCTTGTAAGCTCTTTCCTTCTAGGCCAACTTACTTTTCTCATTTCAGACATTACATTTTTAAAAAATCCTCCAACATTAGCCATCTTAGCTAAACCTCCATACGGAAAATCTATCTTATTTACATACTCACAACGTTTGTTTGTGAAGTGTATGTGCGTTACAATGCGTACAATACTTTTTTCGTTCTATACGTATAGATGCACTCTCTTTTGATGTATTAACCGTATAATTTCGGTGACCACATTGTGTACAACTCAAGACAATTTTCTTAGTCATTTTCTCACCTTTTTGGCGTTTAAGTCTTTTTAAAGATTATCATCTTACATAAACTGTGTCAACAGAATCCCAGTGTTTATACATAATTACTACCAATCTCCATATAACGCTCTAATTTTCGTTTCACTCTTTGAAGCGCATTATCAATTGATTTCACATGTCTATTCAACTCTTCTGAAATCTCTTGGTAAGACTGCCCATCTAAATATAACACAAGCACTTGTTGCTCCAGTTCACTTAAAATCTCCGTCATTTTCTCTTCCATACTATTATAATCTTCCCGATTTATAATTAACTCTTCTGGGTCATCTATTACCGAACCAGCAATCATGTCCATCAAAGTTCGGTCAGATTCTTCATCATAGATAGGTTTATCTAATGATACATATGAGTTTAGAGGAATATGCTTTTGACGAGTTGCAGTTTTAATAGCTGTAATAATTTGTCGAGTAATGCATAACTCGGCGAACGCTCGGAAAGATGCTAGCTTTTCTTCCTTAAAATCTCTAATTGCTTTATATAATCCAATCATGCCTTCTTGGTGAATATCTTCTCTGTCAGCGCCAATTAAAAAGTAGGATCTGCCTTTCATACGAACGAACGAGCGGTACTTCGTTATTAAATAATCTAGTGCTTCAGTGTTCCCTTGATGAACCATCTCTACAAGTTCCTCATCTTGTAAACTATCCAATTGTTGTAGATTATGTTCCGCCTTTTCCAATGAAGTCACCTCTGCAATATACGAATATATATAACAAGTATACAGGAAGAAAATTTACAGCGTCAATGCATCATTTCATTCCTCTTCGCCATTTTTCGAAAATTTCTGCAACTTCCTCTGTTAAAGGTATCTTAGAAGTTGGTTTGTTTTCTTGGATACGCCTCACATTTTTCGTAATATTCGATGAAATAGAAGCCATTTCGATTTCAAATTCTCGGGCAGATTTTCTTAATGCACCTTGTCCAAAAACTACTCTTTGCTCTGTCATATCGGAAGTCGCTACGTGAATTTGAACTCTTCTACTACTTAACTCCTGCGTGAGCTTTTCAATTCGTTCATCTGCTGTCTCATTTTCACGAGTAAATATTACCTCTACATCATTTTGCCTCTGTTTGTTTTCTACTCCCGGAACTAGATGTGCATCAAAAACCACAATCACTCGAATACCTGTAAATGCTTTATATTCTGCCATTAGTTCAATTAGTCGGTCTCTCGCGTCTAAAAGTTTGTCGCTTTTTAATAATCTTAATTCATTCCATGCGCCGATGATATTATAGCCATCGACAAGTAGGATCTGCATCTGTTTAGCCTTTAAGCGGACGTCTAACACGCAATACTTCGTATAAAAGTATTGCGGTAGCAACAGACGCATTTAAACTTGTCACATGACCGACCATCGGCAAATGGTATAAGAAGTCACACTTATCTTTTAATAAACGACTCATACCTTTTCCTTCACTACCAATAATAAGTGCTAGCGGAAGTGTTGCATCCATATTTCGATAGTCCGTTGATTTTGCTGCATCTGTTCCCGCAATCCAAACACCACGTGTTTTTAACTCATCCACTGTTTGCGCTAAGTTGCCGGCACGATATACAGGGATATGCTCTATGGCACCTGTTGATGCCTTTGCAACCACCGCCGTTAGCCCTACAGCTCGTCTTTTCGGAATAATGATCCCGTGCGCTCCAACTGCATCTGCTGTACGCATAATGGAACCAAGATTATGCGGGTCTTCAATTTCATCTAAAATAATAAAAAGAGGATCCTCTTGTTTACTAGCTGCTAGTTCAAACAAATCATCTAGTTCTGCGTAACGGTAAGCTGCAACTGAAGCAACAATTCCTTGATGATTTGCATCCGTTAAGTTATCCAACTTCTTTTTCGGAACAAATTGAACGATAATACCCGCTTCTTTTGCTAATTGAATAATTTCATTTACTCCACTTTTTTGTATACCTTCCGCAATCCATACCTTGTTCATATCTCTCCCGGAACGTAACGCTTCGACTACAGGGTTTTTCCCTGCGATAATCTCACCTGTTTGTTCTGTTTGTTCTGTTTGTTCTGTCATTTACTTTTTCTCCCCTTTCTGTGCGTCGATAAATTCAATGGAGAATTGCAGCAACTCCTGCAACCGCTCTTTTTGTTCACTTAAATATAAACTCCCTATCACCGCTTCAAACGCCGTACTATAATGATATGTTTGAACATCTGTGTTTTTTGGTACAGTACCAGACTTTGCATTTCGACCTCTTCTTAATACAGCTTCTTCTTCTTCAGTCAGAAACTGAGTGTTTAAAAGTTCTCTAACAATTGTTGCTTGCGCTTTTGCTGATACATAGTTTGTAGCCTCTCTATGCAAGATATTAGGTTTTACACGACCCGAACGAATGAGATGCTCACGAACAACTTGCTCTAACACAGCATCTCCCATATATGCTAAAGCTAAAGAGTTTAGTTGTTTTACATCAGAAAGTTTAAAATTACTCACAACTTTACCCTCTTTTCCATCGGATACCTTGCGCAGTATCTTCTAAAATAATATTCAAGTCTTTTAATTGATCTCTGATTTCATCTGCTCGCGCAAAATTGCGATCTTGTCTCGCTTCATTACGCTCTTCGATTAACGCATCGATATCTTCATCCAATACTTCTTTCTCTTGTTTTAGAGGAAGCCCTAAAACAGATGTTAATTCATCAAAAATCATTAGGAATCGATTTAACACAAGTTCAGAAGTTTGTTTTTCGAGCAAATACGTATTTGCAAGCTTAGATAGTTCAAATACTGCAGCAATTCCGTTCGCGGTGTTGAAATCATCATCCATAGCGGTAATAAATTGGCCTTTCACTTCTTCGATTTTCTGTAGCCAAATATCATTGTGATCTCCTAAATCAGCAGTCGCATGTAAGCGATGCAACACATTAGCATAAGAAGTTCGAATTCTTTCAAGACCAGCTTTCGCTTGTTCTACTAGATCTCCAGCGTAGTTAATCGGATGACGATAATGCACACTTAACATGAACAACCTTAATATTTGCGGATCAATTTGCTGACGGATATCGTTAACTAACACAAAGTTTCCAAGTGATTTAGACATCTTTTCATTATCAATATTAATATAACCATTGTGCATCCAATATCTCGCAAAGGTTTTTCCAGTTCTTGCTTCTGATTGCGCAATTTCATTTTCATGATGAGGGAAAGTTAAATCTTGGCCACCCGCATGAATATCAATTGTGTCTCCCAGAATCTCACGTGCCATTACCGAGCACTCAATATGCCAACCTGGGCGTCCTTTCCCCCAAGGGCTTTCCCAGAAAATTTCTCCTGGTTTGGCTGCTTTCCATAACGCAAAATCAAGCGCATCCTCTTTTTTTTCACCTGTTTCAATACGTGCCCCAACTTTTAAATCATCTACTGATTGATGAGAAAGCTTACCATACCCATCAAATTTTCTTGTGCGGTAATACACATCTCCCTGGGATTCATATGCATACCCTTTTTCTTCTAACACTTTAATAAACTCTATAATTTCAGTCATATGATCCGTTACTCGAGGATGCGAGTCTGCTCTACTGCAACCTAATGCTTCCACATCTGCAAAATATGCGTTTATGAAACGATCTGTTAAGTCGGAAACGTCTTCTCCGAGTTCATTTGCCGCCTTAATAATTTTGTCATCTACATCGGTAAAGTTTGATACATATGTCACGTCATAACCACGATATTCTAAATATTTCCTTACCGTATCGTACACGATTACAGGTCGGGCGTTCCCGATATGAATGTAGTTATATACAGTTGGTCCACATACATACATTTTCACCTTTCCCTCTTCCATTGGCACAAAGGGTTCTTTTTCACGTTTTAATGTATTAAAAATTTGAATTGCCATACTTTTTTATCTCCTTTTCTTTTACAAGTCTCTCTATTTCTTCTTGTAACGCTTTAATTTCATTTTCCATCTTTTTGCATCTATCAGCAAAAGGATCTGGTAGATCTTGATGATTTAAATTCCGCTTCAATTTCACACCATTTTGAATAACGACTACACCAGGAATACCAACAACTGTCGAGTTTATCGGAACATCCTTTAATACGACAGAACCTGCTCCCACTTTACTATTTTCTCCAATTGTAATGGATCCTAAAACCTTTGCACCTGTTGCAACTAGGACGTTATTGGCAAGGGTGGGATGTCTTTTTCCTTTTTCCTTTCCTGTCCCCCCCAATGTAACCCCTTGATAAATTGTACAATCTTCTCCAATTTCACAAGTTTCACCAATAACTACACCCATTCCATGGTCAATAAAAAATCGTCTACCAATTTTAGCACCTGGATGAATTTCAATTCCTGTGAAAAAACGGCTAATTTGCGAAATGATACGTGCAAAGAAGAATAGTTTCTTTTTATAAAATGCATGGGCAATTCGATGACTCCAAATAGCATGTAAACCGGAGTATGTTAAAACCACTTCTAGCATACTTGTTGCGGCAGGATCTTGTTCAAACACAACGGCTATATCTTCCTTCATTCGTTCAAACATCCGTATCTCTCCTTTGGAAAAAAAATAAAAAAGCGTCTCTGTCTATTAAAAATAGACAGAGACGCTTTAGGCGCGGTTCCACTCTGATTGAAAAGGCAAATAAAACACCTTTTCCACTTAGCATCTTTAACGCAGATGATACGTCCAGCCTACTCGTACGTTCGGCATGGCACTCTGAGGTGCATTTCAGTAACTCATTGGTTCAGACCACTTTCAGCCGGTGATGGTCCTCTCTAAAGAACGTGCGTTACTTACTTATCCTCTTCTTAGCTTCTTATAGCTTCCGTTTGGAATTTGTATCCTCATTTTCACACCTAATTACAGGAAAGTCAATCTTATTGTTTTGCGTATTTAGCCACTCGAGCAATTACTTTTTCTTTTCCGATTAGGCTGATTGCATCCGCTAACTCAGGACCGTGCGTCTGACCAGTTGTCACTACTCGGATTGGCATAAATAGATTTTTTCCTTTATGACCTGTTTCTTTTTGAACTGCTTTTATAGCCCCTTTAATATCAGCTGCTTCAAATGTTTCTAAAGATTCTAATTGCGTTTTAAATGCAGCCATAACTTCAGGAACTTGTTCACCTGCTAATACTTCTGCTGCTTCTTCAGTATATGCAATTTCATGATCAAAGAACTGAGAAGATAATTCAACAATTTCAGCACCGAAACTCATTTGATCATGGTAAAGAGCGATCAATTTTGTTGCCCATATATGCTCTTCAGCGGATAATTCTACTGGAAGAAGTTCTGCTTTTTGTAAGTGTGGGAGTGCAAGTTCAACAACTTTTTCAAGTGGTAATTGTTTAATATATTGATTGTTCATCCACGTTAACTTTTGTTTATCAAACATAGAAGGTGATTTAGATAAACGATTGACATCAAAGATATTAATAAATTCCTCTTTCGAGAAAATTTCATCTTCGCCTTCAGGAGACCAGCCTAAAAGTGCAAAGAAGTTGAACATTGCTTCAGGTAAGTAACCAAGATCTTTGTATTGAGTGACAAATTGAATAATTGACTCATCACGTTTCGATAGCTTTTTACGACTTTCATTAATAATTAAGGTCATATGTCCGTACTTCGGATATTCCCATCCAAATGCGTCAAATACCATTAATTGTTTTGGTGTATTAGATAGATGTTCTTCTCCACGGAATACATGTGAAATCTTCATAAAGTAGTCATCTAATACTACCGCATAGTTATAAGTTGGGATTCCATTTGCTTTAACAAGTACCCAATCTCCAACATCTTTCGATTCAAATGTAACCGAACCACGAACTAAATCCTCAAATGTGTATGTTACGTTTTCTGGTACACCCATACGAATTGTAAATGGCAAACCTGCAGCTTCTTTTACTTGTACTTCTTCAACTGATAAATGGCGACATTTCCCATTATACATAGGGGCTGCTACACCTTTTTCTCTTTGCACTTCACGATCAGCTTCTAATTCCTCTGACGTACAGAAACATTTATAGGCATGCCCGTTTGCTAGCATTTCTTCCGCATGCTTAGTGTAAATATCCAGGCGTTCCATTTGGCGATACGGTGCAAAAGGTCCACCAATATCAACAGATTCATCGTATTCGATACCTAACCATTTTAAGTTTTCGAGCTGCGATAATTCGCCGCCTTCTACATTACGTTCAATATCTGTATCCTCGATACGAACAATAAACTTCCCATTATGATGGCGTGCGTATAAATAGTTAAATAATGCTGTACGTGCTCCTCCAATATGTAAAAAACCCGTTGGACTTGGTGCGTATCGTACGCGAACTTCTTGTGTCATTGTAATATCCTCCTAGTTTTCGAGCATGTAAACTTTATTTATTTTACCACTGCTTCCTTGCTTTTTAAAGTTAGTCTTTCTTTACAAGTAAAATAGTTGCCATCGAAGCTATACCTTCTTCTCGACCTGTAAACCCTAACTTTTCAGTAGTTGTAGCTTTTACATTCACTTGTGTTACATCTGCTTGAAGTAACTCCGCTACACGCGCACGAATCACTTCAATATGAGGAGCCATTTTCGGCTTTTGGGCAATAATTGTACAATCTATATTCCCTAATTTGTACCCTCGATCATCCACAAGTTTCCAAATGTATTCAAGTAATTTCGCCGAATCCGCATCTTTAAAATCTGGATCGGTATCAGGGAAGTGTCTCCCAATATCTCCTTCTCCTATTGCTCCTAGAGCTGCATCTGTAATCGTATGGAGCAACACATCTGCATCCGAATGTCCAATAAGCCCTCTCTCATAAGGAATTGTAATTCCTCCAATAATTAACGGGCGATTATCTGCAAATTCATGTACATCAAACCCTTGACCAACTCGTATCATTTTATTAATCCCCCTGCTTATGTTTGTTTAATATTACTTCCCCCAAAAGAAGATCTTCTTTTGTCGTCATCTTTACATTATCATACGTACTTTCCACGATGTGCACTTGCTCTCCTAGACGTTCGACAAGCATCGCTTCATCTGTACCCAAAAAGCAATCTTTGTCCGCAAGACGCTCAGCTTTTTCTAATAGTGCATACTGAAAAGCTTGTGGCGTTTGGATAACCCATAAACTTTCCCGATCCACCGTTTCTTGAATTATACCATTTTCTACTTTTTTCATTGTATCCTTTGCACGAACTGCCGCTACTGCTGCTCCCGATTCCTCGGCAGTTTGGACAAGTTGATGAATAACTACTTGTTTAATAAAAGGTCTTGCCGCATCATGCACAAGTACAATGCCTTGGTCTGGAGAGGATTTTAGACAAGCGTATACACTATGCTGTCTCTCTGCTCCGCCTTCTGTAATAGCGACCACTTTCGTAATATGATGCTTTATCAACATCTGCTCAATAAATGTTTGTTCTTCTTTTTTTACTGCCAATACGATAGATTTACACTTCGAATCTTGCTCAAAAACACGCAAAGTATGTATTAAAATAGGAATCTGTCTCAATTCTAAAAACAGTTTATTTTGACCTGCTCCCATGCGCTTTCCACTACCTGCTGCAGGTAATAACACCGTATACATCAAATACTTCTCCTCCTGTTACCAATAGAAAAAGGGCGTTCTCCTACTAAATATTAGGAAACTACCCCTTCCATTATTTTGAGTCTTGTGGTTTCGCGAAAATCATTCGACCTGCAGAAGTTTGAAGAACGCTCGTCACTTCCACATTAATCGCTTGTCCAATATACGCTTTACCACCTTCAACCACAATCATCGTTCCGTCGTCTAAGTAAGCGACACCTTGGTTATGCTCTTTGCCGTCTTTAATAACGACTACATGCATTATTTCCCCGGGAATAACGACTGGCTTGACTGCATTTGCAAGATCATTAATGTTAAGAACGCGCACTTGATGAAGATCACAAACTTTATTTAAGTTGAAATCATTCGTCACCACAATTCCATTCATTTTCTTCGCCAAACGCATAAGTTTTAAGTCTACTTCTTGTATGTCTTCAAAATCTTCTTCCACAATTAATACAGCGGAAGCACGTTCCGTTTGCAATGTTTTTAACACATCTAGTCCACGACGTCCTCTTGTTCTTTTTAAGGTGTCAGATGAATCTGCAATATGCTGTAACTCCGTAAGAACAAACTGCGGAACTACCAATACACCTTCCATAAAACCAGTCTGTGAAATATCCGCAATACGTCCATCTATAATGACACTTGTATCGAGAAGTTTATATGTCCCTAAACTTAGGCCCTGCTCCTCATCCTCTGAACTTTTCTTTTTTTGTCCAGGTTGTTTGGAAGTAGTAAAAACTTGCAGTAACTCGTCCCTTTTTTTAAATCCTACTTGAAAACCTAAATATCCAAGCACGATAGATAATAAAACCGGAACAACCGATCCAATACCAGGAATGACAATATTATTAATAGCAGTTCCAAGTAAAAATGCCACCATTAATCCAATGACAAGTCCTATTGTCCCAAAAAGCAAATCCCCTATCGGTGCCTTTAAGAGACGTTCTTCCATCCAACGAATAAAGTTAATTAGATAGTCTGTTAAAAAAAACGCTACAATATACAGTATGATTGCACCAATAATTACAGATACATAAGGATTTTGAATCCATGGGTTATCAGATAAATTTATAACTTGGTATAAGTGCGGTAAAAATAATAACCCTAATGTACCTCCTATTAAAATGAATGCAATTTGAATAATCCATTTTAACAAACACTCCACCTCCATTTACCTTTTATTATACAGCCAACCTTCATTCTACGTCTATTATGTTAAACAGGAGTAAACAGTTACTCCTGTTAGTTCAATTAAACGTATAGAAGAACTACTTAAATTGATTACTGAAAAGCTTCTTTCATGACTTCATTTACAGTTTCTACCCCAATTACTTGAATACCTTTTGGATAATCCCAGCCGCCTAAATTGGATGCAGGAATCACGATACGTTTAAAACCTAATTTGGTCGCCTCTTGCACTCTTTGCTCAATTCTCGATACTCGTCTCACTTCGCCAGTTAGTCCAACCTCCCCCACAAAACAATCGGTAGGTGCTACTCCTGTGTCCCGGAAACTGGATACGATACTTACTAGGACGGCTAAATCAATTGCAGGTTCGTCTAATTTAACTCCACCCGCAACTTTTATATAAGCATCTTGTGTTTGCAAAAGTAATCCCATACGTTTTTCTAATACCGCCATGAGTAAAGAAATTCTATTTTGATCAATTCCTGTTGCCATTCGTTTTGGATAATTAAAACTAGATTGCGTAACAAGTGCTTGAATTTCAACCAAGATGGGTCTTGTCCCTTCCATCGAAGCAACAATGGCTGATCCAGCTGCTCCGTGTGAACGCTCTTGCAAAAATAGTTCAGATGGATTCAACACTTCTTTTAAACCTTGCTGCACCATCTCAAAAATGGCAATTTCATTCGTTGAACCAAATCTATTTTTTTGTGACCGTAAAATTCGGTATGTATGATGCCGTTCTCCCTCAAAATATAAAACCGTATCTACCATATGCTCTAATAAACGTGGTCCAGCAATTTGCCCTTCTTTCGTTACATGTCCTACTAAGAAAATTGCTATATTTTTTGTTTTAGCAATGCGCATTAGTTCAGCTGTACATTCACGCACTTGAGACACACTTCCTGGAGCACTTGTCACTTCCGGATGATGTACAGTTTGAATGGAGTCGACAATCACAAATCTAGGCTCCACACTATCAATTGTTTCATTGATTAATTCTAAATTCGTTTCGGAATATATGTACAGTTCAGCAGATGTGACACCCAAACGCTCGGCACGAAGCTTCGTCTGTCTAATCGATTCTTCACCGGAAATATATAACACGCGTTCTCCCTTATTTGCGAGCAGTGCAGAAACTTGTAAAAGCAAAGTCGACTTTCCGATTCCCGGATCTCCACCTATTAAAATAAGGGAACCAGGCACAATTCCACCGCCAAGTACTCGATTCAACTCCATGAGTTCCGTTTCTACTCTCGGTTCATCCGCTGTCTCTACCGCAATAATTGGTGTGGCTTTCTGAGCTACTCCCGTAGAATGTTGAAAAGATCGTTTTGGTCCTTTTGAAACAACCTCCAACTCTTCTACCATCGTATTCCATTCTCCGCATCCTGGACATCTTCCCATCCATTTGGCAGACTCATAACCGCAAGAATTACACATAAACTTCGTTTTTCGTTTGGCCATTTGTTCCTCCTATGTAAAAAAAGGCATTCCTTACTTAACGTTTGGAATGCCCATTATTTTAAACCTCTGTTACTATGGCTTTTGTACGAACGACAAATTCATCATTCTCCACATCAAACACAACATGTTGTCCAGTCAGTACTTCACCTTTTAGTAGTTCTTCAGACAGTCGATCTTCCACATGCTTTTGCAATGCTCGACGCAATGGTCTTGCACCATATGCAGGATCGTACCCTTCTGTCGTAATTTTTTCTTGAGCGGCTTCCGTTAACTCTAGCTCAATACCTTGCTCTTTTAAGCGTTGTGCTAATTGTCGCGTCATTAACGAAACAATTCGTTTTAAATGCTCTCTTTCTAGCGAGTGGAACACAATCATTTCATCTAATCGGTTTAAGAACTCAGGTCGGAATGCTTTTTTCAATTCCTCTAACATTTTACTTTTCATATCTTTATAATCTGTTTTTCCACCTTCTCGCAAGTTAAACCCAACGTACTTATTGTATTTTAGCGCATCCGCTCCAACGTTAGATGTCATGATAACAACTGTGTTTCGGAAATCCACTGTCCGCCCTTTAGAGTCTGTTAAACGGCCATCTTCTAACACTTGAAGGAGGATATTAAACACATCAGGATGTGCTTTCTCTATTTCATCTAACAAGATAACAGAGTAAGGTTTACGACGAACTTTTTCCGTTAATTGACCACCATCGTCAAATCCAACGTATCCTGGAGGAGAACCAACAAGACGAGAAGTAGAATGTTTCTCCATGTACTCAGACATATCTACTCGAATCATTGCATCTTCGTCACCGAACATTACTTCCGCTAGAGCACGAGCAAGCTCCGTTTTACCTACACCGGTAGGACCAAGGAAAATGAATGAACCAATCGGACGTTTCGGGTCTTTCAAACCTGCACGAGCGCGACGAATTGCACGAGAAATTGCATCAACAGCTTCCGCTTGGCCAATAACTCTTTCATGTAGCTTATCTTCCAATTTTAATAACTTTTCAGATTCTGTTTGGGCAAGTTTAGATACAGGAACCCCCGTCCACATAGAAACAACCGCCGCAATATCTTCCACCGTCACTTCAGACTCTTCTTTACCTTGTTTTTCTTTCCATGAGTCTTTCATTTTTTCTAACTCATCTTTAATTTTTTGTTCTTTATCTCGGAAAGATGCTGCTTTTTCAAATTCTTGGCTTTGAACAGCAGCGTTCTTCTCCGAACGAACCGCTTCTAATTTCGCTTCCAATTCTTTTAAATTCGGAGGCGTTGTATAAGAACGAAGCCGAACCTTGGAACCAGCCTCATCGATTAAATCAATTGCTTTATCTGGTAAAAAGCGATCAGAAATATAGCGACTCGACATTTTAACTGCTGCTTCAACTGCTTCGTTCGTAATTTTTACACGATGATGTGCTTCGTAACGATCTCGTAAACCGTAAATAATTTGAATAGCTTCATCTACAGACGGTTCATCCACTTGAATTGGTTGAAAACGACGTTCAAGTGCTGCATCTTTTTCAATATATTTACGATACTCATCTAATGTAGTGGCGCCGATACATTGAATTTCACCACGTGCTAGCGCAGGTTTCAAAATATTAGAAGCATCAATTGCACCTTCTGCTCCACCAGCTCCGATTAATGTATGAAGTTCATCTATGAATAAAATAACATTTCCAGCTTGGCGAATTTCATCCATTACTTTTTTCAAACGATCCTCAAATTCACCACGGTATTTGGTGCCAGCTACGACTGTCCCCATGTCGAGCGTCATTACCCGTTTATCCCGCAAAATTTCTGGCACTTCATTTTGTACAATTTGTTGTGCAAGCCCTTCAGCAATGGCCGTTTTACCTACACCTGGTTCACCAATTAATACAGGGTTATTTTTTGTACGTCGTGCCAAGATTTCAATCACACGCGTAATTTCTTTGCTTCGCCCAATGACAGGATCTAATGTACCTTCTCTCGCTATTTGTGTTAAATCCCGTGCTAACCCATCTAATGTTGGAGTACTAGCAGGGGCAGCACTATTACTGCCGTTTCCATGGGATTGATCGGTACTTCCTAACAGTTGAAGCACTTGTTGACGAGCTTTGTTTAAGCTAACTCCTGCATTATTTAATACTCTTGCAGCAACTCCTTCTCCTTCACGGATTAATGCAAGAAGTAAATGCTCCGTTCCAATATAAGAGTGCCCAAGCTTTCGTGACTCATCCACGGAAAGTTCGATCACTTTTTTTGCACGGGGTGTATAGTGAACGATTGGACCAACTTCTTCAGCGCCCGTTCCTACTAACTCTTCAATTCCCGTTTCAATAACTTTAGGATCTACCTCAATTGCTTCCAATGCTTTTGCTGCTATTCCACTACCTTCTCGGATTAGTCCAAGTAATATATGTTCTGTTCCAATTGATTCGTGCTTTAAGCGAATAGCTTCTTCTTGCGCTAGTTGTAATACTTTTTGAGATCTTTGTGTAAATCGGTTAAACATCATGCAAGTTCCTCTCCTTTTGTTTTCGGTTTTTCTCCCATTTGTAACCGTTCCCTTAATAACTTTGCGCGAAACGTATCCCGTTCAGAAGCATTCAAGGTAGTTTCTGCATACTTTTGTAAAAATCCTGGTTGCATAAAAACCATGCATTCATTCAAAATAGTCACATCCACATCTTTTATGAGCCCTATGTCTATTCCTAATCGTACATCTGACAAGCATCTTGCTGCTTCCTCTGTTGTTATAATACGAGCATAAGACAAAATTCCCAATGACCGGTATAACCGATCTTCTAGTGTATTGGCAGAATGGTTTAATAGTGCACTTCTTGCTTCTTTTTCTTTTTGAATGATTTGTTCTGTAATACTTTGAAGATCCGATAGAATATCCTCTTCCGTTTTGCCCAGCGTTGTTTGATTGGATACTTGGTAAACGTTACCGAGCGCTTCACTGCCCTCGCCGTATATTCCTCTTACGACCATTCCTAGTCTCGAGATGATTGTAACGATTCTGTTCATTTGTTTCGTCATTGTTAACGCTGGCAAATGCATCATTACGGATGCACGCAACCCAGTACCCGTATTAGTAGGGCAACTTGTCAAATAACCAAATTGCTCATCAAACGCATATGGTAATTCTTTCTCTAGCAATCGATCGATTGTATCCGCTTGTGCGTAAGCTTCTTGAATCTGAAGTCCAGGAAACAAGCATTGTATTCGAATATGGTCTTCTTCATTGATCATCACGCTAACTGACTCATCGTCTGATAGTAATACCGACCCAGTCATCGGTGAATTGGCAAGTTTAGGACTAATCAGATGTTTTTCTACTAATACTTGCCGACTTAATTCGGATAAATCTTTTATTTGAATAGAAGAGAAGTTCATTTGTAATTCTTCATCTGCATCCAAAAGAGTGGCAGAAACTGATTGGTCAATTTTATGCGCTTCATCTTCAGTAAATGCCAATGGAAATCTGTACCCATTTAAGTTTCTAGCCAACCGAATTCGAGTACTCATGACAATATCTGAATGATCTCCACTACCAGCCATCCAGCTAGATGGAGAATTATCTAAAAAACGTTCAATCGCCATATCTTTCGTCACCTCCAGATGCAATCCTACTTTCAAGATCTCTTGCCTCGTCTCTTAACTCGGCAGCCTCCTCGAACCGTTCCATTTCAATCGCTTCTTTCATTTGCAAACGAATAGCTTCGACCCTTTTTTTCAATTCTAATTTTTCGCCTAGAGCACCTGGTGCTTTTCCAATATGTGTAATGTTTCCGTTATGCAATCGTTTTAATACATTCGGCAACTGTTTACGGAAGCTATTATAGCAAGAGGAGCACCCGAATTTCCCTTCATCTAAAAATCGTTGGATGGACCAACCGCATTCATCGCAAACTAATTTTGGCCTATCTTGTTTTTGATGTACTGGTTGTTGCTCCGCATGATTAAACCAGTTTGATAATAGCTGGTGGAGAGATAACGGATCTTGTTTATACTCTACGTAAAACGGGTGGAGACTATTGGCACAATTCTCGCAATAATTCCTTTCAAAGTGTTCACCGTTATGCACTTGCGTAACAGTTACTTTAGCTGGTCTCTGTTTACAATTTTCACAAATCACTTTTCAACACCCCGCTTAACTTCACTTTATTTCATATTTTAATGTTAGCAACATGGCACATAATATACGCGAGCGCAATTCATCTCTAACAGGTAGTGGAATAGCAAGAGTAGTTCGATTAAGCCCAGCTAAAATGAGCTTTGCTTCTCGTTTAGATATAACCTCTTCGTCAATTAATCTGAATACGATGTCTTCCGTCATGGATTCAGACGCCCCGCTTTCTAGGCTCTGTATGATATGCTCAATCAAATCAGCCTTTGTATGCGCACGCACGCGGAGAATTCGAATATATCCCCCACCTCCGCGTTTACTTTCCACTAAGTAACCGCGATCTTGGGTAAAACGGGTATTAATCACATAGTTGATCTGAGATGGAACACATTGAAACTTCTCGGCAATTTCACTTCTTTTTATTTCAATTTGTCCCTTACTCTCTTCTTCTATAATAGACTTTAAATAACCTTCAATTATGTCAGATATATTTTTCATCTTCTCACCTCTTCTCGCAAACTGACTTTGACTAACTTTGACTATATTATAACGAGAAAATTATTTATGTGCAATTGATACGATTTTACGAAATACACATGATTTAACATCCACATTAGGAGATGAAAATCTTTTCGCTTGTTTACCAAAGAGAAATTCCTAATTCGAATTTCTTCTATTTTCTTGGAAAAAGCGCAAGCGTCCTTTAAGAGCATCTTTTCTTCTATATTTCCCGAGTGCTTTAGACTAAATATTGGATCCACTATTACCGAGGGAATTTTTGTGGTGAAGTAAGATGAAGGCGAAACAAAACACCTAGAACTTTGGGTTCTTAGCATACCCAATTTATATAATTTCTTATCATAAAAAACTACTAACCAAAGCGATTAGTAGTTTTGGGATATTTGAATTTTAGTCTGACACTTAAAAGATATGAATGAAGTTATCAACACTTATTTTTTCTTTATAGATTGTTTCCGTTGATTTTTTGTGACTTGCTTCCACTTATTCACTTCTGCTTTTTTAGCTACAACATCGTTTTTTCTTTCGATATGGGCAAGCTCTCTTAATAATTTTACGTAGCTCCTATATCGTTCTTCTTTGAGTATACCGTTAGATATAGCTTTTTGAATCGCACAACCAGGTTCTTTTTTATGTTGGCAATCCCTAAAGCGACATCCTACTGCTAACTCCTCAATGTCTTTAAAGCTAGCACTTACACCTTCAGTACTTTCCCATAATTGAAATTCTCGCATTCCAGGGGTGTCTATTAAAAGGCCTCCTCCTGGGAGCAATGATAATTCACGATGTGTAGTCGTATGACGCCCTTTACTATCATCTTCTCGAATATCGCTAACCGCCATTACTTCTTCCCCAGATAATGCATTGATCAAAGAGGATTTACCAACTCCTGAGGAACCTAAAAGTGCGCCTGTTTTACCTGCAGATAATAGTGCAGCAAGATGATCAATTCCCTCGCCCGTCACACTACTCACTGCCAACACATCTACACCAAAAGCGACTGATTCTACTTCATTAATATAATAGGACAAGTCGTCACATGCATCTTTTTTCGTTAACACAACAACAGGTGTAGCACCTGAATCCCATGCTGCTAGTAAATATCTCTCTAAACGACGTACATTAAAGTCATCATTAAGAGACATAACAAGAAATACATAATCGACATTGACAGCAATTAGCTGAATATCCGTTGTCTGTCCAGCTACTTTTCTTGAAAACTGTGAACTGCGTGGGAGCACTTCCTGAATAATTCCTTTTTCTTCTCCAGGCATTTGCTCCATCACCACCCAATCTCCTACCGCGGGAAATGCTTCTCGATCATGGTCAAACTTGAATTTCCCTGAAAGAGAACATAACCATTCCCCATCATTCGTTATGACACGATATAAGTGTTTGTGCTCAAGTAAAACACGACCCACAATTCCTTTACCAAGCATTTTTTCTTCCCAACTATTATTCCAACCATATTGTTCGATTAAATTCAATTTAACTTCCTCCTAATTTTCCATATAAAAAAACCATGACTGCACAAATCAGCAATCATGGTTTCCCGGTCATTAGTAAAGAAGCATATCAAAAAGAAAAGTAGAATACACTTACTTTTTTAGAGATATATAGAGTGGGACATCATGAACTTACTGATTCGTGGATAATTATTTACACTTGTCATAATGCCTCACTCCTTTCCTTAAGTTATTTTCAGAATACTATAAGTATTAACATTATGTCAATACATTTTTTATGCAGTTACATCTCTCTTGATAAAAGACCAGTAACTAACAACTAAAAATGCAATGACATACACCAAAATTACCATGATAGAAAACGGCATTGTTAACCCAGCTATTAATGGATGATTTTCGCCTATATATTGAGTTAGATTGGTATTTGCAAATAAGATATACTTAGCAAAATCAAACCTAGCCAACACAGACGTAATAGTCACTCCCATGAACATAAGGAAAATGGATATACCTATAGCAAGAGAACTCGAACGGAATACGGAACCTATCATAAAAGCAAGCGTTCCAATAACAAATACATTTATAAGTGATAGACCAGTTAATAATAGAAGTCTTCCCCAGAAAGAAACGACTACAATCTGCCCATTCACTACCTCTAATTCTTTACCACCAATGGAATCAAAGAAAATATAACCACTTATCACACCTACTATAAATAGAACCACTGTCATTAGGACTGCAAATATCCCAACTGTAATAAGTTTTGAGGTTAAAATCCTCCATCTCTTCACTGGCCTAGTTAAAAGCATTTTAATCGTTCCTTGTGAAAACTCAGAGGCTACAATACCTGCGGCAACTACAACTGTAAATAATGTAATTATAGATAACATCCCAGGAATATTGCTGATAAAAGATTTTTCTTCGTCAAAGTCTATTGGAGCAACATTACGTTCTAAACGGTACTTTTCAACCTCTATCGTTTCTTTAAACTGTTTCTTTTGTTCCTTGGTCAAGCCAGGAATTGCTAATTGCCCTTCCAAAGACGAAATGTTTTCCTGACTGGACAGTTTCCAATCTACCCGCGATTCTGGTTGGTTGTTAATCCATTTATTAATACCTGCAAAACCAATCATTAAAAGGGCAACAAGCACAACCATTACCCAAGTTGCTTTTTTACTCCATAGCTTTAACCATTCATTTCTTATGAGATTCAGCAATTTGCCCACCTCCAGTTAATTCTAAAAATTGATCTTCCAACGTTTTTCTATGCGGACTGAACAAATAGATGTGTAAATTACTTGCAACCATTTCCGCAATAAAAGATGGAACCGCCTTCTTTTCTAATGGCAATACGAAACCATCTCCTGTAACTTCTACAGGAATGTTTTTAATACCAAAGAATGTAGTTGCTTGTTCTTTCGGAGTAACTTCCACATAGTAGTGTGACTCTTGCTCTTCTTTAACTTCTTGTATGGAGATTAATCTCCCATTTTGAATAACAGCGATTCTATCACATATTAACTCTATTTCAGCTAATAAGTGACTCGATACAAAAATAGAAACTCCATCTTCTATAGCAATTTTGCGTAAATACATTCGGAATTCACGAATTCCAGCTGGATCCAGTCCATTTGTTGGCTCATCTAATATTAAAAACTTAGGACGATGTAGAAGAGCCTGGGCAAGACCTAAACGTTGACGCATTCCTAGTGAATACGTCGACACCTTTTCATGAATTCTATTTTGTAAGCCTACTTGTGCAATTACTTCATCTATTCGAGCTTTTGTTACGTTCTTATTCATCCTCGCAAAGTGCAGCAAGTTTTTATAACCACTCATAAACTTATACATCTCGGGATTTTCTACAATTACTCCCACTTTACTCATGGTTTGCTCAAAATTTGTAGAAATTGCTTGCCCATCAATAATTACCTCACCGGACGTTGGTTTCATCAGTCCTGTCATCATCCGTATCGTCGTTGTTTTTCCTGCTCCATTAGGTCCTAAAAAACCTGTGATTTGTCCTGGCCATAAATCTAAGCTGAGGTCATCAATAATTTTCTTTTTCCCAATTACTTTTGTCACATTTTGTAGTTTAACAATTGGCTCTGTTTCCATTTCCTCACACCTTCCTTACTAGGTAATACGTTTTAAAACAATAAAAGTTCATTTTAATTAGTACAATTTTTCACGGAAAGTTACTCGCTTATTCTGTATCACTCTTTTAGCAAGCGGAATTGTTTATAAAGGATAATAAAATAGAAGCATCTCCCTAAAGCAGATGCTTCTATACCTATTTATATAAATGACACGCCATAAAGTGACCTATTTCTTGTTCCTTCCAAGCTGGTTTTTCTTCCGTGCAAATAGACATAGCGTTTGGAAAACGGGTTCTAAACACACATCCAGAAGGGGGATTAATCGGACTATGCAGCTCTTCTTGTAAGAAATTTTGTTGCTGTGATTCTTCAATGCCTGTATCACCTTTAACGTTTCTCCATGTCCTATTTCAAAATGGCGTTTCAAATTTTCTACATACAAAAGAACTTTTTCTGTCACGCAAATCCCCCCTAAACCGCGTACCTTCTCACTGCACAGATTTCATTCTCCAGCATAGAACTTTCTAACAATATAATTTCAACTGCTTTACCTGTGGAAGGAGAATGCAATAATTGCCCATTTCCATAGTAAAACCCTACATGACGCACAGGTCCTGTACCCTCGTCATTAGAAAAAAAGATTAAATCCCCTTTTTTCCAAGCGGAAGAGTCGTCTATCTGAATTTCTTGTCCAGTACAGGCTTGGTCACTTGCATCACGGGGAATTAAATATCCACACGCCTTCAGCATATTGTACGAGAACCCTGAACAATCATAGCCATACGGAGACATTCCACCCCATAAATAAGGCAAGTCTAAGTAAAGTTCACCTAAAGTTGCTGCATATTCTGCAGAACGTTTTGGGTATTGTCCCATCGATCTAGCAAAGTCAGCTTGGTCTTTTTGCAGCAATGCTTCGCCATGTGGGGTTTGGACTTTATAATAAGAGGCATCTTCTGAAACAACTGGAAGAGTCGTATTAAATGACACAACGAGCAGCGGGTTCTTTTTCATGTCCCATAGCTGAGTTCTCGCTAAAGAAACACGTGCAATCCCAATCGAATTCACTAGTTCAGGTTTCTGTAATTGCGTTATAGGAACCCACCCTGGATATCCACGGCTATCTTTTTTAGAAGGTTGCCAAATAGCTACAATTTTTGCCCAGTCCCCTTTTATTTCGTCCACAAGTACCGGTTCTCCATATAAAAGCTGGGTCTGTACACGGTTTTCCTCACAAAGTGCAATTCTTTCTTTATACTGTAGTGCTTCAAGCCATTCTAATAATAAAACAGGATTTGAAATACCGGGAGTATCCATCCCTCTTGCAGAAGCTGGGTCCGTCCAAACAGTTGCGACTTTCACCGAACAAATATATTCATTCGCTTCTGAAGTCATCTATTAACCTCCTATCCCTTTTCCAATTCCATACGAAAAGTCCCAAGACCAGGTTCTATTGAGAATGACATTTTACTTCCTTCAAAATAGAACTAATTGGATCCTTTACTCAACTCCCGGTAAAATAACAAGCGCTAAATTATCTGCATCTAACTCAGCTTCTGCACCAAGCGGAACAGCAAAATGAGGTTCACAATGACCTATCTTGAATCCCCTTACAGCCGGCTTTCCTAAACTACCTAAGTAGTGATTGAGCACTTCATCTAAAGAAAATGAAACCTGCCGTTTTTTCGGTTCCGCATCTTTAAAGTCTCCGATAACAAATCCCGTAGCTTCGTCCAGAATACCTGCTTGTCGAAGCTGATTGAGCATTCCATCTACCCGATATGGTTCTTCACCAATATCTTCAATCAACAATAATTTACCTCTAGTGTCTACTTGGTATTTCGTCCCAACTCCACTTGCAAGTAGCGATAAATTCCCTCCTGTTAACTCACCACGTGCCGCTCCACCTGAAAAGCGTGTTAACGGAGAAATCGCTTCGGTATAATGCAGTTCCATTGGTGTAAATAATTGTTGGAACATTTTTTTCGACAGATCAGAAAACGTGTCTTTCCCAACATCTGAAGCTAGCATAGGACCATGGAAAGTCACAATATCGGAGTATAAATTCATGCTTGTATGTAAAAAAGTAATATCGGAATAACCCCAGAAAATTTTTGGACATTCATTCATTAATTGAAAATCTATTTTATCCGTGTATCTAGCAGACCCATATCCCCCACCAGCACAAATTATTCCTGCAATATTTGGATCCGCGAACATCTCATGTAAGTCTTCTAGACGTTCTTCATCTGAACCTGCAAGATAACCATATACGTTTTCTACACTTTTCCCCATTTGATAGTTCAAACCTAGCCCATCTAAAAATTTTAAAGAGCGCTTTAGTTGTTTAAGATTTGGTGGACTGGCAGGAGCAATAATACCAATCGTATCTCCTATTTGTAATCGTTTTGGACGAATTTTCATCTTTGTATTTTCTCCTTTATTTACTTATCAAAAGCCGCGGCACTTTTAAAGTGCTGCTACTTTTGAATGTAATGCTTTAACTGTCTATCTGGAAATTTATTCTTTTACTGCTGCTGTATTAACACTTGGAATTAAAACTTCTGCTTCTCTAAATGGTCCATCATCTCCCGCAACCATAATTACCGGCACTCCAAAATGACCTTCTACATATACATTAAATCCAAGTTCTCCAACTACTATATCATTTATAAAGAAATTTCGAACGCAGTATATAATGGAATGGCTCATTACTTCTGGATGCAGATCTTCTACTAAAATATGATTCATTTTAGAGTGAGTGTAATTTACTATTATTTCTTTTACTCCTATTGATAGAGCACTTCCCACAATTGCATCTGCCTCTTTTGTCATTATACGTCGAGTACGTTAATAATTATGCTTATCTGAGTACACAAAAGTATGATCCAGCAAACCCGTAATCCTTTAAACATCTATTGAAAGAAAAAGCTTTATTCCAAAACATTCTTATTTTTATTCAAAAAACCTTTCTAAGTAGGAGTCATACAACTTTATCGAAAAAAGTACTGTAATTTAAACTATTTTTGATCGTTATAGTTTTACAGGTTCTTTTACTTACATAAATCAAAAAAGCAAATGCGCTTTAAAATAAAGGCATTTGCTCCTGCGCCGCTTCGCTACTCGGCGCAGTTAAAAGATGTGCTTCTTTGCTACTTCTTGCAATTCATTTCATTAGAATCGCGGTTGACCTGGAAAGAATTGTTGTTGTGGGAACGGTTGTTGGAAACCTCCTTGCTGCATTGGAAAAGCTTGTTGAGGTGGATTCACAACGACATTTCGATTAGTTTCTGTATAGAAATGCTGTGGAACATTGACAATATGCTCTCTATTCACATTTACAATTGGGTGGATAACAGGTTGCATTCTCGGCATAAAAGAATCATGCACGCGATATTGTGGTGGACATACTAACGGTGGAGCAGGTGGTTGGAACCATGGAGACAGCATAGGTTGCTGACATGAATGACAAGGTTGACGATGTGGGTTCACGATAAATTCACCTCCTTTTGCACTTATACTAGTAGATGCAGAACCGGACATTACAAACTAGACAAACACCTCAATTCACTGTAAATAAAAAAGCGTCCCTCCGAAAAAGAGTTCTTTCCTAACGTTTATACCCCTATTCCAAGTTACTGACAAAGGGTATATGAGTTAGGATGTTCAAGAAAGTAAGCTTTAACAGGTGGATTTTGTAGGAAACTGTCGAATATGAGATAATATATAAAGTTATTTAGTGTTGAAATGAGGTATTAATATGATTCGAACGATAGGGATAACAACAGATCACGAGATAATTAGTGACTTTCCTCTCGAAGATATAAAGCATAAAACGTTTGAATGGTATTGGGTTGACATAGAGGAACCTACAGAAGAAGAGAAAAATCTTCTAAGCTCCTTCTTTCATTTCCATCCACTAGCAATTGAAGATTGTTTATTAAGGCTTCAACGTCCAAAAGCAGATCATTACGATGGCCACGTATTTTTTGTACTACATACGTTCAATGAAGTAACACTTGATGCAGAGGAACTGAATTTATTTGTTGGAAAAGATTTTGTCGTTACCTTTCATTTTCCTATCATGCATGAACTAGATCAAGCTCGAGAGCGTATAAAACGAAACCCAAAAGGATGGGAACGCGGAGCTATGCATGCAATGTATCATATTGTCGATAAGGTGGTGGATGCTTATTTTCCGATTGTTTATAAAATTGAAGACTATCTAAATGAATTAGAAGATAGGCTATCCATAGATATGCGGCATTTGTCCATGAATCAAGTGTTTGACCTTCGAAGTGATTTACTTAGATTACGACGAACCATTATTCCAATGCGTGATTTGCTCTATCGAATTATGAACTCGGAGCGAATTAATTTACAGCCTTCTGAACGGGCTTATTTTGGAGATATTTATGATCATCTGCTAAAGCTAGCGGATATGGTTGAGACGAATCGTGAACTTACGGCTGATATTCGAGATAGTCATATGTCCATTAACTCGAGTCATATGAATAGGATTATGATGATTTTAACAATTGTTTCGACCGTTTTTATCCCTTTAACATTTATCGTGGGAGTATACGGCATGAACTTTGTAAATATGCCTGAGCTAGAGTGGAAATTTGGATACTTTGGTGTGATGGCATTGATGGTCGTTATTGCTATCGCCATGCTTGCTTGGTTTAAATATAAAGGCTGGTTTAATTTGTTTAAGAATTAATAGTCAGAACAGAAAAAGAGGTGCGATCTTGATAGAAATAAAAGGAACATATAATAATGCGCTTGTTTATACAGATACAATAGAAGAAACAGCAAAGGTACAAGTAGAGCAAATTTGTAGTCTTCCCTTTTTAAAAGACACGAAAATAAGAATGATGCCAGATCTTCATGCAGGTAAAGGTTGCACTGTAGGAACAACGATGACAATTACAGACAAAGTGGTTCCTAACTTTGTTGGCGTCGATTTGGGTTGCGGAATGATCTGTGCAAAGCTAGATGTTCTAAAGGAAGATATACACTTTGAAAAGTTAGACAAAACAATCAAGAAAAACGTACCAAGTGGTACTCGCATTAGAAATAAAGAACATCGTAATACTATAGAAATACCTTTTGCTGAAGTTGCTGCTCCTATTAATGAAAACCGCGCTCGGTTAAGCTTAGGTACTCTTGGTGGAGGAAACCATTTCATTGAATTAAACGAAGGCAATGACGGTAGTATTTATTTAGTTATCCACTCCGGAAGCAGGAATTTAGGGAAACAAATTGCAGAGCATTATCAAGATGTAGCACATCAAACCCTTGGTGATAGTGTTTCTAAAGATTTGGCATATGTAGAGGGAGAAAATATGAAGGATTATTTATTTGATCTTTCCATTGCTCAAAAATATGCAGCATTCAATCGAAAAACAATGGCCGAAGTTATTTGTAGAGGTATGAACTGGAATATTGAATCTGAATTCGACACGATTCATAACTATATTGATTTAGATAATATGATCTTACGTAAAGGTGCCATCTCTGCGCAGGATGGTGAAATTGTAATAATTCCTATGAATATGCGAGATGGTTCGCTCATTTGCCGAGGAAAAGGAAATCCAGATTGGAATTACTCTGGTCCACACGGTGCCGGACGTATAATGAGTCGCTCGCAAGCAAGAAAACTAGTAGCATTGGAAATTTTTCAAGCTTCTATGAAGGATGTTTGGAGTACTTCTGTTGTTTCAAGTACGGTCGATGAATCCCCGTTTGCGTATAAAGATATGCAAGACATTCTTTCACATATTGACGATACAGTTGAAGTGTTGGAAGTAATAAAACCAATTTATAACTATAAAGCGCATTAAGAAAAGTGCAAGAGTCCTTAAAAAACATCTTTCTTCATCAATTTCCAAGTGCTTTGAACTAAATACACTATTACCGAGTGAATTTTTGTGAAGTAATGGTGCATTTAGTTTGAATAATGAGAGATATGATCCTGTCCTACTCATTTAACAGCGGACGAAGATACAATCTCGTCCGCTCAGCACTTCTTTATCGATGAATGCTGTCTATCTTTTCTCCTGTACTACCAAAATGGTTTCATAGAAAAAGCATCCCTTACATAGGAATGCTTTTTTAGATATTACATATTTTAATTACAGATTGAACAGAATTGACTGATTTATCTAAAGCAAGTTTTTCTTCATTCGTTAACGGAAGTTCGATAATACTTTCTATACCATCGCCTCCGATAACAGTTGGCACTCCTAAATACAAGTCTTTATACCCATACTCCCCTTCTAGATAAGCGATAGTAGGTAGTATTCGTTTTTTATCTTTAATAATTGCTTCGGCCATTTCTACAAGTGAAGCTGCTGGAGCATAATATGCACTACCATTTCCAAGAAGAGAGACAATCTCGCCCCCTCCTTTTCTTGTCCGCTCCACTATAGCTTCTAAACGCTCTTTTGAGATAATTTTCTCTAGTGGAATTCCACCCGCGTAGGAATATCGCACAAGCGGAACCATATCATCCCCATGACCGCCTAATACAAATCCTGAAATATCTTCTACAGAAATATTTAATTCTTCTGCGACAAATGTATTAAAACGCGCAGTATCTAGTACACCAGATTGTCCAATTACTCTATTTTTCGGAAACCCAGTTGTTTTATAACAAACGTATGTCATGGCATCTACTGGATTACTTAATATAAGAACATAGCTATTTGGTGCATACTTTTTCACTTGCTCTGATACAGAGCGCATAATTTTTGCATTAATACTCACCAGGTCATCTCTACTCATCCCCGGTTTTCGTGCAATACCGGCAGTAATAATAACCATATCCGCATCTTTTATATGTTCATAATTAGACGTACCAGTAACTTTCGAATTAAAACGTTGAACTGAACCTGTTTCTAATATATCTAATGCTTTCCCTTTTGCAGGGTTTTCTAATTCCGGAATATCTACAAGCACGAGGTCCCCTAGTTCTTTTTGAGCTATCATTAAGGCTACTGTAGCACCTGTATAACCAGCCCCAATTACGGCGATTTTATTTCTCCGAAAAGCCAAGTACTTTCACCCTTTCCTATACCATTACGACCCTTACTGTGGATTAGTGTCTGTTTTCACTGGTTTAGTACGTGCAGGCTTTGTTGTTAACTTACTTTCTTCGTATCTATTGTAGTCGAGCGGCTTAATCATCTCGTAAACAGATTGGTCTGGGCGTGGAATAACATGAGCTCCCAAAAGCTCTCCCACGCGTTTTGCCGCTTCACGACCAGCATCTACAGCGGCTTGGACAGCTCCTACATCCCCTTGAACAATAACCGTGACAATTCCCCCATCAATCATTTCTTGTTTTATTAATGTCACATTAGCTGATTTAATCATGGCATCAGCTGCTTCAATGGAACCGATTAACCCTTTTGTCTCAATCATCCCTATTGCTTTGCTCATCGATTTCACCCCTTTCTACTTCTGTCGAATCAATAATTCCAATGATTACCGCATCAATCGGCATCGGATGATCGCGCATTATGTAACGGGATGAACCTCCACTCGTGACAAGAACATCATCCCCGATACCTGCACCTATTCGATCGGCAGCAACAAATTGGGTTTTCACCGGTTTACCTTGTACATCTACAGGCTGTACAATTAGTAGCTTTAACCCTTGTAATCCTTCCTCTTTACGAGTTGCCCAAACGTTTCCGATAACTTTTCCTATTTGCATGCTGTCATCACCTATTTCTATTTTCTAAACGAAATGGATATACCTAGCTCTCTTGCTGTATCTCGTGCAAGCGCTGTAATAATAGTTCCTTTTTCTAGGATAATTTCTTTTGTTGTCACTTCTCTTACATCGTCTTTCGAAAGTAACTTTTTGGGATAATTAAAAATAGAATCTTCACTACTTTTGGTTACAACTTTAGGTACTTCCATCTGTACTTTTATACGGTTCTCGCTAGACTTTATTAAACGACCAATTGATCCTTTAGAAATAAACCCTGCGTTCGATTCATCTGTATCTATATGCATTTCTAACTGGTATTTATCCGATACACGAATTTTTACATGACGATATGCCATTGGTCGAACACCATCAGTTTCTACCGTTACATATTCATCATTTTGAACACCAAAATGAGCTGCATCAACAGGCGTCATATGAATATGAGCTTGCGCGATAATTAGTCCCTCTTCTAAAAAGAGGCTCCCTTTTGGCCCTATTATCGTAAAAGCTCCTGATCCTTCTATGTCTCCTGATTCACGAAGGGGAGGATTTAATCCTAGCTTCACTGCATCTGTCAAACTGACTTCTGCTTGCGTCAGGGAACGAGCAGGACCAAGCACTCGCACGCGTTCAATGCTTCCTTTTGGTCCTGCAATAACAACCGTTTCATTGGCTGCAAATTGACCCAGTTGGGATAAGTTCGCTTTTTTCGTTAACTCATACTCTTTTCCAAATAATGCTTCCACATGGAGTGGTGACAAATGAACATGACGAGCAGAAACAGCGATTGGAATTGAATCTTTTGAAAGTGGTTGCTCAACTTTTTCGAGTTGCTCTAAAACTTCCCCTACAATTTTTTCAATTAATTGCTGATTCATCTTAGAACCGCCTTTCTAAGCTACTTTTAGTTTTCTAGTTTCGGTAAAATCATTTCTAACTCATTATGTGGTCTAGGAATTACATGCACAGATAATAATTCTCCAACACGTTGCGCTGCTGCAGCTCCAGCGTCTGTTGCTGCTTTAACAGCACCTACATCGCCTCGAACTAATACTGTTACAATGCCTCCACCAACATGTACTTTCCCTACTAGATTTACGCTAGCTGCCTTCACCATTGCATCTGCAGCTTCAATTGAACCAATTAATCCTTTTGTTTCTACCATTCCTAATGCTGTACCTTCTCTTGACATATTCGTTTCCTCCTAATAGGTTTTATTTAGATAATTGTTTTACTATTTCACTGACCAAATCTTTTACTACTTGAGGGTCGACAGAGTCATTAGAACCCAATGAAGATAATACATTCGCCACTACTTGATCTGTCACATCTTCCACTTCACCATTTATTTCATTGGTAGTAGTCTCATGTGCTGGAAGATTCACTTCTTTAATTCCATAAGCCATTCTCTTGATGTTTAATAAATGCTTGGCACTTACATTATCTGAAGTAATATTCCCTCCAAATGTTCCACACCCTAAAGTCATTGATGGCATTAAACCGGTTGTGCCTCCAACTGCTCCAACAGATGACATCGTATTCACTAAGATTCGAGAAACCGGCATCTCCAACGCAAACTCGCGAGCGATACTGTCAGTTTCTGTGTGAAGGGAAAGACTATGCCCCATTCCTCCAAGTTGAAGTAAAGACATACAAAGCTCTTTTGCATGATTAATATCTGACGCAATATACATTGCGAAAACCGGCGAGAGTTTTTCGAGTGAAAATGGAACCTCTTTTCCGACCTTCGTCTCCATTCCAACAATAATACGTGTCCCAGGTGGTAAGGAAATACCGGCATAATTCGCAATGGTTTGAGGACTTTTCCCAACAATTTTTGGATTCACCTTACCTGGAAATGGAGAAATCACTTTCTCCATTAAAAGCTTTTCATCCTCGGACAAAATATAAGCTCCATATTTCTTAAGGGCTCTAGTAACTAATTCCGCAACATTTCGATCTACTACAATGGCTTGTTCAGTAGCACAAATAGTCCCATAATCAAATGACTTACTGTTAACAATGTTTTCTACGGCTTTATCAATTTTTGCCGTTCGTTCGATGTACACCGGAACATTTCCAGGTCCAACGCCGTAAGCGGGTTTCCCCGAACTATATGCAGCTTTTACTAATGCTCCTCCACCAGTTGCTAAAATAAGGTTGATATCTGGATGTTTCATGAGTTGCTGCGTTGCTTCCATGGATGACATTGTTAAGCATTGAACAAGCCCTTTAGGAGCACCAGCAGTTACGGCAGCTTCTTCACAAACTTTCAATGCTTCTTGCGTACACTTCACCGCGTATGGATGGGGACTCACAACTATCGCATTCCTTGTTTTCAGGGAGATGAGTGTTTTAAAAAAAGCAGTAGACGTTGGGTTTGTAGTAGGAATGATTCCAGCTATTACACCAAATGGAGCAGCAATTTCTAGTACTTTATTAGCTTTATCTTCTCCAATAATACCAACTGTTTTTAATTCTTTAATACTTTCATAGACATCTCTTGAACCAACTTCATTTTTTATCTTTTTATGTTCAGCTACACCCATACCTGTCTCATCCACAGCCATTTTTCCAAGTCTAGCTGACTCCGCAAAGGCTGCATTTGCAACTGCTTTTACTACTTGATCTACCTGCTCTTGCGTAAACGCCATATATACTTTCTGTGCAGTTTTTGCTGCTTGAACCGCGGTACGCATTTCCTGTAAAGCCAATAAATCAGTATCCATTACTGTAACCAAAGCACTCACTCCTTTCCTAGTAATCTAATGGCCGCTTTGCCATGTTGAAGATAGCTTCCCTAAAAGCATCTGTAGCAGCTTGGCACGAAGATTGACTACCAGTGAATAAGCCACCACCAAAGTTTGTCTCAGAAGGTGGAGCAAAAAATTCACACACTTGCACATCTGCCGCTTTTAGAGCAGCATCTAATCCAACTATTGCCTCTAAAGGTGGGGCGATTAAATAGGCAAGTGACTGTCCTTCATGTACGCCAGCTACTCCCGCTAAATAGCTTCCGCAACTAGATATTACTTTTGAGTACAGTGCGTGATTTTCATCGTCATTAATTGCTTCAAAATAAGCATCATTTTCAACTGTAATCCGAATAGAGTCTAATCCGCTTTTCACTTCTTCTGGAGAAGGACCGGCTATAATTCCAATAAATTCTCCAGAAAGAGGCCCAGAAGCATGTGCAGCGCCAGCATAAAAGCTTTTTGCATAAACCACTTCTACATCCGATTTTTTCGTCGCTTCATCTGCAGCAGTATATCCAACGTCGTCAATTGTCGTAGTAAATAATCCTAAGCTTCTTTGATAGGGCTTTAAGTTTAGTTTTTCAGCAAGACCTGCATCTACATTTGGAATTACTTGCATAGATAAAATATCTGCAAATATTTTTTTCATCCTACACTAAATACCTCCTATCCTTCTTTCTTCACTAACGACACACCACTTGCTTCGTATTTCAAGATTTTTTGAATAAGTGTACCTAAATACGCTCCCGCTTCGACGGAGGGAATTCCACCTTTATGAATATTGGAAATAACCATACGATCGGCTTCGATTGTCCCAATTCTTGGTTTATAGCAAATATAAGCACTGAGAGATTCAGCTGACACAAGTCCTGGTCTTTCCCCTATTAAAATTACAACTATATCTGGTTGTAATAACTCGCCTATTTCATCCATTAAAGCTACTCGACCTTTGTCAACATAAAAAGTAGTACCCATTTCAATATTTAAGTTTTTTAATGACTGTTCTAAACTCAAATAAACGTCTTCTAAATTTTCTTCAAGTGCTTTTGCACTTAGACCATTTGATGCAACAATTTGTACTTTCGGAGAACGTTTGCACTTTTCCAAAACAGTTTTTTTAGACTCGTCTGAAAGTCTTCTTCCTAAATCTGGTCTTCTAATATACTCCTCTTTATCTAGCACTCTCGTATGCACCTGGAAGAAATTTAACCGCTCTAAAATTTCCTGTGGAACCTCTCCGTATACAGCATCTACAGCTGCGGCGTGATCGAAGCGAAATTGAAGCCATGTATTTGTTTTAGGCCTCGATCCAGCCCTACCTACAGCAATTCGAGCTGGTGTTTTTTTACGTAACTCCGATAAGTAATTTTCTTTTTTATCATCCTCTATCGAAACTTTTTCTTTTAACATTTGTGACTTCATTAATCTTTCTTGCTCGTTAGTTGCTTCCTTTGAAGGATAAAATTTTACTTCTCCAACTGGATCAACATCCTGTTTTACTTCCGAAAAGTTAACTACAGAATGATCCTGATACAATTTTACTTTTTGATTCCCTTGACCATGTTCTTGAGCATTATTATTCACTTCATTGGTCTGGAGCTTTTCAATGACCATCTTTGTAATTTGTTTGATTAGCTGTTCATTCACATAAGTCATCTCCTAACGTGTGAATAGACTCGGATCGCCTGCACGAGCACTCAATCGACCATTTTCGTATATCCCCATTTTCTCTAACCATTTCAAAAATTCAGGTGCTGGTGTTTTACTAAATGTTTGGAGTAAAGTCGCTACGTCATGATAGCTCATCGATTGATAGTTCAACATACAATCGTCACCCATCGGAGTTGCAATGATAAAATTCACTCCTGCAGCCGTTAAAAGAACCCCTAAATCTTCAATATCATTCTGATCCGCTTTAATATGATTTGTATAACAAATGTCCACACCCATTGGAATCCCGTGCATTTTTCCCATGAAATGATCCTCTAAACCTGCACGTATTACTTGTTTACTGTTATATAAATATTCGGGACCAATAAACCCTACAACCGTATTTACAATAAATGGGTCAAAATGTCGTGCAAACCCGTAGTTTCGAGATTCAAGTGTCATCTGATCGATACCAAAATGAGCTTCTGCTGAAAGTTCAGAACCTTGACCTGTTTCAAAGTACATGACTTGAGGCCCCGTCCCAGTTCCTTGCTTTAATGCTAGCTGCCGGGCTTCTGCAATTAATTCTGCAGAAATTCCGAACGACCGATTAGCAGCTTCTGTACCTGCTATACTTTGGAAGATCATATCCGCAGGAGCACCTTGCTCTATTGCTTTCATTTGTGTTGTAACATGTGCTAAAACACAGTTTTGCGTAGGAATTTTCCAGTCATTAATAAAGTCACGCGTAGCATGGAGTAATCGCTTCACACTTTCAACTGAGTCGTCTACCGGATTTATTCCGATTACAGCGTCACCAATGCCGTATGATAATCCATCTTTTAGGGCGGCAATCATTCCATCCACACTATCTGTCGGATGGTTTGGTTGGAGACGTGAAGAAATCGTTCCTTTTTGACCAATCGTAATATTACAAGTGGATAGAATTTCGATTTTATTTGCTGCATGAACTAAATCTAAATTAGACATTATTTTAGCAGCTGCTGCTATCATTTCAGAGTTGAGCCCTTTACTTATACGCTTTAGCTCGCGGTCTCCTACTTCATTACTTAAAATGTATTCTCTAAGTTCAGCGACACTCCAATTTTTTAGCTCTCCGTAGATTTTTTCATTTAGATCACTTTCGATTATCTTAGAAACCTCATCTTGTTCTATGGGAATTAAAGGATTATTGCGAATATCACTCATCAGTACTTCACTAAGCACTGACTTTGCAGCAATTCGTTCCTGAACTGTTTCTGCGGCTACTCCCGCTAGACGGTCCCCTGATTTTTCTTCATTTGCTTTCGCCATTACTTCCTTCAAGTCTTGAAAGTTGTAACTTATGCCACCTAACACGGATTTTAAATTCACTGTAAAACCCCCTCCTTTACGACGAGTGGAATGTTAATGTTTTCACTACGACTGGTACTACACCAGAGTCGAGTGCCTTTCCAATATCCATATAGTCTCCGTGAACGACACTTACTTGATCAATACATATAACACTTTGCCTAACATTCATTGCAAGAAGTGTTTGGCCAATTACTTTTGCGTGGTCCGTTTGTAAAACAAGCACAATCGGCAGCAAAGGATCTGGGCGTTTTTCCATCACTTTTACAATTGCTTCTGATAATTTCTGGATGTCCCGAAATCCCATATAAGGTAATTCTGAGATGTAAAGCGCAAAATTTTGCCCTTCTCGAGCTGCATCGTACATATCTATAGCTTTTTTTATCGCTGCATCAAAATTTTCTAGACCTTCTTGCAAATTCGAATGAAAGTTAAAATTATATACAGGTACATTTCTAACCGGTAAATCCTGAGGTGATATTTGTATGGTTGCCCCACTAATTTCGGTCGTTTGTGTCCCAGCTCCTAACACTGTTGCACGTACTGTTTCAATAGGTTCTAGCCAAGAAAAGCTTCGAAGTGTTTCATCTCGTTGAAGCTCCTTAGCAAGAACCTGACCAATATCCTCGTACTCAGTGGTTGGATGAACACCAAACTCATGGTTATAAATGCATTCTGATATTCCACCCGAGAACACAATCGTCTCTACTTTTTCTTTCCAATTTGGAGAGTGACCAAGTAAAAGTACGTTATCTTTCTGTTGAACTTCACCTTTCAATATTCTGCCAAGTGATTTTGTCATAAACTTAATGACCAGATCAACGTCAAGTGCATCCCTTGAATCCCCTACGAATAAAGAGATACCTTGTTCCTTTAGAAGTCTCTGTACTGAAGGAGAGATAGATTGTATCTTTTCACCTTGAAATTCTATTAATCTCCCACCAATGTGCATTGTACAAGTTCCAAGAAGCTCTTTATCTTTAAAAACTGCTATATTTGCAGTTCCACCGCCTATATCAATATTAGCAATTACTTTTCCAGTGCGAGCAGAATAATCAAAAGCACCTGATCCTTTTGCTGCGATAATACCTTCTAAATCCGGACCCGCTGTTGCTACTAAAAAATCTCCTACTTCATTGGACAAATAGTGAAGCATTTCCTTCGCATTGTGCTTAGTTGCAGTTTCACCGGTAATGATGACTGCACCTGTTTCAATTTGATTTGCCTCTATTCCAGCTTTTGAATACTCTCCCTGAATAATTTTCTCCACTTCAGCAACATCTATTGTCGTATTATCTTTCAATGGAGTTCTAAAAATGGGACTTTTATAAATGATTTCTTTATCGACAATTTCAATTCTCGGAACATGGGTAGTCCCCGCGGTATTCATTAATGAAAAGCGACTAATAATCAACTTCGTCGTGCTTGTTCCTATATCAATTCCTGCACTAATAATCGTTTCTTTTTTACGATTGAAATCGAACAATACCACACCTCACTTGTAAATAAAAAACGCCTTAACTAGACACGCAGAATTTTCTCCGTGTAAGTAAAGGCGCCTTTGCCTATTTATGAACTTTTATTTGGTAATTGTAAATATATCAAATATTCCGAGAATTGTAAAGTTGATCGGTAAACAATAAACATGCATCTTGCGAATCCATTATATAACTTTTCATAGACTCCATATCATTCATTTTTACTAATGCCTTTAGCTGTTCTATTCCTTCTCCATTGAGCGAAGACGTGATGACAATTGGTCCATATGAAATTACAGAACGAATCATTTCAATAGAACGCTCAATGTTTGCTTCTGGACTGTCACTTTTTGTAATCACACCAATTGGCAATTTCGAAAACCCAGTACTAAATCCCGGAGGAAAAATCATTTTACTATTTGTAGCGTCCTGTAAATAGAATACATGTGTTACTTCAAGCGCTGTAGCCATAATATTCTTATAAAAAAACGGGTTTTCTGTATATTCACCAGGCGTATCTACAATCCAGTCATAATAGATCAATGTTTGTGTCTTAACGGCAGGTACAATCTTACCTAATAATGCGTTTGTAAGTGTAGATTTCCCTGCACCAATTGCACCGATTAGCATTGCTCTATTTTTCATGGTCCACACACATCCTTACGATTTCGTTATGTCTGCTGGTGTATAGCTAAGTCTTTCGGATAAAAATCGATTAATCTCAATCATCGCCATATCAACTTCCGAAACACTTCCCACTATAACGAGACTTCCTGTAAATCTATCCAAAAAGCCAATTCTGACATTTGCTGCTTTCGTAGCTAAATCTCCCGCAATAATAACGGTCTCACTTGGAGTGCAAGTCATAATTCCCAATGCTCCAGCTTCTTGAATTCCAAGCTTTACAAACATATCTGGATCTGGGTTTGCTATTAAATGACTTAAAGTAATCTGTTTACCAGGGACAAATTCTTGTATAAATCTTTTTTTCTCTTCGCTCATTGTGACACTCCTTTCATGTGCGAAAAAATATATTTACGCTTGCGCTGGCGCAGTTTTTTTGGTTGGAACTTCTTCATCTAAATACTCATTCGGCTTAATAATACCTGCTGCACGATCTAATTCTTCTAGCTTCAATGCAGTTGGAACTGATAACTTGTAAGCGATAAGGATTGCACAGATACCAGCAAGCAGTTTCCCTAAGATTACTGGTAAAATGATATTTGGTTGGAAGTTAGCAGTAAAAGATAAATGATCACCTAATAAGAACGCCGAACATACACCAAAAGCGATATTTAACACCTTGTCTTTTGGTCTCATATAACGTACTAGGGAGAACATCGCTAAAATATTTGCAATCGTAGCTAGAATTCCTGCACTCCCTACTGAAGAAAGTCCAATCTTACGTCCACCTGCTTCCAAAGGTTTTGAAGCATACTTACGTAATAAATAAACCATTGGGAAAGCACCAGCCAGCATAATACCAATGTATCCAGCGGTTTCAAGTGCTCTAAATTGATCTGTTGCATCCGCCATAATTGGGTCGAAACCCCATGCTCCAAATATTTTTGAGAACAGTCCAGTAAAGATTTCCACGATAGAGAAAACTAACACTAACTTAATCGCTGCATCCATTACTCTCCCAAAAATCATGAACCCTGCAATCATGCCTCTAGGGAAGAACTTTAACCCCGCGGCTATTAATATGACGAAGATGAGTAAAGGTGTTAAGTTAACCAAGATTTGCCCATAACTTATGACAAACTCATACGTAGAATCTGATGTAGTACTAATAACGTCACGTACTTTTGTGTCAAATAAAACTACTAAAACGGATGCAATAAATGCTCCAATCGGAATAGTAAGTACTCCAGACATAATTCCAAGAGCCATATATTTATGATCGCGTTTATCTAGCATTGCTAGACCCATCGGAATCGAAAACACAATTGTTGCTCCTGCCATATACCCTACAATAAGCGCCATTATCCATCCTTCATAAGACTCTTTCAAAGCATTCGCTAATTGATAGCCTCCCATATCTGATGCTAAAATTGCTGTTGCTGCAATTGCAGGATCTGCTCCTATCGTATGAAATATTGGACCTATAAATTTGCTGATAAACCATGTTAAATACGGGATAGATGCCATAATACCTGCTGCAGGCACAAAAATATGACCAACGGCATGGAGACCAGACATAAACTCTTTTCCTAAACCATTGTCTGGATCTTTAATAGCTGCAAAAGCACCCATTACTGCACAAGCCATTATTATGTACACTACTACTGTTCCTATCATTGCCATTAGTTTTTTCCCCCTTTAAGTAAAAATATTAACTCTCACCATAAAAAATCCCTTGCAAGCTACTAGAATTGCTAACACCCCCTCTAAGGAAATACATACAAAGAGGCGCTTAAAGAAATTACTCTTTAAGCGCCTTTGCTTGTGTATTTACTTGTATTTTAAGATTATTTCCTTCGCAACTGACACCATTGTCATTTGTCTAGCCATACTAGATTCTCTTAATCTTTTAAAGGCTTCTGGCTCTGCTAACTCTTCCGCTTGCATTAAAATCCCTTTTGCCCGCTCAATTAACTTTCTTTTTTCAACTTCTCGTTGGGCATTTTGAATGTCTTTCTTAAGTCGCTTTGCTTTATCGGATTGATGTAAAGCAATTTCTATTGCAGGTATTAAACTTGCCTCTGATATGGGCTTAACAAGATAGCCTACGATATTATCTTGCTGTGCTTTTTCTATGAATTCCTTTTGACTATATGCAGTAATAATCAGTATAGGCAAATCTAGTTGATTTGCTATTATTTTACTAGCTTGTAATCCATTAATCTTTGGCATCTTAATATCCATAAGAATTAGATCTGGTTTATGTAAAAAAGCTAATTCTATTGCCCTTTCACCGTCTCCTGCCTCCCCTATAACTTCATATCCTTGATCTTGAAGCATAAATTTGATATCCATTCGAATAATAGATTCATCTTCAACTATCAGTATTTTCTTTTTCATAATAGATAACCACCTCCGAACTAATGGGAAACGTTATGACCGCATGTGTTCCTTGCTCAACAGGTAAATATCTAAACTCTCCATTTAAATCATTCCTTACTAAGTTATGAACAATCTCTAAACCTAATGATGATTTTGGCTCACTCATTCCGACGCCGTTGTCGAATATATGAAGCTCTAGAAAGTCTTTGTTTGAATAAAAACTTACTTCTATTTCCCCTTGAGAGTCCTCTTGAAAAGCATGCTTTAATGAGTTTTGAACAAGTTCATTAATAATAAGTGCTATCGAAACCGCTTTCCGTGATGTTGTTAATATTCTATTTCCATTTGACTGAATAATCAAGCTTACTTTTTTATGAATTTCATTTAATACCATTGTAGAGGATACTTTTTTCGTTAATTCTATAATATTTACATCATCATCATCCGCATCTGTATTCGATAAAATTAACTCATAAACGGATGAAATACTATATATTCTATTTAATGTATCTTCAAAATAGACCTTACTTTCTTCTGGAAATCCCTTTCGCATTTGGAGGCGTAATAAACTAGCAACTGTTTGAAGATTATTTTTAACTCGGTGGTGGATTTCCTGAATAACAACTGACTTCATCATCAGTTCTTTTTCTTTTGTACGAAGCTCTGTCACATCTTGGATAATGAGCAAAGTTCCCCTTAACCGTTCTTTATCTCTCATTCTAATTTTTTTTATGATTAAATGTTTTCTATCTACCGTTAAATCAAATAGGTAAACATCTTCTTTAAAATCATAGATTGATTTAATAAAAGGCAATAATTCCATTATATTTTTGTTCCTAATTTCTTCCGTCTTACTCATTTCCGAAATAAAATTAACTCCTACTGGATTCGCATAAATTAAATGATTATCCTTATCTGTTAACAAAAAAATTTCCATGAGAAGATCAGATATCATTGGCATTTCACTAGAGCTACTGCTAAGAATTGCATTTAGTTCTTCCTGACCGAACGAAACGTTTTTATGACCAACAACAAAGGGTAATTGCTTAAATATTTCCTCCTCAGAAATTAATACACCAATAACTTGATGTATATTATTTTTTATAGGAATAACACATTGTTCAACTGACTTCCCTTCCTGGGTCACCGCTTGGCTAGTAAGCGACTTTTTGCCTGTTCGATAGCTGTAAAATACACCTGGTTCAAAGGATTCAAAGACGATTTTTCCTATTACAGAGTTTTCATAAACAGATTCGGATGATCTTGGAAAAGCCTCTGCAACTACAATTGCATGTTCACTATTATTCATCTTACAATCTATGAACATATAAGCATTTTTTAAATCTGCATGCAATTGCAATGTTGAAGCTACATTCTCTAAAATCTGAATATCTTCCGAAGTCAGATCAGTATAAATATTACACAACTGCACTAAAGTAGATTCACTCAATTTATTTTATCTTTCTTATTTATTTGAATTATTTGAATTCATTATACAAATAAGATTCTAATTGGTCAATTTATTTTCAATAACAAAAAAACCTTTAGAAACCATTTTTCGCAGCTTCTAAAGGTTCTTTTATTTATTTTCAATTGCCCTGCCAAATAAGTTTTTAATAAAACGGATGAGTGCGTATAAACAAATAAGTACAAAAGCAAGTAGTAGAACATGCTCTAGGGTAGACGACAAACTAAACGGATCTAAAAAAATGCGAAATAACACAAACAAATAAATAATGCCGGCAATACCCGCTAGTAACACTACCCCAATAATGGAGAGCTGTGCGTTGGTAAGTCGTTTCATATGATGGCGATGTATTACTATTTCAAGAATAATTGCAAGAGCTATGACTGTAAACGTAATCGTCAATTCACCAAAATATGCAAAGTTTATTAAATATACCACTAATAGCGCAATCATAATGTACATATAAAATTCATCGATTCGCTTCAGCACAGCATCACATCCTATAGTATTAGTGTTTCATATCTAATCGTTGTTTACGATGGGCACGTCTAGCAGGACCTGTTTCAAATAATCGTTTTTCTTCATCGGTTTCTGGATGAATGCCCGGTATTGGAACTGGCTTACTATTCTTATCTATTGCAACCATTGTTACATAGGACTCTGTCGTAAGTTTTTCTTCTCCTGTTATTAGGTTCGTCGATGTTACACGAACATAGACCTCCATAGACGAACGACCAGTGGATGAAACGACCGCATCTAACTCAAGGACATCTCCAACTTTTGCAGAAGAAAGAAAATCAACTGAATCAATAGATGCTGTTACTACCTCACCTTGCGCATGTTTCATAGATGAAATGGCTGCTATTTCATCTATATAAGCAAGAACTTTTCCTCCAAAAATCGTTTGGTGATGATTTGTATCTGGTGGAAGGATTAGGTGGGTTTGTATTGTTCGGGATTGACTCATGGGGTTTGTTTTCATCATGTATTACTCCTCTAATTTTGTAAAATTAATTACTCATCCTATTTTCAGGTATGATTAATTGATGCTAGACCATTCTTCACGGCTTCTGCAATCATAGCACATCCATTATAGTATAACATGAAGGTTAGTTAGAGTTGGAAGATGAAGTCGCAGCACTAGTTGCCGCTATCGTCGATACCATCATCGCTTGTTGTGCCTGGAGAAGCATTTCCAGAGATGTCGCCATTGAAATAGCCGCTGTTGTATAAGTATCTTTTGATGACCTCATTTCCCACCCAAGTGCAATAGGCAGTGCACTTTCTTTGTACCAAGAAAATAATTTCATACTTACCAGGGATTGATAAGTGGAAACGATGTCATTTAATTGGTCTTCATTCATTTTCAATACTGCCATAAATCCAATCATTGGATATTGGGCTACAGAAGTCTTTATCTTTACACTTTTTAATCCATCTCGAATAATCAATGCTCGTGATAACAAATCTTCTTCGTAGTTTTGACTTGTGTACGTTAACACCTGCGACATCCATTGTAATTCATTTCCCGAATAAAACTTATGATTTCGAAGTTCTTGATAGTAACGATTCATCGATTCAGCTCGAACTGTAGTGTCTCCATCCAATTTCCCTAAAAACATGGCATATGGATAATCATCCGTGGATGTTAAAAAACGATGATGTTTTTTCATGTCCTCCATTAACTGTTTCGCCCGATCTACCTCGTTTGGCCAAGCTTCTTTATCATCTGACATTAGTAATGCCGCTAAATAGGTATAGCTATTCACTTTAAAGGAAGACTTTTTTAAAGCCTCTACTTTCTCTAATAAAAGATCAACCGCTTGAATGGAATCTAAACCTCCAGCATCGATTGTAGCAACAAAAAGAGGGTGTAAATAAGAGCGTAATGGAGAAAATACACTTGCTCTCTTTTTAATATAAGCTTCTATTTCCTTAAATCTGCTTTCATCAAACTCTTTACCTAGAATTACGTAATAGCCTGCAAGTGATAAAGTAACTCGCTTATCTACACCCCAGCCTACTACTTTTTTTAAAGCATTAAATGTATGTTCAATTTTTTGATTGATTGTCATAGCCGTTCACTCCTTTTCTTTTTTACGTTGTTTACTCTGAATTAGTTTCAACTTTTGTTATAATTATTGTAATAAGAAAAGTAGGTGTCAATTATGCGCATTAACAAATTTTTAAGTGAAGCAGGCATTATTTCTAGACGTGGTGCCGATAAATGGATTACAGAAGGAAGAGTAACCATTAATGGTCAAATTGCAGAGCTTGGAAGCAAAGTTGAGGCAGGAGACGATGTTATGGTTGACAACAAGCCAATTGTTGTTGAACAACCTTTAATTTACCTTGTGCTAAATAAGCCAGTTGGTATTACAAGCACAACAGAAAGGCATGTAAAAGGAAATATTGTCGATTTTGTCAATCATCCACTACGTATTTTCCATATCGGTCGATTGGATAAAGACTCGGACGGGCTAATTTTATTAACAAACGACGGGGATATTGTAAATGAAATACTACGTGCGGAAAATAAACATGAGAAAGAATATATCGTTACAGTCAACGAGCAAATCACAGATTCCTTTCTAGAAAAAATGACTTCGGGAGTAAATATTTTAGGCACGAAAACACTTCCTTGCAAAGTGAAAAAGATAGGACCAAAAACTTTCAATATTACACTTACGCAAGGATTAAACAGACAAATAAGAAGAATGTGTTCCGCTCTTGGATTCACTGTGAAAAGACTTCAACGCAAGCGTATTATGAATATTACCCTGGAAGGTCTCGCTCTAGGGCAATGGAGAGAATTAACAGAATTAGAGAAAAAAGAATTATTTACTACACTTAATTATTCGCCAAAAAGGAAATAATTTTTTTTGAGACGAAACGTGGTAATATCACTTGACATAAAACCAAATGGTTTCGTATTATAAATTATACGAAACCATTTGGTTTTATTTTTAATTAGGAAAGTAGGATTAACAATGGAAACTAAACTTCAAGATATCATACAAACAATCGTATTAAATGCACCAATTAAAAAAGTGTGGGAAAATGTATCAACCTCGGAAGCGATTGCAAGCTGGTTTATGCCAAACGACTTTCAATTAAAAGTCGGTCATGAATTTCATATTCACTCGCCTTTTGGTCCATCCCCTTGCAAGGTTACAGAAGTAAATCCTCCAAATAAACTTTCTTTTATATGGGATACAGATGGTTGGGTTGTTTCATTTATTTTGAAAGAAATTGGAGACAAAACGGAGTTTACACTTATTCACGGTGGGTGGAAACAACCGAATGACCTTATTACAAAAGCAAATGAAAAAAGCTCTATTATTCGAGATAATATGGCTCATGGTTGGGAAGGGATTGTTCAGGATCGTCTAAGAAAGGTTGTTGAAAGTTAAGTGTCTTCTGCCGCACAGAAATATGATGTATTTCAAGCTATCGCCGATCCAACAAGAAGAGAGGTTCTAAAGCTTCTTTCGGAAAAAGAATTACCTATTTCTGAGATTACTTCTCATTTTCCGATGAGCCGCACAGCAATAGCCAAGCATCTTCATGTTCTTTCAGAAGCAGAATTGGTGACAGGGCGTAAAGTAGGTAGGGAAAAAATATATCAGCTTCAGCCTGAATCTTTAAAAGAGTTAAGTGAATGGCTATCTTATTACGAACAGTTTTGGAACAACAAATTATCTATTCTTAAATATATAGTAGAAAACGATAAAGAATAAGAAAAACGCAAGCGTGCCCTTTAAGAGTGCATCTTGTCCTCACTATTTCCCAAGAGTTGTGGACTAAACAGTAGCTACACTATTTGCCAATATCAACTGTGAAGAACAAAATTTTACGTAACGATCACATTTTTTGATTTTTTATCAATGTTGATTTTGAAGATACCGGTTCGTTGTATTTAAAAAAGGTCAATTAGGGCATTGCCTCTAAAAAAAGAAGGAGGAAATTTTTATGTTGTTTATGATGGTTGTCAAAGCCTCGAAGAATTCGGAGGCCGGAAATCTCCCGAGCTCTGAGCTCATTGAAGCCATGACGAAGTACAATGAGGAATTAGTTAAGGCAGGCGTTCGGGTTGCGGCTAAAGGACTTCATCCAAGTTCAAATGGGATTCGCCTTTCGTATCCGAAACCAGGGGAAAAGCCGATAGTTACGGATGGCCCATTTACGGAAACGAAAGAATTGATTGCCGGGTTCATTCTGATTGATGTGAAGTCGAGGGAAGAGGCCATCGAGTGGGCCATGCGGATGCCGGACCCACAAGGACATGGGGAAGGTCAGATTGAATTGCGTCAAGTATTTGAGGCGCCGGAGCTGACCGAGGATCCGGAAATGTTGGCCAAGGAAGCGGAATTACGCAAGAAATCTGAGAAGGGAAGGCAATCGTGCCCCCTATAGACAACTTGTATCAAAAACTAACGAACACACCATATTTAGATCTAAGCTAAATCCTGAATGGTTAAATATTAACACCGATTTTACAGGAAAAGTTTTGTATCCCACAAAACTGAAGGTGCTTAGTTAAAGATTATAGAGTTGCCATCGGCAGCTCTTTTTTCTTATTGAACTAAAGGGGCGGTTTAGTTGAATAAGAGGTATTTTTGGCAATGTGTAGAATTGTTAAATAGGAACTACAATTTCAAGTAATATTATTTTTATGTGAGGTAATAATTCATGAATGATTACATTAAAACAATGAGAGAAATGATTGGAAACAAAATATTGCTGACAGTTGGTTGTGGAGCAATCATAGAAGACCAACAAGGAAGGATTCTTTTGCAGGAACGGGTTGGACAAGACATGTGGGGCATTCCAGGTGGAATTATGGAAATTGGTGAAACTTTTGAAGAGACTGTTAAACGAGAAGTATTTGAGGAAACAAACCTCACAATTACTGAAGTTTCTTTGTTTGGAATATACTCAGGTAAAAAAGGTTTTGCGAGTTATCCTAATGGAGACAAAGTATATAGCATCCAAATCATATTCCAATCAAGAAATTATGAAGGAAGTCTAAAACAAAATATAGAAAGTAAACAATTACGTTTTTTCTCAAAAGAAGAGCTTCCAACTAACATTAATTCCCATCAAGCCCCTTTTATCATTGACTGGCTAAATAATGTACCTATTCCCGTAGTAAAATAAAAAAGTGTTTAACTGATAGTTGCGTTGAACCAATAGTGATTAACGTATTTCTTTTTTACTTGGAGGGGTGGGTATGATAGGCTGGGCTGCCTGATGAATGATGCTGTATATAAGAAGCAGTTTAGTTGAACAAGAACGGATTGTTAAGATATCTTGATTTAAACAAAGGGGTAATTAGTTGAAAAAGGTTGGATTTATTTTAGGTATTGTAATAGTTATTATTGCTGTGTTCATATTTGTAAATAAATCATACTATCCTTCTCTTCCAATAGAAAATTTATCAGCAAAAGAAGTAATTGAAAAACTGGAAGAATCCGATAGTAAAGTAGTAGAAATTGCATTTGAAGATGAAATGATTTGGTATATCACAAGAACTGAAAATGAAGGTATCTTGGTGGCTGATGAATATATAAAAAAAATGATTAGTTCAAATGGATGGGAATTTAAAGAAAAAGATGGTGCTGGTCTATTCTTTGAAAAAGATGGAGAAAGCTTAATTGCTACTACTCAAATGTGGACAAAAAATTACGTTCTCGTTAAAATTCAAAGCAAATTTAAAAAACTTTAGAGTCTTATTAAGCTAACAGAGTGATTTAGTTCAATAGTATACATCAAAAAAACGCTCAGATTTCTGAGCGTTTTTACTTGAATTTATATTGCCGATTTGCTGTTGAAATATAAACTGGTTAGTATGAAATTTACTTTGTTATTGGCATTTTTCTTCCCACCAACCGAACCCGTTACATTTAGCATTCGGTCTTTTTATTTATGAGTTACCAGCTACTCGCTTTTCAAGTGGTTGGAATAATTTCTTTTTATCCATATTAGGTCTTATCGTTTCTAGCTGCTCTAAAGCAATTTTGGCACCATAGTCCATTCCTTGGCATCCAGCAAGTAATAGTAAGTCACCTTCTGTTACATCCTGAAGGCTATGCGCTATTGCCTCTGGTAATTCTTCATATAAATGAACGTTAATGCCAGCCTCATCCATTACTTCTTTAAATACAGCAAGCTCTGCATCGGAAACTATATCCTTTTGCGTGACATGAGAGCGACTAAGTGTTGCAACCACTTCATGGATTCCCAGTCTAGGAGCCCATTTTGCAATTGCTTCTGCATTTTCTTTATTTACCGTGACTCCTCTATCTCCGCGAATTGCATACACAAGAGAGACACGATTGAAATCCATTTTTTCTAATGTGCCCAGCGTGATATCTATATTTCCGCTATTAGCGAAATGATCATCAATCATCTTAAAATCATCTTCGAAAATTATTTCAAACCGACGTTCAACGCCAACAAATTCAAACAAACTTTTTTGAATAGTTGTAATCGGCACCTCACATAATAATCCGATTACAATACTAACCATGGAGTTATAAACAGAGTGAAATCCAGGTGTAGAAAGTTGAATTTGGAATTGTTGCTTTGGAATTACAAGATCTTGTGTAACTAAATCACGTGTAATTTCTACCGTGAATTTTGCGCGGCCCGTCGATAAATCTAAGTTGCTGCAAATGACATCTGCCGATTGTTCTTCTACTCCAATAGTGATTACTTTTGCTTTTGTTTTATTGACAAGAGAAGCAGAATATTTGTCATCCAAATTTAATATAGCGACTTTGTCTGCTCCCGCATTTCGAATCAAACTAGATTTATGTTCAAAATAATTCTCAAATGACGAGTGCAAATCGATATGCTCACGACTTATATTATTCAATGTTACAATATCAAAATCCACACAACCTACACGATTTAACTCTAATGCAGATGATGAGACTTCCATCGTTGCATGTGTGACACCTGCATCAACCATTTGTGCATAAAAACGTTGCAAGTCTAGAGATTCTGGCGTCGTCAATTCAGACGGCTCAGCATAGTCGCCGATTTTCACTACAACCGTACCCATTAGTCCCGTTTTAAGACCATGATTTTCTAAAATAGCATTCGTCATAAAAGATGTTGAGGTTTTTCCATTTGTAGCTGTAATACCAATGGTTTTAAGTTGTTGAGTTGGATGACCATAGTATGCATCCGCAAGTGTCGCTAAAGCATTTCGCCCGCTCTCTACTTTGTATTGAGGTACATCTAAACCTTCTATAAATTCCTCTACTACGAGTGCGGTTGCTCCTTTTTCTACTGCTTGTCCAGCAAACTGATGTCCATCAGCTTTAAATCCTCTTACACAAACAAACACTTGTCCTTTTTCAACTTTTCGTGAGTTATAGGCAAGCCCCGTTATATCTATTCGTTTTGGATGAATGACTTCATCAACGTTTACATGTTCCATTAACTTTGTTAGTTCCATTAAAATGGCCACCTTTTCACATGATCAAATTAGCCTCGACGTATTTTTATCCCGTTCATGGATAAAGTTTTTGCGCTATCCTGGTGAGACCTTAACGTTAAGCTATAGGGGTTTAAATTCCTGTTGCTTAAAGTTACATGTTATATTACAGTTTACCCCAATTAGCACAAGAAAAAAACTGAAAGGAGAATAATAAAAGGAGAAGGCTTCCCTCCTCCTATATCGCTTCGTTATAGTGTTCTTTGCAAAATGTAAGTACTTCTATTTCTTCTTCATCTTCTAGACCAAAATCTAATAATTTACCATTGCTTCTGTATAAAATATGGTACTGTACAATTCGCTCGTTAGCATCTTCAACAGCTAAAATAACTCGTAAATCTAAAGATTCACCATCACCGTATAATTCATCCTCTTCAGGCACTTCAATACCTAATAAAAATTCATAACGTTCTCCTGCTATAATACCAGTTGGATCTTTTATTTTTCCCACTTCATATGATGTTATTTTCAAAAATTCCACCTCCGTTTACTTATATTATCACTTTCTTAACAGAAAATAATCCAATTTCTAATTTGTTGTTATAATGAAAATAATACATTATCTAAAGGGGAGCTACAAAATGAAACTGAGTGCCGAAAAATTGATATACATAGTGGTCCCGCTTTACCTGTTATTATTAGTATTTGGAAAAGGATTAAATACTATTCTCTACTCTGTAATAGCCTTTATTCTTGGAATTACCATGCTATATCTTGCATTTAAACTTTTACGAAAACAAAAGAATGAACGGAAATCGTCATGAGAATCATGCGCTGTATGCAGGTGTTTGTAGGAGAATCACATTAATTCATCCTCTATTTCATTCGTCAATATATAAGCATTGATCATAACCCATGACATCATATTTAAAAGTAAATTCCTCTTCTTTCTGAATCTATACTCTTTATACATAGTAGTCTAACATGTATCCAACATTTCTACGATATCCACTTTTACATGAGGTAATGGCAAATTATTAAATAGATTACTCGTCTTTAATGCAATTCCCATATAATCATTTTCATATACCAATATATATATTACCACTATTAGTGTGACATTTTTTTGCATTTACTTCCATCAATCTCATCTCATTTTAACAATAATCGTACTAGAATAATAACTTTTAATAAACTACAATAGGTTTATGAGAAGCAACTGTGGAGGGGTTTGAGGTTATGAGTCAGCTGACAAAAGATCTACATGACTTTATTATTGAAAACAAATCAAATATTACAGACGAATGGCTTTCTAAACAGTTTTTGGAAGACCCTACTTATATCTCTTCGGCTTCGGAGGTATATTTAAGAAAAGAAAATGGCGCTTTAATAGAAGCGATTGCCTCTATATACGTTCAAGACCCCGAGGAATACCGAAATTACATTGATAATCGAGCTGCAAGTGTTGCTAAAAAGAGAGCAGCTGAAGCTTTCCCTCTCTATGAAAGTATTCGTTCGTTTCGTAGAGTACGCAAAGTATTGTGGAAATATGTACAAATATTTATGGACCAAACAGATCACTCGGTCACTACTCAGGATGTCAGCGCTTGGTCAGATAGCATGAATACAGCTTTTGACTACATTATTGAAAGCTTCGCTAAGCATCATCACGATCATACACAACAAATAATGATGAGTCAGCAAGCACTGATCACAGAACTTAGTAGCCCTGTAATCCCTATAAAAGAAGGGATAGGTGTATTACCACTTATCGGCAATATTGACTTCCAACGTGCAAAATTAATATTGGAATCCACTTTAGAACAATGTTCGGAAAAAAAACTCAATAAAATATTCATAGATTTATCTGCTGTTCCTATCCTAGATACAATTGTGGCGCAACAACTATACCAATTATTAGCTGCATTAAAGCTAATAGGAGTAGAACCGATTTTTTCAGGAATCCGCCCAGAATTAGCACAAATTTCCTTCTCTCTTGGTATAAGTTTTTCGGATACAAAAACATATTCTTCCTTATCCCGCGCGTTAGAAGTGCATACAAATTTATATGTTAAATAATAAAAGCGACAGAATAACTCTCGAAAGAAAGTTTTCTGTCGCTTTTATTATATTATTTCAGCTTTTCCTTCATCCGAAACAATAATCCTCTTTCCACCTGTAAGTTCTATCTCCAAGGGAGAAGTCTCACTCATTCTTTTTGAAAAATACCATCTTCTTTGAGGCGGAACCAATAAAATATACGTATCTTTACTTCCTAAGAAGTTCAGTTCATTCGGTTCGATATCAGCATGACCTGAGATAGGAATGCCAATATTTTGGAGTTGTTCCCCTACTTCTTCTACAAAAGGAGTAGTAAAGCTTACCTCACTTAAATTTAACAGTGAATCCACACTAAAATCACTCCATTTATCCACATTACGCCTAGCAATGAATTCAATTACGTTTCCGACCGGGTCTTCAAAGTAGAAAGCATCTGCTTCAAAACGTGAATAATAAATTTCATCTACCGCATCTTCTCTGTTTAATGTCACTCTTTCTAACGCCCAATGTTTAGCGAGTGTAAACTGATTTCCAGGAATGTTAATCGCAAAATGATAAGATGCGGGTTTTTCTGATGCTCGAAAGGTAAGTGTCGATTTTCCAATGGATGCAGTGAAATGCTCACTACTAGCTTCTAAAATACTTAATCCTAGCACATTACCATAAAACCCCTTTAGCTGCTTTAGCTTATTCGTATAAAATATTACTGAATTGAACATTTTCTCACCCCGTTATTTGACATCAATTAATTCAAATCGTTCGCACACTATTAGCATATCCTCTCCAGTATAGGGAAGAATCACATTCATTACCATGGGCAAAGAGAAACAGTTAAATATGATTGTGCTCTTCTTTTTATGGTAATATTTTTTTATAAAGGAGTGGTTTCATATGACAAACAAACTTTATTATGAAGATCCGTACATACAAACGTTTTCTGCAAATATTCTAAAACAAGAACAGGATTATGTGGTACTTTCAGAAACAACATTTTATCCTACTGGTGGTGGTCAACCGAATGATAGTGGAACACTAAATGACATTGCTGTCACGAATGTAGAAATAATAGAAGGTGAAATTAGACATTACCTAGCGACAATTCTTCCAGCTAATACGGAGTATGTAGAGGGGGCTATTGATTGGAAAAGACGGTTTGATCATATGCAGCAACATGCCGGTCAACATATTTTGTCAGCTGCTTTTGATAACCTATTTGGATTTAAAACGGTTAGCTTTCATTTAGGAAAAAACAGCTCCACAATTGATTTGGATGTAAATGAGATTTCTGCGTATCAATTAGCAGAAGTAGAAGCACTGGCAAATGAAATAATTCTAGAAAACCATCCGATCGATACAAAGTGGGTAACAGAAGAAGAACTTGCTCAATACAAGCTTCGCAAACCTACTAAAGTGAAAGAAGATATACGACTTGTCATAATACCTGACTTTGATTATAACGCCTGTGGTGGAACACATCCAAAAGCAACGGGCCAAGTTGGACTTATTAAAATTTTGCAGATGGAGAAACAAAAGCAAAATATTCGAGTGGAATTTGTTTGTGGAGAAAGAGTTATTACACATCTGAAACGCAAACACACTATTATTACTAATTTAATAAGTAGTTTAAGTTCCCCGGAGGAAAAACTAGAGGATGCTGTGCACACTTTACTCAATAACGTCAAAATGCAAGAAAAACAAATAACGAACTTAAATGAGTTACTTTTACAATATGAAGCAAAAGAGCTGATTAGAAATACAAAAGGAACAATACTGACAGCCAATTTTCAAAATCGTACTGTTCAAGAGTTGCAAAAACTTGCCAAGCTAATTACAACAGAATCGATTGAGTTGGTTTGTATTTTAGTATCTAAAAATGATGATCGCATACAAATAGTTGCTGCTAGAGGAAGTTCTGTAGATAAAAATATGAAAGAACTGATAGAAAAAATTCTTCCACTTATTAACGGAAAAGGTGGTGGAAACAATACGATTGCGCAAGGTGGCGGAGAAAATAGGATATCAACTGAGCAATTATTACAAAAATCACTAGAATATATTACCGAATAACCACCGTTCCATAATAATCCTCCTCACATATACTAGGTTGAATATATAGTGAAAGGAGGATTGTTAATGAACAACCAATTTCCATATTTTCAAAATCAGCCAGGAGCAGGCCAACAAGGTCCTCCATCTGGAAATCAATACTTTCCCGAAAATATGATGCCAACACAAAGCCAAAGTCAGGGACAATACCCTAACCAATATCCTGGGCAATATCCTAGCCAGTATCCGGGGCAATATCCCGGACAATATCCTAGCCAATTCCCGGGGCAATATCCTGGACAAATGCCTGGACCAATGCCTGGGCAAATGCCGGGATCAATGCCTGGACAACAGCAGTGGCCGCATGGATATGATCATTCAGCTCCCCCTAGTTTTCCACCACTTGATCCGCCTGAAGCACAAGGAGGAGCACCAACTAGTCCCCCGCCTTCTTTCGTTCCACAGAAACAAAATGCTGGAGTGTATGCGGTAGATCCAGGTTCTATACGCGGCTGTTTACACCGCAATACTTATATATGGCTGACAAATGGCAGTGCTTTTTGGCTTTATCCAACCTTCGTTGGTAGAAACTCAATTTCTGGATTCAGATGGAATGGCCGTATGTGGACCTATTATGGAACAGATTTAAATAGAATCTCTTCTTTTCAGTGTTACTAATAACAATTGCGTACTAGTTTAATTAGTACGCATTTTTTTATGGGCGATTTCGATAAGCACGAAGAGAAGTCTTTAACGAAGCGTATGAACCAATCGCAGCACCGCTATAAAAAAAACCCATAAAAATACCTCCTGCTAAATTATGGGGATGACTAATAAATATAGAAATTAGCAAACCAATTATTGTAGCAATCGTAGATACATATTGTGGTTGGATGGGCAATAGTTTCTTCATAATTTCTGTAATTAACATTACAACTGGCACTGCCCATAATGAATCCCATACATTCGTATGGATAATAGGAAACTCTGTCATTATTTCTGCTCCTTTAAAAACTTTATTTTTGTACATAGTTTGTGTAAGAATCTAAGATTCATACACAAGAGAAATATGCCCGGCTTTACAAACTCCATATTGAGAAGTAAAATAATTTAGCTAGGTAAATATTATAAAAATCAAAGGAGCTACCCATACTATGAATCCACTTTTCCACGAACTTTTTCAGAAGACACGTTTTTTAACAAATGAGATAAATCAATGTCTAAAAAAACACGATTTATACGCTTCGCAATGGACTGTCATGTACTGTATTCAAAAACATGAAAAAATGTCTTTAACTCAGATATGGAAATACTTAAATGTAGAAGCTCCTACGATTACTCGTACAGTTTATCGCTTAGTAGAGCTTGGATGGGTAGATATTTATCCTGGTAAAGATCGTCGAGAGAAAATCGTCCAATTATCCGAAAAAGCAATACAAGAATTCCCGCAAATAATAGCTTCTATTCAAGAATTTGAAGAAAGAATGGTGGCAAATCTTACAAAAGAAGAGGAGACTCTTTTGATCGGTTTTTTACAAAAAATTAAATAAATCAGGTGGCTTAGACATTATGAAGAAAAAAGATCCTATATGGACTAAAGCATTTATTAGCTTATTTACAACAAATTTTTCAATTTTTATCGTTTTTTACGGTTTAGTATCTGCACTTCCTCTGTACGCAAAAGATGTCTTATCACGTTCAGATGAAGATGCGGGTTTATTAATGACCATTTTTTTAATTTCTGCAATTATTGTTCGACCATTCTCCGGAAAACTTTTAGATCTTGTAGGCAAGCGCAAAATGCTTTGGACTACTTTATTCCTGTATTTAATATGTACAGGGCTTTATTATGTGGTCGAACCTTTTCAAGCGTTATTAGTATTACGATTTGTACAAGGTATTTTCTTTAGTATTGCCACAACTGCAAGTGGATCTTTGGCTGCAGATAATATTCCAATATCCAGACGTGGTGCTGGATTAGGTTATTTTACTATGTCGACAAACTTAGCGGTTGTTGTTGGTCCATTTGTCGCTTTAACTTTCATACAGGTTTTCTCTTATGACCTATTATTTCTATCATTAACAGCTTTACTAGTACTCGGTGCGACCGCTGCATTAATGATACCAGCCGATAAGAAGCGAGCTAAATCTCTCCCAAAAACAAAACTAACTTGGAATGACCTCTTTGAGAAAAAGGCTTTGCCGATTGCCTTTAATGCAAGCTTAGTTGCTTTTGCATATGCTAGTGTCCTATCTTATTTATCTATTTATTCACAAGAAAAGGGTTTGTTGCACTTAACGAGCAGTTTCTTTGCCGTTTTTGCGGCTGTTATGCTTTTAACGAGACCATTTACAGGTCGTATTTTTGATGAAAAAGGTCCTCAATATATTATTATTCCAGGTCTATTTTCGTTTATAGTTGGACTTGTGTTACTTGCATTTATGAATTCCCCTTTCCTATTCTTACTTGCAGGTGCCTTTATCGGTCTTGGTTACGGTGCTGTTGTACCTAGCTTTCAAACGCTTGCAATTCAATCGACAAAAAACGAAAGAAGTGGTTATGCTACCGCTACATTTTTTACATTGTTTGATACAGGACTGGCCATAGGATCTTATGTTCTTGGATTAATCGCTAGTCGGCTTGGCTATCAAAACTTATATTTATTTTCTATCATCTTCCTTTTTATCGCAGTAGTCGTATTCATAGTAAGACAGAAGAAGATGGACCGTTTAGCTTAATTGCTGAACGGTTTTTCTTTTCCAATTTAATTGTCCATGTATGTATATTCGCCCTGTATTTGGAAAGACTTGAATGGATATAAATTTTGGGAGGGAATTCAATGAAAAAGCAATACATTTTTATTTTGCTAGCTACAATGGTTGTTCTCGGAGGGTGTAATTTCTCATCCGCAGATGCTGACTTAAATGAAACCGTGCAAGTTTCGTTAATAAACACAGAAGGAAAAGAAGTTGGACAAGCTACACTCACAGAACATTCTAAAGGTGTACATATCCACTTAAAGGCAGAAGGATTAACTCCAGGAGTAAAAGCTATACATTTTCACGAGACAGCTATATGTGAAAAACCAGAATTTACAACTGCAGGAGCACATTTTAACCCTACTCATAAGGAGCATGGCTTTGAAAACCCAAAAGGCTATCACTCTGGTGACTTGCCTAACATAGAGATTGGCGAAGATGGTAAAGTAGAATTAGAAACAGTATCTCCTGCAGTAGTTTTAACTGCCGGGAAAAGTAATTCGCTTTTAGATGCAGATGGTAGCTCTATTATTATCCATGAAAATGCAGATGATTATAAAACAGATCCCTCTGGAAATTCTGGAAAACGAATTGTATGTGGGGAAATTAAAAAGTAAGTTGGGCGGTGAATGTGATGAGAAAAATAGGTTGGTTTTTACTATTTATTTTAGTGATCTTCTTCTCTAGACCACTTTGGGAAGAGTATGCGGAGGACTATGTAGATCTTTCCTTTTTAACACCCGTAGATGAGTGGATTGACTCTTTAGAGGTAGGTCATTACTTGAATGAAGCCAAAACATATTGGATGGAAATAAAAAGCGAACCAGCAACTACAATTTCTTCTGATCAAGAACCTCCTATAGGAAACGGAATAGAACTAGATCAAATAACGCTCGGTATGAAAAAAAGTGAGATTGAGAAAATACACGGTAATGCAAAAAGAGTGAGTTTAAATGAATATAATCTAGTTTGGCATACGTATCATGAAAATTATCAAAACTTCATGATGGTTTCTTATAATATAAACAATAAGGTAAATGGAATGTTTACCAATCAACCCTCTCAATCAGCCTTCTTAGGATTGCAAATGGATAGTACGAGGGATGAGGTCCACTCAGTTCTTGGTGAACCCCTAACTAAACTGAGGAAAGGTAATATTGTCTATATTCTTCCAGACACAGGGGAATATGATTTATATTTGATAGATGAAAATTATGTGACTCTTTTTTATGATTTACATGAAAATAATACGATTACCGCGATACAAATAGTCGCAAAATCGGTGGAAAACAATCAGCCATCTACGTTTGGAAAACCATCTGAAGAGTTGAAAAAAGGATTTGAATTTCAGCTTTTTGATTTAACAAATGCTGCACGAGCAATACGTGGTCTATCTATTCTTACTTATGACCAAGCTGTGAGTAATACAGCTCGAAAACATAGTGAAGATATGGCAATTCACAATTATTTTAGTCACGAAGATCTAGAAGGTAAGTCTCCATTTGATAGGATGGAAGAGGATGGTTTACTATTTACGTATGCTGGAGAGAACTTAGCTTACGGACAAGCAAGTAGCATTTTTGCCCATGAAGGTTTAATGAATTCCAGCGGTCATCGTAAAAATATTTTAAGTAGTGATTTTCATAATTTAGGAGTCGGCACTGCTTTTAATGTAGAATCTACTCCTTATTACACAGAGAATTTTTATTCGAAATAAGAAAAGCCCGAGCGTCCTTTAAGTGCACCTGGTCTTTACTATTTCCAGAGTGCTTTGGACGAAACCTTGGCTACACTATTATCGTTGGAATTATGTAGCTTATGTTTGTTCGTCGCCCTCTTGAAATTTGTAGAAACAAGGTGCATTAGGTTTGGATAATGAGAGAATAAATCCTTTCCTATACTTTTAAAAGCAGACGAAGATGCAATTTCGTCCGCTCAGCGCTTCTTTATTAATGGATGCTGTCTATTTTTCTTTAGTTCTGCTTTCCATTCAAATATACAGATATAAATAGATACTTTTTTACAGATTTTTATCCAAAGATGCATACCCTCTATAGGTGAAAACTTTCCAACGTCCCTGTATCAGACTCAATTGTTCCCCAAGTTGTGGCTGACACAGGGACGCTTGTAAATGGTATTATTTTTTATTTAAAATGTTTTAATGCTTCTCGCTTACTTAAAGCAGCAAGTTGCGTATTTTCTACAAATTGGCGAACGACTTCTGGGTTTGTTTTTGCATATTCTCTTAGTACCCACCCTATTGCCTTTTGAATGAAAAATTCTTTTGAAGTTGCGTGACGTTTAATAGTTGCAAATAATAATTCTTCATTCGTGTCTTTCTTGTATTTTAGTTGATGTAAAATAGAAGCACGGTTTGTCCACATATTTGAAGACTTTGCCCATTTCACCATAACAGCTTCGCCTTCTACTCTATTAGCTTTTACAATATCTCCAACAATCTTTGGTGCAATCGAGTCTATGCTATCCCACCACGAATAATTTTCAATTAACTTTAGGCAAAAAGGTAAATCTTCTATCGTTAGTTTCTTTTTATATTTACCTAATAATTCGATTGCCACGTAATGATATTCTCGCTCTTCTAATTGAAAAAGTGCCCATACCTCATCATGTAATGATTCGAATGAAGGAAGCTCATTTTCTTTTATCAGTGCACTAAAAACCATTCTTCGTTCCGGGGTTTTGATTCCTAAAAAAGGGAAGTTGTTTTTCATATATTTTGCCATCGGTATTGCATTTTCTTCGTTTCGATGCGGCTCCATATAACTTTTAACCAGTTCTGTTGACCACTTAGGCTTCATATTCAATCCTCATTTCAAATGGAATCCTTTACTAGATAGAAATTCCGCCATATGCGAACGTCTTGGCGTTTTTAGAAAATCAGCCATTAATTTAGTCCAATTTGCAACTTTTTGGTTGGATCCTCTGCTGACATAATAATCTTCCATTGTCTGGTCATATTCCTTTAATAGCTCTTCGTATTTCGAGCTATCATATTCATTTTCATGAAGTACTGCAGCTACAGGAAGTCTAGGTTTTACATCATTTTGTTGATCAGGTATCCCTAAAGTAAGTGCAAATAACGGAAAAACTCCTTCTGGTAAGTCAAATAAACGACTGATTTCCGCAGGTTCATTTCGTACACCACCTATATAACAAATTCCATACCCTTTAGATTCTGCAGCAATTACTAAATTTTGTGCAAATAAGGCGACATCCACTGTACCTACTAATACATTTTCAGTCGTATCCATCATAATATCCGTATCTTGCATTTTACCAGCTGCTTGAAGACGATGAAAATCAGCACATAATAAAAACGCTGCTCCTGCAGTTTCAAATTGCTTTGGGTTGCTAGATAGTCTACCTAACTCTTCTTTTTTCTTATCATCTGTCACCCAGACAACGCTATATGCTTGTACAAAATGGGAGCTTGCGGCATGTTGAGCAGTTTCTATAAGTTCTGAAACTTCCTCTCTAGACAATGTATAATCTTTATATTTTCGAACAGATGCATGATTGCGTAATAATTTTTCTACCATCTTGTCTAACCTCTTTTCTACATTTTTCTTTATGTATAGTATAGCTGAATATTGTGAATGGAGAAAAATTAAAAGCGAATTAGATTGTCTTTAACAGACTCCCTAATTCGCTTTTATTTAAGTTTGTAAATGCCTATTTTCTTCTGCAGTGAAAGCTCTGGATCTTGTTAAAAAACGTTTCCCCTCTACACCTTCAAGGGAGAACATGCCCCCACGTCCGTCCACTACATCGATTATTAGCTGTGTATGCTTCCAATATTCAAACTGGCTTTTATGCATATAAAAGGGGGTATATCCAATACTTCCTAAAAACACATCCTGATCCCCTAAAATTAAATCACCATCTGGATAACACATGGGAGAGGACCCATCACAACAGCCTCCAGATTGATGAAACATTAGCTGACCATGCTTACTTTTCAATAATTCAATGAGTTCTAGTGCAGTGTCTGTAGCGATTACACGTTCAACCATCTACACTCACCCTTTCCTTATCAAAAGAATCCAAGTTTGTTTTCATTATAACTAACAAGAAGATTCTTAGTTTGTTGGTAGTGGTTGAGCATCATTAAATGATTTTCTCGGCCAATACCTGACATTTTATAACCACCAAATGCAGAATGAGCTGGATATTGGTGATAGCAGTTTGTCCAAACACGCCCCGCTTGAATACCACGTCCAAAACGATACGCCGTGTTCATATTACGTGTCCAAATGCCAGATCCTAATCCGTATAATGTATCATTTGCAATTTCCAGTGCTTCTTCTTTTGTTTTAAAAGTTGTTACAGATACTACTGGACCGAAGATTTCCTCTTGGAAAATGCGCATATTGTTCGTACCTTTAAACACTGTTGGTTTAATATAATATCCATCTGCAAATTCTCCATCAAGTATATTACGTTCTCCTCCGATTAAGCACTCTGCACCTTCTTGCTTTCCGATATCTAAGTAAGACATGATTTTTTCCATTTGTTCAGTCGATGCCTGGGCACCCATCATTGTATTTGGATCTAATGGGTTTCCAATTTTAATCGCTTCCACGCGTGCCAGTACTCGTTCGATGAATCGATCATAAATAGATTCTTGAATAAGTACACGAGATGGACACGTACAAACTTCTCCTTGGTTTAAAGCAAATAGAACGAATCCTTCTACTGCTTTATCCAAAAATGCATCATCTTCATCCATAATATCTTCGAAGAAAATATTTGGTGATTTTCCTCCAAGCTCTAACGTTACTGGAATTAAGTTTTGAGACGCATATTGCATTATTAAGCGACCAGTTGTTGTTTCACCTGTAAACGCTATTTTACTAATCCGTGGGCTAGATGCCAGTGGCTTACCAGCTTCTAATCCAAATCCATTTACAATATTCAAAACACCTGGTGGTAATAAATCACCAATTAACTCCATAAGAACTAAAATAGATGCAGGCGTTTGTTCTGCGGGTTTTAAGACGACGCAATTTCCTGCCGCAAGTGCCGGTGCAAGTTTCCAAACAGCCATTAATATTGGGAAGTTCCATGGAATAATTTGTCCAACTACGCCAAGCGGCTCATTAAAATGATAGGCAACGGTATCATTATCAATTTGACTCAAATTTCCTTCTTGTGCACGAATAGCCCCTGCAAAATAACGAAAATGGTCAATTGCTAATGGCAAGTCAGCGTTTAATGTTTCACGAACTGCTTTCCCGTTATCCCATGTTTCCGCAACTGCAAGCATCTCTAGGTTTTCCTCTATACGATTTGCAATTTTATTTAATATATTTGATCTTTCCGCCACGGAAGTTTTACCCCAAGCATCTTTTGCTCCGTGTGCTGCATCTAAAGCAAGCTCAATGTCTTCTGCAGTTGAACGTGCAACTTGGGTAAATACTTTCCCTGTGATTGGTGTTACGTTTTCAAAGTATTCTCCTTTTACCGGGGGTGTCCACTCGCCATTAATATAGTTTTCATACTTGTCCTTAAATGAAACCTTCGAGCCTTCTGTATTCGGAAATGCATAAACCATCCTGTAATTCCTCCCCTTAATATCTTTTTTGGCACATTCCACATCTTATGTAGACACGCCTTCACGTATGCGCTTTCAAAACTATTTAAATAAAAATAGTCTCATATCCATTTTGACAGATTAGGTTTAATATTTCAATTATTTACACTATTCTTTTTAAAAAAATAACTTAAGCACATTTAGTATATACTCAAGTCATTTTTCAAAATTTATTTATTTGTCTCTCTTCTTACAACAGGAGCTACTTCTGTTGCCAGTAGTTCTATTCCTTTTGCAACCTCACTAATTGTTTGGCCGCCAATATCCATTTGTGCTATAAATCGTTGATGTCCAAATAATTCATATTGATAAAGAATCTTTTCAATAATTTGTTGTGGACTACCAACAAATAGCGCTGTTTCGGGACTTGCCATATGTTCAAAATCGGAACGGGTCATTCTTGTTTCCGTGCCTCTTTGTTTATTCACATAAGACCAATAATTGGAGTAATATGGATAGAACTCATCTTTTGCTTGTTGTGTTTCTTTCGCAATATAGGTGTGACCTGTTACCCCAATTTGTAAGCTATCACGAGCATAACCGGCATCTGCTCCTACTCGTAAATACAAGTCTACCAGTGGTTTAAAGTGCATAGGATTTCCACCAAGGATAGCAAGAACCAATCCAGTCCCAAGCCTTCCTGCTCTAACTGCACTTTCCGGGGTTCCACCAACACCAACCCAAATGGGAAGTTTCTCTTGAACTGGTCTAGGAGAAATCATCGCATTGGATAGGTTTGGTCGAAATTTACCTTCCCAAGTTACTATTTCTTCCCTATTTAATTGTTGGAGCAATTTAATATTCTCTTCAAATAAAGCATCGTAATCGTGCAAATCATATCCAAAAAGCGGAAAAGACTCCACAAATGCTCCTCGTCCTGCTATTATTTCAGCTCTACCATTTGAAATTTGATCTAACGTAGCGAAATCTTCAAATAAGCGAACGGGATCCACCGTACTTAAAACGGTTGTTGCACTCGTTAATTTAATACGCTTTGTTGCTTGTGCAACGGCTGAGAGTACAACTGCTGGAGAGGAAATGGTGTAATCTAATCGATGATGTTCTCCAACTCCGAAAATATCAAGTCCTGCTTCATCTGCCAACTTTCCTAGTTCTATTACCTCTCTTAAACGCTGTGATGCACTTATGGTTTTTCCAGTAAGCGGATTTGGGCCAAGGTCGCCAAATGTATAAATACCAATTTCCATTGCTTACTCCACCTCTGCAAATAATGTAAAACGTTCGATGTGATGCCGAGGATTTTCAATTTCATCTATTTTTGCTATAGCAATTACCTTATGAGCCTTGTCAGACGTTTTTTTATACATAATATTTTCCATTTTTCCAGTTGCACCTATTACACTAATTCCCAACCTAATTACCTCCTGTTTGTTTAACTAATTGTCCGTATTAATCTAAAGTTATTAAAGATAGTATATGAACAGCCACTCTAAAGCGACTACCGATTTACATCCTATTTCAGCTTTCCATGTACCTTCTTATTTTAGACAACAAAAAAAGCGCTACAAATGCTGTAGCACTTTCCTTTTCTCACTTTTTCATTTTACTTTTCAAAAATGCTATTATTCCAGGTAAAATGGAAATAAATATAATAAGCAATAAAACCGTTGAGAAGTTATCTTTAATTATAGGGATACCTCCAAAGAAATAACCAAGGACCGTGCCTAAAGTAACCCACAACGCTGCACCCGCCACATTATACAAGAGAAAATAACGATAATGCATTTGGCTCGCTCCTGCAATAAACGGTGCAAATGTACGGATGAACGGCATAAATCGTGCAATGACTATTGTTTTTCCACCATGCTTGTTAAAAAATTGTTGGGCCTTATACATCTTCTCTTGGTTAATCCATTTCCCAAGTAAACTATTGGGAGGAATAGAGGTCCCAACTTTTTTCCCGATTTGATAATTCATCGTATCGCCAAGAACCGCTGCTACAAAAAAAACAATCCACAACAATGCAATGTGAAACGCTCCAACCGCTGCGAATGCTCCGCTTGCAAATAATAGAGAATCTCCAGGTAAGAATGGAAAAATAACAACACCAGTCTCAATAAAGACAATCAAAAATAATATTGCATATGACCATCCGCCGAAATTATGAATAATATCCACTAAATGCTTATCTATATGCAAAATAAAACTAATCAAACCTTGAATAATTTCCATTTATGCTCTCTCTTTCTCAAAATAATTCTTACTCATTATACCATAATATATATATTTCCATATTATTTCACTTAATAAAGGCTTTATCCTTTAATTATTCTGAACCTTTCTATAAAATATAGAATATAGGTTACTTTTAGAAAAGAGGTTGATAACAATTGGGTGACATAGCAAATGGTATATGTTCGGAAGCTAAACCCGTTAAAGTCCCACATAGGAGTGCTCCAAAAAAAGTCTTGTTTGCACGGACTATAATGATTGCTGTTGGTGCAATATTAATGGCTGTTGGTTTAGAACTATTTTTAGTTCCTAACCTAATATTAGACGGTGGAGTCGTTGGTGTTTCCATCATCCTTTCTCATCTTACAGGTGTTCGTTTAGGAGTTTTCATATTCATCTTGAACATCCCTTTCTTTTTCCTCGGTTATAAGCAAATAGGAAAAACCTTCGCATTATCTACCCTATTCGGTATTACTGTTTTATCCATTTTCACATCGTTATTACATAATGTTGAACCTGTAACTACAGACTTATTACTTTCCACTGTATTTGGCGGTATTGTGTTAGGGATGGGTGTCGGTCTAGTAATTCGAAATGGTGGGTCACTTGATGGATCCGAGATTCTAGCGATTTTGTTTAATAAAGCTCTCCCATTCTCTGTAGGAGAAATCATTATGATTATTAACTTAGTTATTTTCTCTGTAGCTGGATTCGTCTTTACATGGGAACAAGCGATGTATTCATTTTTAGCCTATTTCATCGCATTCAAAACAATTGATATTGTTATTCAAGGTCTAGATGAATCTAAGTCTGTTTATATAATAAGTGATTATATAGAAGATATTGGAGATGCAATTATGGATCGTTTAGGACGTGGTGTTACGTATTTGCACGGTGAAGGTGCATACACAGGGGACAACAAAAAAGTAATCTTTACCGTCATTACACGATTAGAAGAGGCTAAGCTAAAAACGATCGTAGAAGAGATTGATGATCATGCTTTTCTAGCGGTAGGTAATATTGCAGAAGTTCGTGGTGGCAGATTCAAGAAAAAAGATATTCATTAAAAAATAAAAACCGATTACATCCGCGGATGAGATCGGTTTTTGTTTTTATACAAGTGTTTCTACTTCTTGTAACATTGTGCTGTATTCCACTAAATTTGTATGGAATGAAAATGCCTTTTCCAGTACATGAGGGGTTTGGCCACCTCTCGTTAAAGCTTCTTTATAGTAAATACGTAATTGTTCTTTATACAAGGGATGGGCACAATTTTCAATGATTAGTTCTGCTCGTTCCCTAGGTGCTAATCCACGTAAATCCGCATAACCTTGCTCCGTCACAACTACGTCAACGTCATGCTCCGTATGATCCACATGCGCTACGAAAGGAACGATACTCGAGATGTTTCCGCCCTTTGCAATTGACTTTGTCACAAAAATTGCTACTCGTGCATTACGGGCGAAGTCACCGGAACCACCAATACCATTCATCATTTTTGTTCCAGAGACATGAATAGAGTTAACGTTCCCATAAATATCGAATTCTAAAGCAGTATTAATAGCAATTAATCCGAGACGACGTATGATCTCCGGGTGATTTGTGATTTCCTGTGGTCTTAATATAAGCTGATCACGATACTTTTCAAACTTTCCGTATACTTGCTTCATTTTCTTCCCTGAAAGTGTAATGGAGCATGCAGATGCAAAGTTTACTTTTCCAGCATCTATTAAATCAAACACAGAGTCTTGTAGTACTTCTGAATATACTTGTAAATTTTCAAACTCAGAATCGATCATTCCATGTAATACAGCATTAGCAACGGAGCCAATACCAGATTGTATAGGTGCAAGTTTATTTGTAAATCTACCTACCTTCACTTCATCACGTAAAAAAGCAATTAAATGCTGAGCAATTTCTTCCGTTTCAAAATCTAGAGGAACAATTGTGGAAGGGGAATCTATATGTTCTGTAAACACAATCCCTCTTATTTTTGCTGAATCAAATGGAATACCCACTGTCCCAATTCGATCATCTACTTTTGTTACAGGAATGGGCTCTCTTACCCCTTGATCTGCTGGTTCGTATATATCATGCAATCCTTCAAATAATGCCGAGTGCCCCATGTTTATCTCTACTATTATATTTTTTGCTTGTGATACAAATGTTAGAGAGTTACCAACAGAAGTAGTTGGAATAATCATTCCATCCGCCGTAATTGAAACCGCTTCCACTATTGCGAAGTCAATTGCAGATAGAGCTCCTGATCGAATCATTTCCGCCGTATGTGATAAATGCTGATCGACGAATAAATGTTTACCTGCATTAATGTTTTTTCGCATTGTTGCATCTGCTTGGAATGGCAAACGCTTATTTATGATACCTGCTTCTGATAATAATTTGTCTATATCGCAGCCTAAAGATGCTCCTGTAAAAATATTCACTTTAAAGTCATCTTTTTTAGCTCTTTCTACTAAAGCAAATGGAACCGCTTTCGCATCACCTGCGCGTGTAAAACCACTTAACCCCAATGTCATTCCATCTTGAATCCATGATGCAGCCTCATCCGCACAAACAACTAGACTATGTAAACTATTATCCTTAATACGCTCAAGATTCTTTTCCATCACTTGAGTTCCCCCTTGAATATAGCATTTAAATAATTTTATCGTGTTTTGTCACAGTTTCGAAAAAAAATGATGAATACACGTTTTATACGTTTGAAGCAGCAAACTAAATTACTAAACCAGCATTCTAATGAATATTAATATGCACAATATATCCCTTAGAGAAAATAAATGAAAAAAACGCTTGAATTAGAGGGAGCTTTCCCCTTATTCAAGCGCTTATTATTAAAATTCTAATAATTTTCGGAAATAACTAGAATACGATTGACTTACAGATATTTTTTCTTCATTAACCATGGCAAGTACGAATGTAGAATGCGTATCTGGAAAAATTTCTTTTATATGATGCACATTAACAATAAAGGATCTATGGCATCGAATGAACATTTCTCTTGGAAGTCTGTATTCAAAGTCTTGCAAAGAACTAGTATGTGTACCAGAGAACGTTTTCGTTACAATATATGTTTTACGATCTTTAGCTTCTAAATAGTAAACATCTGTAAAAGGGATAGGTTTCCAACCATCTTGCGTCTTTATTGTAATAACCGATTTTCCTTCCGTGAAAGCAGGATATATAGCTAAAACACAACCTTCCAATTCTCCTTTGAACTGAAATGGCACTGCCATACCGTGATAAGGGACACCAAAAACTTCCCTATTCATAAATTCGGAAACCTTTTGCTTACTTTGTAATGCTTTGTACGCAATTGTTCCTTCTTTTACAGAATCACCTGGCTTAATCCTCAAATCTATTCGTTTACTTGGACGATAATATATATATTCCTCCGTATTAGAAACGGCAATAGAAATTTCATCTGAAAATAATTCACCAATAACGTCTAAGAGTGCGACAATGGATAGATCCTTCATCCTTTTACCCCCATTTATTCACAAACGACTATTTCACGAGAAAACTGTTGCTTTGTTGTTATGCAACGATCTGTTACTTGTAAACCTACATTCTCCAAACGCTCATCCATCGATTCAATTGTTACAATGACTACTTTCTTTGCAATTCTTCTAGCATGCTTTAAGATGGTAAACTGTTCTTCCCAAGATGCACTTGTATATAAATTGTACGGTAAATCGATAATAGCTACATCATATGTTTCAGTGATGTCTTCTATTGCACTCTTTTTTACATCGCCAGTTAAACCAAAATAAGCAATATTTTCTCTTGATCCTTCACAAACTAATGGATTAATATCTCGACCAACGATATGTATCCCCATCGATAACGCTTCTACTAGTACCGTTCCTATTCCACAACAAGGATCTATTGCTCGAATTCCTTTGGGATGCGGAACAGCTATATTCGCTACCGCTCGGGCAACGCGTGTGCTTAAAGCTGTAGAATACTCTCTTGGTTTTTTCACATGATGAAACCATATCGGTTCACTCTTTGTATACAAACCAAAATACCAGCGACCACCATATGGAACTATTGCGTATAGCTGGTCGGGATTGTGTAAATCAAAGTCTCCTTGCATCTCACTTCCGATTGCTCGTTCTATTTGAAGACGCTCGCTATTTTCAATTTTATCTTTACCTTGGCGATCGTTTATTTTTAAGAATATTACTTTATTTGTTTCTATTTCCGATCCGAAAGCAGCAGCTTGTGCAATGATCTCCTCTACTGTGTCACCATCTATCAAAACTTCTACTCGACCTTTCATAAATGGACTTCTACTAGAATCGATTTTCACTTGGCTTTTTATTATTTTTAACTCTGTGTCTTCTCCAAAAAAAGATCGCATCTCTAAATGACATAGAGAGCGTTCTGCATCATTGTATGCATATGTATAAATGAATGCCGGTTGTCGGCTAATGTTCGTCAATATATTCCCTCCAATAGTACTTCTATTATAACATGCTATTTGCTTCGAGCGAGATACATACATAACTGTAATATGGAGTATCCTAAGCATTCTTATCAGAAAGGCTTTAAATTTGAAAACACTATATCCAAGAGTTTTAATTGTCCTGCATTCAAATATTTTAATGTTAAAATAGATTTTAGGAGGAAATATACATGACTAGATTAGAAGGTAAAGTAGCAATTATTACAGGTGCAGGTTCTGGTATGGGACGCGAAGAAGCACTTTTATTCGCAAAAGAAGGTGCAAAGGTTGTTGCAACAGATATTAACGAAGCAGCTGTTCAAGCAGTAGCAGAAGAAATTAAAGCAGCTGGCGGAGAAGCTATTTCAGTAGCACATAATGTTGCTTCGGAAGAAGACTGGAATAAGGTCTACACTGAAACAATTAACGCTTTCGGTAAATTAGACGTTCTTGTAAATAACGCTGGTATTAGCCAACGTGGTTCTATGGAAGATTTAACAGTTGAACAATGGGATACAATTATGAGCATTAACGTTAAAAGTGTGTTCTTAGGAACTAAATTATCATTGCCTCATTTCCGTGCTAATGGAGGAGGTTCAATCGTGAACATTTCTTCTATCGCTGGGTTAAAAGGTAGTTCAGGTGCAGGTGCCTACACTTCTTCTAAAGGTGCTGTACGCATGTTAACGAAAGCATGTGCAGTTGACTACGGTAAAGATAATATCCGAGTAAACTCAGTACACCCTGGTTTCATCATAACGCCAATGAGTAAAGAATACATGGAAGACGAGAAAATGAGTAAATGGTTCTTGGCTCAAACTGCTCTTCCACGTGTAGGTCAATCATTAGAAGTTGCAGAAGCAGTATTGTTCCTAGCATCCGATGCTTCTTCTTACATTACTGGTGTCGAGCTTCCAGTTGACGGCGGAGTAACAGCGAAATAATATTTCATATAAAAACCGTTTTCTCCTAAAAGAGAATCGGTTTTTTTGTTTAGTTTTCATTTTTATGGCTTATAAAGACACCTGGTCTATTTATGCATAAAGTTAACATATCGCACCTTCTTGTAAGTAGTTGTATATTCTTTCCCCTATCTCCGTTAAAATTTGCTTCGATAATAAGTCATCTACATCCTTCGATAGAACAGTTGCAATTAGCTTCCGTTGACCTACGAAAAAAATCCCCACGTCATGACGAGTCCCTGATATCCATCCTGTTTTATGAGCTAACTCCCAAGCAGTCATTCCATTATTAAAATTGGAATATGGGGACGGCAACTTCTCTGGTAAGCAATCTTTTATTTGTTGCTTTTTCATAATACCTATCATTTGTTCACTAGCCTCTGCACTTACTAACTCTCCTGTTGTCATCTGTACTAGCAACTTTGAAATATCATTTGGCGTAATTTGATTGAACCCTTTTGGATTAGGCTTGCTCATCATTAACTTATTATAAAAAGTGCTTTTCTCCATACCCTCTTCTTTCATCGTACGTACAATGTTGTCCACTCCTACTAGATCAATCAATATATTCGTTGCTGTGTTATCACTTTGAATAATCATCAGCGTAATTATGTCTTTAAGGGAGAGTGTTGTTCCAGGAGTCAGATGTTGAAGAACACCAGAACCTAAAACAAAATCTTCGGACTTGAGAACAAACTGATCTGTTATTGCTAGTTTACCCACCTCAGTGGCAGCGAAAACTGCTGCCATAATAGGCACTTTTATAACACTTGCTGCGTAAAAGAGTTCATCCCCATTCAACACCCACTTCTCACCTAAATCCAAATCTTCCAAAACAATGCCCCATGTTCCATTCGTTTGTTCAACCAATTCTAGAATACTATCTACAAGTGTTTTCACATTTTATCCCCTTTGTTGATATTTTTTAATTTCCATTGATTATAATCTATTATAATTAAATAGTAAGGTATATTATGAACATTGAATAAATAATAAAAGGTGGAAATTCCTATTCAACAGTTATTTTTATTACAACGGGTAATCGATTATATTGATACTCATATTACGGAAGAAATTGTTCCAGAGAAACTGGCTACCCTTGCAGGTTATTCCCCTTATCATTTTTATCGAATTTTTGATAAGCATATTGGTTATACGGTTATGGAATATGTACAAAAAAGAAAGCTTCAGTTTGCTTTATATGACTTAGTCCAAGGCAAAAAAATTATTCATATAGCATTGGATTATGGTTTTGAAACTCACTCTGGTTTTACAAAAGCTTTTAAAAGATGCTTTGGAAGTCCTCCTAGCTTATATAAAATGCATTGCCCAATCTCATTGCCACAAAAACTGGATTTACTTAGTCTTCGTCAAAAACAAACTGGGGGCATCGTTATGCAACCGAAAATTGTTCATAAACAAGCTTTTGAAATTGCTGGCAAAACATTCGAGAGTGACATTGAAAAGGTCTCTTATACAAGAGATGCTCCTGCCTTTTGGGAACAAAGAATTCCACCGGATGAGGCAATCGAAAGAACACTGTACGATTTAATATCTCCAAGGGATCATGGGGAATACTGTATTAATTTAAGTGATACGGATTCACAGGATAAATTCACTTATTTATTTGCAGTAAACTGCGATAAAGACGTTCAGCTTCCTGAAGGATTAACAAGGTTGAAAATAAAAGATGCGACTTATGCAGTTTTTAGAACCCCTCTCGTAGAAGCTGAACAATTTGTTCCTTCTATCAAAGGAACTTGGCAATATATTTTGGAGGATTGGTTACCACAATCTCATTATGAAGTGGATGAAACTGTTTATGACTTTGAATATTATGATGAACACTGCCATGATTGGGAATATAAAAAAATATATATGGAAATTTATTTACCAATAAAAGAAAGAATCGAGGTTGAGTATGACTGTATATCAATTAATAAGTGACTACAAAAACATAAAAGTATATAAGGATAGTTTTAACGAACTGGCTAAAATGGTTTTTGGAATTGATTTTAAAGTATGGTATGAAAAAGGTTATTGGAGCGACAACTATGTTTGTTACTCATACGTCGATGGGGATAAAGTGATTGCAAATGCTTCTATAAACAAAATGACGATTGTATCTAATACCAAAGAATATCAAGCTATACAAGTTGGCACAGTTATGACGCATCCTGATTATCGTTATCAAGGCTTATCCGGTAAACTGATGAACCATATCATGGAGAAATATGAAAAAGAGTCCGATTTTATCTTCTTGTTTGCTAATAAATCCGTTTTAGATTTCTATCCTAAGTTTGGATTTGAAAAAGTCCAAGAAAGTAGTTTTTCATTGAGCATATCAGATGTAAAAAAACAACCAACACAATCGAGCACTTTACGACGTTTAAGTATTGAAAGTACAACGGATTTACAACTATTAGAAGATTTTGCAACTGAAAGGATACCTGTATCATCATTACTAGGGGTTAAAAATAGTGAACATCTCTTAATGTTTTATTTTATCTTGGTGTTTAGTGAAGCTATTTATTACATTCAAGAAGAGGATGTAATTGTACTATTTAAACACGCCGGTAGCCATCTTCATATTTTTGATATAGTCAGTAAAAAAAGCGTGGAAATAGACACCATTTTAAGTCATATTATTTCTACTGAAACGGAGACAATTAATTTATATTTCACTCCAGATGATAACGATAAAAAGTTCAATACGGCGTTTATAACAGATAGTGATGATACATTATTCGTCCGTCCATTGATTGAAGATGTAACAGAGCATTTTCAATTTCCATTAACATCGCATTCTTAAAGTTTTTGATGTCAAACAAAAGCAGCATCCGTTCTAAAACTAACGAGTTCTCTATAGGGGGACAAAACAAGTAAATAGCAATCGGAATGGCAGACCTATTCGCATTAATGAGCATACATTTCATAAAGAAATCTTTCTTCCAACTAACAATATTGCAATGAAGGATGATAACCCCGCCTTTCATCCATTAGCCACCATTATTCCAAAGTAGATTGTGCAACCGACGTATCTGCCTTAAAACCTGAACAGGTGAAAAAGGCGATGAAAAAAGTTATATCTATTCAAACTCCAATCCGAAATATGCTCAAATGGTCGCCACCATTCTTAGAACATACTATAACTTTTTGTAAACCATACAAGTCTAAGGATAAAAGGAACTTATCCCAACACAGCGTCTTGTGATAACCGAAAAGGGGGACAAAATTGAGGACATTTTATATTTTTGGTAATTACGAAGAGGGGGGGATAAAATTATTATGAAAAAACATTTGATATTATTATTAATTTTATGTTTTACCTTAGTAGGTTGTAATCAAAAAGAAGATGCTGTTAAAGGTGGAATTGATAAGAAAGGCATTATTACAAAGATAGACAGTAAAGGAAACCGTATTTTAGTAGATGATGTAGACACAGGTTTAATCTGGATAGCGATGCCCGACAACGGAGAAATCAAAAATTATGAAGAGGGTCAAGAGGTTGTCATATGGATAGATGGTGGAATTGATGAATCCTACCCAGCTAAAGCTAAGGCTTTAAATATTGAACATTCAAACGGAAATCAGTCCCAATCATCTTTGCCAAAATTTATTTTTAAAAATGAGAAGTTCCCCCCTTCTATAAATTGTTTTGTTAAAATCAATGACATCCGATATGAAATGACAAAAGGAAACTCTAAATGGAAAAATGAAAATGAATCTGTTCAAACTGACGCTGCATCTCCCACTCAGATTGCAGAAAGCTTCAAAGTAATTGCTGTGGAACCAAATAACAAAATAACCATTGAAATTGAACAAAACCCCAATTTAAGTGTGTATTTATGGGATTCCGAAGAAGATGAAGTAACCTTCGAAAAAAAACAAATTACAGTACCCACAAACCAGGGGCGGTATATATATGAAGTAGTCGCTAAATGGTCTAACGGAGAGATATCTTACACATTTGTTGTAGAAGTTAAATAACATTTAAAAACTTAATAACTGAGAATGTAATTCTCATAAAACTATGTGAAAAAGAGCATCAATTGATGCTCTTTTCTTGATGAAACCGTTAAAGAATACGCTATTTTACTTGCTGGTTTTAGTGCGATTAATGGTGTTTTTCCCCCTGAAGAGAAACCGTTAGTTCTATACCGAAGCTTTTTCTTTTTGTTTGATTTAATGAGTTTCATTAGTAAAAAATTACTCTTTAGAGCTTTTCATAATTATTTTATATAAGTATAGAACAGGTGATAATAATATGGCACTTACAATGATTGCCGTTTTTATTGTAAAGTTTGAAGCTACTAATCCGATAACTGGACCACCACCAATTTGGCCAATAGCATCTACTTGACCTTTTACCGAAAAGAAAGTTGCACGCATAGACGATTCCGGTATGATCTTATTTAGCCAAATGTCCTCAAGCGGATACATGACTTTCCTTGTCACTTGGATAAATATATAAAATGCTATCAATCCAACTACATACGTGGAGAACGCAAAGCCGATTAATGAAGTTATAACAAATAAACTTCCTATAAAAAGAGATATGTAAATATGTTTCAGATTTTGATGTATTGAACTTCGATTCATCAAATGAAGTGCTGCAAATGAAACTAACACGACTATAAATTGAATTCCACCCATTATTAATACTAATTTCTCATCTGTCAAATCCCCTATATTCGATACATTCAATAAATGAGACATCCACAAACGGTCAAAACCTTCACTATAAAATCCTACAAACAGAGCTATTACAAATAACATTCTCATTATAAAGCTCGCTTTAGAGTAAAAAATAATTTTGCCCATACTACTTTTCATGTTTTCCCAAGAAGAGATTCTATCTAGCTTATTTAAAGGTTTAAAATTCTCTTCCTTCATAAAAATCATTAAATATATTGCTAATCCAACCATACATAGTCCGCCTATAATGATCGGCAGGCTGATCATGAAATAACCTATGAATATACTTAGTGGGATAGCTATAATTTGTCCAAGATTGCCGGCCTTTGCCCCTCTTATAAATGCTAATGAAGCACGTTCTTCTCCTATTTCATCTGCAATCCACGCTTGCTGAGATCCACTAGTAAACGTATAACCTATCCCCCATGCAACCTGAGCCAATAGTACAGGTATAAAATAGGGGAATAACCCCTCCACTAAAAAGCCAAATCCTATTAGTAGATAACCAATTATTATGGAAAGCTTACGGCTTTTCAAATCTGACACTACTCCGGTAGGAATCTCAAAAAGGAACACCGATAGCTCCAAAATTGTCCCAACTAATACAAGTTGTAGCGGATCTAGCTTTACAGTTTGTACCTGATATAACAAGTTTACTGTAAATATAATCGTAAAAAATAATTGTGATAAAAAGCATGTAGAAATGTAAACTCGATACGGATCTTTTGTTTTTAATATTTTCATTTTGTTACCCCCTAGAATTGATTATAAAGAGAGGGTTAATCGACTTCTTGTCCAAATTTGCGATAAATAAAAAATACCCTGTAAAATAGACACTTAAAAAAGGTCTACTTAACAGGGTGTAGGCATCAAATTTTTATTTCATTGTTAGTTCCTTTTCGACCTACTATGAAAACGGAAATCCCTTATCCATAGTGGAAGTCTTATGCATAAACTCAAGAGAAGTGTGATTAAAACGAGTAAAGCAGACGTTTTTTGAGCAATATCCGATGCATCCTCCACCAATGCTTCTGATTGGACATACCACAAGTGCACAGGTAAAGTTCCTCCTTGCGACATGAAATTCCAATCCCACATCTCCCCAGATGTACCAGTACCCCCTACTAGTAGTATTAAAGCGGATTCACCAAATGCCCTACATGCAGCAAGACTCACCCCACTAATAATTCCATTTAAAGCAGCAGGTATTACTATTTTTACAATGGTTTGTGCTTTAGTTGCTCCTATTGCATAGGAAGCTCCTCTTAAATCATTATGTACTGTCTGAATTGCTTCCTCCGTCACTCGAGTTATAACCGGTAAATTTAAAAGTGAAAGAGTGATTCCAGCACCAATAATAGTTAGCCCAATATTAAAGATATCAACGAATAACACATAACCAAATAAACCAATTACGATAGAAGGAACTGATGCCAAACTTTCTACACAAGTCCGAATAAACTCTGTAAATCTATTGTTTGGTGCATATTCAGATAAATACACACCTGATCCAATGCCAATTGGAATCGAGATGAGTAATGAGATGATTAACACATAGATAGAGTTAATTAAAAAAGGACCAATGCCTCCACCCGCATCAATTTCACTAGGTAGGCCTACTAAGAAATCAAAAGAAATCTTAGGTAACCCCTTTGATAAAATATAAAGAAGTAACCCAAAAATGAGCACTAAAATAGGTGCTGTGATAACCCATAATCCTATCGTGAACATTTTATCCGTTGTTTTTTTAATTTGTTTATATAACTTGTTAGATGAATTCCCAGTCATTCTCATGCACCTTTTAAACGAAGCTTTCTAATAATTATGATCAGTAAGTTGGAAATAAGCAGTAATAAAAATGCCATCATATATAAGGCATGATTCCAAGTTGAATCGAATTCTACATCAATAATTTGATTTACAATATTACTTGTTAAAACGGCAGTTGGAGTCAATAAATCAGATGGTAGTTGAGGAGTATTACCGATAACCATAACAACTGCCATTGTTTCACCTATTGAACGTGCCATACCTAAAATAACAGCTGTGAATAATCCAGGTGCTGCAGAAGGTAGAATTACTTTAAGGATAGTTTGCATCCTTGTACTCCCTAGCGCATAACTTGCTTCTCTCAAATCAGAAGGTACAGAGGAAATTGCATCATCACTAATTCTTGAAATCGTGGGTAATACCATAATATTTAATACTATAGCTGCTGCAAGTAGCCCGTCTCCCATAGTAGCTCCGGTTATATTTCTTAGAAAAGGAATAAGTACTGTTAACCCTAAGTAGCCGTAAACAATAGAAGGAATTCCAACTAATAAATCTAACACTGGACGCAATATTCGCTTTAGCCATTTAGGTGCTATTTCAGCAGTAAAGATTGCAACCCCTATAGAAATTGGTGCTGCAAACAATAAAGTTAAACCTGTTAAAGCAAGGGTTCCTAATATAAAGATGGCTGCACCGAATTTGTCATCATACGGTTCCCATGTTGTGGAAAAAAAGAACTCTTGGAAAGAAACATCTTTAAATACTAGTAATCCAGTACGTCCTACAAAAATAATAATGGATAATAGCGTTAACCCTAGGATAAGGACGCTAAATAAACAAAATAACTTAAATAGTCGATTTTGAAAATAGGTACTCTTTGTAATTTTTTTTTCATAACTGTTTGTTAACAAGTGCTCTATTTTACCCATAGAATCCTCCAAATACCAATATAGTGCCAGCCTATTACGGCTGGCACTTTAGCTTATTTAAGTGATGAAGAACTTACTTCATTTTATCAATTGGGATAAATTTTAGTTTAGTTAAAGAACCATTTTGAAATTTACCGCTTTGAATATACTTTATAAACTCGGCATCAGCTCCTGTTGGATCACCTTTTGTTATTAGATAACCATAACTCCAAACTTTATACGTTCCTTTAATAACATTTTCAGTAGTAGCTGCTACACCATTGAAATCAACTGCTTTAATGTTCCCTTTTACATAAGCAAAGTCAACGTAACCAAGAGCATTTGGATTGGTGTCAACAGCAGTAACCATTTCTCCACTTTTCCCAACTTCTTTATAATTCTCACCTTTTGTCATAAAGGCTGCCCCATCTAAAGCTTTCATTTGATAGTTTACGCGTGTACCAGAACCATGTTTGCGGTTTACAACAACTATTTGAGCATCGTTTCCGCCAACTTCTTTCCAGTTTGTAATTTTCCCCGCATAAATGTCTTGCAATTGCTTTGTTGTTAAGTTTTTAACAGGATTTGCTTTATTAACAATAGTAGCGAATGGAATCGCAGCTACTTTGTGCGCTTTCAAATCTGTAAAAGCTTTAAATCCTGGTACTTCTTTCGTTGCATCCCAATCGACAGCGCCTATTGTTGCAGCTCCTTTTGATACAGATTGCGGACCTGCAATGGAAGAAGAACCTGACACGGATACGGACACTTTAGGGTTAATTTTTTTAAATTCTTTCGCTGCTTGTTGTGTTAATGGAAGTAATGCTGTAGAACCAGCTACAACTATCTTTCCTGATGTTGCTGCAGAAGCAATACCATTGAATGAAAAACCTACGGCCGCGACTAATGACAAACTTAATATTGCTACACGTTTCATAATATTCATTGATCATCTACCCCTTTTCCTATTTCGTTAATGTTTCCATTAATCCGTTTTTAAATTTAACTAATTTTTCACCTATTGTTCCTGGTGTCGTTGCAACGATGGATTTACCATCATTCGAAACGGAGAAAGATGTTAATTCTAATTTTGTTTGTGCAATATTTTTTAACTTTTTGGTAACAACGTCCCATTCATATATAACCGAGTATCCATTACTTTCTTTGACCAAGATCATTAATTCCCCTTTTGTAGTGACAAAAAGATCTTTAATGTCTTTGCTTGAGATAAGGGTTGAAACAGCATTTTCTGGGTTAATAATTTTTACATCAGGAAGTTTATCACTCTCAGCATCTGCACTTACGTACACAATACTTCCATTTGCTAAAAAGTTCAGGAAAACTTTGTTATCATTTGAAGTAGTTACAGGAACTGCTTTTCGTTCAACATCATCTAAGTTAATAGCATAAACTTGTTGCTCTGTACCTGTTAAATCTATTTTGTCTACCTCTGGATTTTCTCCTTCAGTAAGTGATGTACTTCCTTCTTTACCTACTACATATAGAATCTTTTTACCGTCCATTGAAAGACGAAGATCCGTTTTGTAAATTAATTTATCTTCAAAGATTTTTGTAATAGAACCATCTGTCACGTTAATAAAGGAAATTACTTCACTTTTATCACCTTGTAAGAAATAAATTTTTTGGCTATCATTTGACCAAACAAATTCTAACTTTACAGAGTCATCTTTTACATTTAATCCATTTACTTTTTTATTTACTAAATCTACTAAATACACATAACCATATTCGTCCGAATAGATAGCTTGTTTTCCATTAGGAGAAACTACTAACTCCGTTGCATTTACTGTGAATAATTCTTTTTTAGAAGAAGTATTGAAAAGTAATGAGCGACTTTCTGTTTCTGTTTCATTCGTTACTAGAATAGAATCATTGTCGATCCATTGTGGATTGAATGTGTCGCCACTTACTAGTCCTGCAGTTGAAACAAAAAACCCATTTGGAAGTGGAAGAATGTCTCCATCAAACGCTTTTATCAAATCGGTTAGTTCTGCATAGACGACATTTTTAACTAGTATAGGATTTTCTTTTAAATTTACGGATTTATTATTTACTACCATCGCTTTATTTGATAACTTCAGTTTAATCGTTTTACCTTTTTTCGTTACTAGTACTTCGTTATTATTCACCGTTGTAGAAGCAGAGAATAATTTCGCAATGTCTTGTACCGAATATAACTGTTTTCCATTAACATTTAGCGCTTTTACCTTTTTATCATTTCCATCCACTTTTAATGACTTTTCCGTCAGATTAAAAGTCCCTGAAACAGATACTAAAAGGCTTTTATCAATTAATACATCACCACCAAGCGTTTTTATGAAAGAATCTGCTTCCACAAATAACGTTTTACCTACTAATTTAGTAGGGGTGCTTAGTTTTATATTTTTTCCATTAGCTACTACATTTGCAGAATCCACTTTGTAGTCCATTTTATTTATTTTTTTACCACTATTTTTTGACACTTCATAAGTTTTTGTTTTGCTATTGTATTTCACTGTAGCGACCATTATTTGAGCTAATTGATCAACGGAATATAGCTTTTTCTTGTTTAATTGTGTAAAAGAGATTACTTTTTCTTGGCCATTTACAACAATTGTTTCTTTTTGAGTATTTTGTTGCTGTTGTATAGATGCTGCACTTACATGGTTTACTGCTAAAGGAGTAAATACACTTCCAGATAACACTGCAGTAGCCATAACTAAACCTGAAATTTTACGCTTCATTTTCTCTTCCCCCATTTAGTTGCTTTCTTTTTTAGCAAAACCTACCTAGCCTAGAAACTCTCCTCTCTGTTTCCTATTAAGTTTCTAATTAGAATTTTATTCCTCAATTGTTAAAGAAGTTTGATGATTTTGTAAATTTACTATGTGCATTTTGTAAAGAACTGTATGGAGAGATGACAGTTGTTAAACAAAAATAAAAAAAACGTGGCGAGTTCTATTGAACTCACCACGCTTTTTGAACATTAAAGATCCTGATAATCTCGCTGATATTTCCCGCCATCTTTTACTTCTGAGTGATATAAAGCTTTTAACGCAAAACTTTTTTCTAAGTCATGTTCTTTCATAACTTCTTTTAATCGTTTAGAAAGTTCAGGACTATACTTCACTAGTTCTTCCATTTTGGATTTTGAATACTGCATAATTGGTTACCTCCCCTAAACTAAATGTCTTTATAGTATAACACTATAGGAAAATACCCGTGCAACTAAGAAAAGCTGGACCGATTGTCAGGTGAAATCTACCAACTAAATCGTTTGCTATAATAGAGTTAAAAGCTAGAGAGAACAGAGGTGACGTAGTGTATAAAACGATAGGAATTCTTGCACATGTAGATGCTGGAAAAACTACTTTCTCCGAGCAGCTTCTTTATCATACACAGACGATTAGGAAAAGAGGTCGTGTCGATCATCAAGACTCTTTCCTCGACAGTCATTCGATTGAAAAAAATAGAGGCATTACTATTTTTGCTGATCAAGGAATATTTACTTATCATGATTCGACCTACTATATTATTGATACTCCCGGTCATGTCGATTTCTCTCCAGAGATGGAGCGGGCAATTCAAGTGATGGACTACGCCATTATCATTATTAGTGCAGTAGATGGCGTAGAAGGTCACACAGAAACCGTTTGGCAGTTACTTCGCAAACACCAAGTGCCAACTTTTTTCTTTATCAATAAAACCGATTATGAAGGAACTAATACAGCGAGCATTATAGCTGAAATTCGGTCCAATTTATCCGAAGACGTATGTGATTTGACGAATTCTTTTAACGATGCGCTCATTGAATTTATTGCGGAACGGAATGAAGAACTTTTGGAAAAATACATGGACACTGGATACGATCAAGACGTGTGGATACGGACATTCAAACGAATGATTCATGAAAATAAAATCTTTCCCTGTGCAAACGGTTCTGCATTAAAAGATATCGGTATCCTCGAATTTTTAGATAACCTGGATATGTTAACAGAGACTTCCTATAATCCCGACAATAATTTTTCCGCACAGGTATATAAAATTCGCCATGATGACAGTGGAAATCGAGTTACTTTTCTAAAATTAGTAAATGGAACACTAAAAGTTCGAGATGAAGTGAACTACGATGAGCACACAGAGAAAATTACGCAGATTCGTTTATATAATGGAAATAAATTCAAACCCGTTGATCAAGCCGTTGCCGGTGAATTAGTTGCTGTAACAGGGTTAACCTCTGCTTCAATTGGTGTTGGAATTGGTGCTATCAATGATAGGGTGGCATTTGATATGATCCCAACATTAAAGTCAAAAGTTATCTTTGAGGCTTCTATCCATGTCAAAGAGGTACTACGTTGTTTTAAACTTCTAGATGCAGAGGATCCTTCTTTACGTGTCTTTTGGGATGAGCATTTTCAAGAAGTTCATGTACATGTGATGGGTGTGATTCAACTTGAGGTACTGGAGCAAATTGTTCTAGAGCGTTTTCACTTCCACGTGTCTTTTGGCGAACCTAGAATTCTTTATAAGGAAACAACAGATACCACTGTAAAAGGCTATGGACATTTTGAGCCGTTAAAACATTATGCAGAAGTACATCTTCTAATCGAACCAGCTAAACGTGGCAGCGGGATATCATTTGAAAATGTATGCCATGCGAATGATTTATCGATTGGCAATCAAAACTTAGTCCGACATCATTTGTTGGAGCGGGACCATCACGGGTTACTAACGGGTTCTGCATTAACCGATGTAAAAGTTACACTACTTACTGGTCGTGGGCATAATGAACATACATCCGGTGGAGACTTTAGAGAAGCAACTTACAGAGCTTTGAGACAAGGCTTAGAGAAAGCTCAGAATATCCTACTAGAACCATTTTACGACTTTAAAATTAAAGTAGAGATGGATCTTATTGGACGAGTCTTATCTGACATTCAACAAGCTCACGGAACCTTTGAATCACCCGAAAATATGGGAGACAAAGTAATCGTTAAAGGACGAGTACCCGTCGCAACATTTATGAATTATAGTACAATCTTCTCTTCTTTCACCCATGGTAAAGGAACTCTAAGTTTACTATTTGGGGGATATGACCGATGTCATAACATAGAAGAGGTCATTGAAAAAATTGGCTATAATAAAGAAGCAGATCCTGAATATACATCGACTTCTATATTTTGCGCCAAAGGAAAAGGTTATAAAGTTCCATGGGATGAAGCAGAAGAAGCAATGCACTGTATTTAGATGAAAGAAAAAGACTTCACTCAGCGTCCCGGAAAATCTTAAAAAGATTATGATTAAATTAGGAGGGAATTTACAATGCTTGCAACGATTCAAAAAGAAAATGAAATCTATACGGCATATTATGAACGTCATATCTGCCATTCAGTAGAGAATGTTTGGTCGATGCTGACTGACAATGAGAAACTGCAACAATGGTTCACGGAACTTCAAGTTGTTGATTTGCGAAATGATGGTTTGATCAAATTTGATATGAAAGATGGGACTTTCATTGACATGAAGATTTTAGATTTTGAACCTATGAAAGTTTTAGCTTTTGAATGGGGTAAAGAGGTTGCAAGATTCGAATTGTCCCCTTATTTAGAAGGATGTCGATTCGTTTTTATAGAAACGCTGTCTTCTTTCACAGAACATACAATCAAAGATTTAGCGGGATGGCATGTTTGTTTTAATGTAATCGAGGCAATTTTAGATGGCAGAACAATTGAGTCTAGAAACGATAGTTGGAAATCTTGGTATGTGAAATACGAGGAACTTCTGGAACCCTTTATGAAATAAGAAAAGTGCAAGCGTCCTTTAAGTGCATCTTGTCTTTACTATTTCCAGAGTGTTTTGGACTAAACATAAACTACACTATAAACGAAGAATTTTATAGAGGATCTGAAAGTGACTGTGTCACTTCCAGATCCTCTTTTTTCAGTAATCTTGTGGCAGATGTTAATATCCTAAATTTATATATCTTAATGCGCAAACAAGATGGGCGAAAGAGTCATTTATTCGCACCGAAAAACTACAAAATGTTCATTGCTATTTTGCTCATATAATTCGGGTACCTTCACTTCTTTAAACAATTCAAAAGGAGTATTTATTTCAAGAAATTGAATATAATCCGAAGTAGGATAATATAAGATAACATCGACCGAACGCGGGTAATTTTCAATCGATAAAAGAATGTTATCGATAACCTTTTGAAAGATTTGAATAGAAAATGGATTAAAGAAGTAAAAACGATTATCTTTAAAATCCACCTTGTATTCCTCCGCTAGCATTCGTTCAAATCCAATTGATGCTCTTGTTTGCTTGGATCTACCCATGTAACTTGCTAAGTTTTCCATCGATTCCTGATATAGTTGTCCACTCATTTCGACCCCTGTAACTGATACATGCAGATGATGATGTATATAAAAAGGAAATCGGCCTTTTCCGCAACCGAAATCTACAAATTTATCATTCGAATTACATGTATACTCATCGAAAAGAGCTTCTAACGCTATGTAAGGGGTTGCTTCATAACGATTATAATGTGCAGATTGGTGCTGCCACTCTCTTATACCCTCTGTTTTAATACGAAGCAACCGATCGTGATCTTGTTCTTTCATTGCATCCTCCTTCTAAACATTTAGATGAAAAACAAACACAAGAATATATCCAAGAATGGATAAAAAGACAGAACCGATGAGACCAGCTATAAAAGGTTTTACGCCTAACTTTCTAAATGTTTTAATGTTTATGTTTAATCCTAATCCCGCCATTGCCATTGCAATTAGCAGATATGCTACTAAGACAAGAAAACTGGCAAATGATTCAGGGAATATTCCAAGTGTATTAATACCGCTCATCACAAGAAATCCAATAATGAACCAAGGGATACTAGACATTGAAAATTTACTTTTCTCTCCGTCTTTTTCTCTTCTTTGCATGATAAATCCTATCACTAAAGCAATCGGAACTAACAATGCAACGCGAGTTAGCTTTACAATGACAGCTAAATCTACTGCTTCACTCCCCCCTGGAGCTGCCGCTGCAATAACATGGGCAATTTCATGAAGAGTTCCTCCGGCAAAAACACCGTATCCTTTAGCAGTTAAATTTAGTACAGGATAAATAAAAGTATATACTAACGTAAATAACGTACCAAGTATAGCAATTGTTGCAACGCCGATAGCAGTTTCATCATCGTTAGCTTTTACTTGTGGTGCAATTGCTACGACCGCGGCTGCTCCACAAATAGCTGTACCACAAGCTGTTAAAATACCTAATTTCTTATCTACACCAAATAAACGGGTTAAGCCATACACAACGAATAGGGCAAAAATGATATTAATAAGTGCTATAAAAAAAACGCTTAACCCAGCATCATAAATATCGGCTAGATTTAATCTCATACCCAATAAAATAATTCCTAGTCGTAATAACTTTTTACTTGAAAATGTCACTCCCTGTTGGAATTGTGCCGGAACACCGATTGTTGCACTCCAAATCATTCCTAAAATTATGGCAATTACTAATTGCCCCATTATAGATAAAAACGGAATTCCTGCTAACATTTTTGCTATTAACGCAATGATTAATGTAATTCCTATACCATAAAAGAAATGTATATTCTTATTCATCTTAAAAGTATCCTCCTTTATATTTAAGTTCACTATACGTTTATCTTCATTATTAGTAAAATACATATATATAATGATTTCAATTAATAATTTTAATGAAGGAGTGATAATTAATGAACTATGATGCACTAAAAACTTTTGTGACACTGGCAGAAGTTAAAAACTTTACAAAAACTGCGACGCTCCTTCATATATCTCAACCAAGTGTTAGTGTCCATATAAAAAATTTAGAAGCAGAATTTCAAACAGAATTGTTCATAAGATCCCCCAAATTATTAAAAATTACTCCATCTGGAGAAATATTGTATGAACGAGCTAAACAAATGCTTTCTATGTATGAGCAAACCCAAAAGGATATTCTAGAACATCAACATGAAATTAGAGGTAAGTTAATCATTGGGGCAAGTTTTACAATTGGAGAATACATTCTCCCTTCCTTAATCATCGAACTTCATTCCCTGCATCCAAGTCTTGAGTTGGAAGTATTTATTGGGAATACGGAAGACATTGTTCAATCCGTTCGATTATTCAAAGTAGATATCGGCCTAATAGAAGGACAAACAAATGATAAAGAACTACAAGTAGAGCCTTTCATGGAAGATGAATTATTTATTGTTAGCTCTTCTCATCATCCACTTGCTTTAAAAAAGTCGCTTACTATCAATGATCTTCAAAATCAGAAGTGGTTTATGAGGGAGGAAGGTTCAGGAACACGTGAATACCTAAAACATGTAATACGTTCCAACGGATTAAAAGCAGAATCCATAGTCACTATCAATAGTAATCAAGGAATTAAAGAAATGGTTACTCTTAGCAAGGAAGGTCTATCGCTATTATCTATTCATACAATTTATAAAGAAGTTAAACAACAAGATTTAGCTATTCTTCATCTTAACCAACTAGCATTTAAACGCACTTTTTCATGTATATGTGCTCCAATTATGGAAACAAAAAGACATGTTTTAGCATTTAAAAATGTCTTAATGAATAAAGAATATAAACCGCTTCTTACTATGCCATTGGAAAGTGAAAAAAAACCTTCGACCTAATATATATCAGGTCGAAGGCACTTTTTTAAGCTTGTTGTGATTTTTTCATTAGTTCTTTGAAGTCTGGTACAGTCGGGTTGGCAAGATAATGGCCACCCTCCACTTGAATTGTTTGTCCAGTAATGAATTTAGATTCATCAGAAGCTAGAAACAACACCGTGTTTCCAATATCGTCTGCCTCACCATGATATGGAAGTGCATTATATTTTCCGAAAATATCTAATAGAGCTGGAGGTAAATTATTTTTAGCTGCAGGCGTTAAAATAAGGCCTGGTGCAACTCCATTACAACGAATATTATCTCTACCATATTGAGTCGCAATATACTTTGTCAACTGAACAACTGCAGCTTTTGACGCTCCATATGCAGAGCGTACTGAATCTGATGCAAATGCTGCCATGGAAGCTGTATTTATAATAGAACCACCACCAGCTTTTATCATATGTGGAATAGCGAAACGGCTACCTAGTAACACACTTTTCGTATTTACGTTCATTAATTTATCCCATTCATCTAGGTCCATGTTCACAACATCCAAATCCTTTTTAAGATTTGTCATACCAACATTGTTATACAAAACCGTTAGGGAACCGTAATGATTTACAGTGAATTCAACTGCTTCTTTTATAGATTCTTCTTTAGATGCATCTAAGAATATACTTACTGCTTCTCCACCTTGACTTTTAATATTTTCCGCTGCTTCTTTCGCACCGTCTACATTAAAATCTGCAATGACAACTTTTGCTCCTTCTTTTGCTAAAAGTTGCGCAGTTGACAATCCAATACCTGATGCTCCACCTGTTACTAATGCTACTTTACCTTGTACACGACCCATAATAATTTCTCCTCTTTTGTCCAAATTTAATAGTATAATTTATCTTAGTTTCGTAGCTCCACCATCAACCATTATTGTTTGACCCGAAATATAATCTGAATCAGAACTTGCTAAAAATACAGCAACTCTTCCTATATCGCCCTCTAATTCCCCTAGTCTTCTAAGCGGGATTTTTGAAAGCATGGATTGATAATATTCTGGATTTTCTTCCGCCCATGCTTGCATACCAGGTGAGTTTGCAATCGGTGCGATTAAGTTTACGTTAATGCCGAATGGTCCAAACTCATTTGCTGCAACACGAGTAATTGCACGAATTGCTTCTTTTGCTGCTGCATAGGTTACTTGCGTTGCATCTCCATTAATACCTGCACTTGATGCAAAGTTAATAATTTTTCCTTGCGTCTCTTTTAAATGAGGTAGAGCAGCTTGCATTAAGTAAAACGTCGGATAGAAACCAGTATTAAAGGATAGATCAAAGTCTTCTTGAGTCGCTTCCTCGATTGTCTTAATGCGAGAAGCATGTGCATTATTAACGAGAATATCCAATTTCCCAAACTTACTTATAACTTGGTCAATAATACCTGCCAATTTTTCACGTTCTGCCAAGTTTGCTTGGATAAAGATAGATTCTGGTGCATACGCTTGTAATTCTTTTATTGATTGCATTCCAAATTCTTCATTAAGATCTACGATAACTACAGTGGCACCCTCTTTTACGTATGCCATTGCCATTCCTTTTCCTATTCCTGAAGCTCCGCCAGTAATAATAGCTATCTTCCCTTGTAGTCTACTCAATAAGAACATCTCCTTTTTCCAATATAGTTTAACATTAAAATATATAAAGTTAAAGTACGTTGGTCTATTGATATTATTTACCAAACACATGTGACTGTATCCACCAATCACTTTGACCCATTAGGGTTTCGACATCTTTGAGTGGATATATGCTCACAGGATCCCCTTGCAAAACAGCAGTAGCATAAAAAGAAGGCACTCCGATCACCATTGCTCGATTACCATTGACCGTCCTTTTTATGATGCTCACTTTCGCTAACCCACCCACATTCGTATAATCGAATGTCTGTCCAGAAAAGAAATTTCCTAATGAATAAAACACATGCGTTTCGTGATCTTCATTTGTTGTAATCATTTCATATGGTTGAATAACATGAGGGTGGTGGCCGAATATAATGTCAGCACCTGCATCAGCCATTATTAGGGCTAACTGTTTTTGTTCGTCATTCGGGTCCAGTTCATATTCATTACCCCAATGAATGCTCACAATAACGAAATCAACTTTTCGTTTTAATGTTCGAATGTCCTCCGAAATCCGGTCGGGATCAATTTGGTTTACCAAATATTCTTTACCGGTAGGAATTATATGGCCATTCGTTCCGTATGTATAACCAAGAAACCCAAAATCAATGTCTTTAACTTGTAAAATTCGATCCGTTTTTTGGTCTTTCAATGATTCATAGGCACCAATGTAGGGAATATCGTACTTTTTCATATGATTAATAGCCGATAAGACACCCGCTTCTTTTTGGTCAAGTGTATGATTATTCGCTATTGATATCATATCCACCCCAACCGTTTTTAAATCTCCAATAATATGTGCAGGACTTGAGAAATTAGGGTAACCCGAGTATCCAAACTCTGTTCCTGCTGGGATAGATTCCTGATTGGCCAATAAAATATCTAATGATTCTAGCTCCTCTCTTATTGGTTCAAAGGATGGTAGAAAGCTTTCGTAATTGTATAATGGATAATGCAATAAAATGTCTCCAATCATACCAACCTCTATAATTTCCTCCTCATAATCCATACGAAATGTCGAAAATTGTTTCCCGTGGAACTTTTCGTTGAAAGGTTCGTTCACTTGTAAATTAGAATAGAATAAGACCGAAATAACAGATATTAGTAATGAATATAAGCTTTTCATAGGGAGCACCTCCCTTGGAATCATTTACAATAATTAGATTTCTTATACAATAAAATGTGTAAAATATTCTAAATTCCCCTCTTATTCGACATCAATTAATTTATTTAGATAGTATTGACCTCTGTATGGTAAAGCATATAATTAACAATGAGTGATTACTCACTTCTAAATTAAAGGGAGGTTTGAAAATGACTTCAACAATTGTATTAGGTCAAGTAAGCAAAAGCTTCGGAAAAAAGTCTGTCTTAAATAACATAAGCATTTCAGTAGATGCTGGACAAATTTACGGATTAATCGGTCCTTCAGGTTCTGGTAAAACGACATTAGTAAAAATTATTGTAGGTATGGACCAACCTTCCACTGGCCAAGTGCAAGTACTTAATACAAAAGTCCCTAATTTGAAACTGTTACAGAAAATTGGTTATATGGCTCAGGCAGATGCTTTGTACAATGATTTAACCGGTCAAGAAAATCTTGCGTTTTTTGCTTCGCTTTATAAATTGAACAAAGATGTGCAAAAAAAGCGAATTGCTTACGCTGCAGATTTAGTTAACCTCACTGCTCATCTATCCAAAAAAGTGCAGAATTATTCAGGCGGAATGAAGCGAAGGTTATCACTTGCAGTTGCATTAATACATGACCCGCAAATATTAATATTAGATGAGCCAACTGTTGGAATTGACCCAGAACTTCGAAAGTCTATTTGGGCAGAAATAACACGTCTTAAAAATGAAGGGAAAACAATCTTGATAACAACCCATGTCATGGACGAGGCAGAAAAATGCGATCAACTTGCGATGGTTCGAGATGGTGAAATTATATCGAGTGGGTCACCGTTAGAACTGAAAAACCATTTCGAAATTGATAGTCTTGAGGAAGTATTTTTGAAAGCTGGAGGTGAAAAAGATGAGAACAATCGCATTAGTTAAACGGATTTGTATCCAAATGGTACGAGATAAACGAACTCTAGCTTTAATGATGGTTGCTCCATTAGTCATATTAACTTTGCTACATTATCTGCTTTCTGCAGATTCAGCCTCTCCTAAATTAGGGATATATGGCGCGGAAGAATCTTTAATAGAACAAATTAAAGGCAAAGATATAGAAGTAGTCCTATACGATAAACTGACAAACACAAAACAAATGATATCAAAGGATAACTTAGATGGAATACTTCAAATAGAAGGAGATTCAATTCATTTAACCCTTACGAACGATCAACCCTCCTCGTCAAAGATATTACAAACAAAGGTATCGCAGGCTATTTCGGTTGAAAATGCAAAGACAAAGGCTAATAACTTGAACAAATTCGTCCAAGATATACAAAGTAAACTACCAAATATTCCAGTAAAAATGGATCAATTGAACACTCCAGAAATAGAAACTGCTTATATTTATGGAAGTGGTGATACTACATTTTTTGATCAATTAAGTCCTATTTTGGTTGGTTTCTTTGTATTCTTCTTCGTCTTTCTCATTTCTGGCATTGGATTATTACGAGAGCGAACTACCGGTACACTAGATCGATTAATGGCAACACCCATTCAGCGACGGGATATTGTATTTGGCTATTTAATTGGATATGGATTATTTGCCATTGTTCAAACATTAATTGTTGTTTTATATTCGGTTAAGGTTTTAGACATTATGCTCATTGGTTCTCTTTGGAATGTTGTATTAATTAATTTATCTTTAGCTCTGGTTGCATTGTTGCTTGGTATATTATTATCCGCATTTGCGAACTCAGAGTTTCAAATGATGCAGTTTATACCGATTGCAATTATTCCGCAAGTCTTTTTCGCTGGGATTCTTCCAATTGAGGGAATGCCTGCATGGATGCAAATTATTGCTAAATGCATGCCAATGTATTACGGTGGTAATGCCTTAGTGGATGTTATGTATAAAGGATTGGGAATCGAAAGTATTAAAAACGACCTCTTTGTATTATTAGGGTTTGCCTTCATTTTTATTGTGTTAAATATATTGGCTTTGAAGAAATATCGAAAAATTTAAAAGGAGTAAACAATGTCAGAAGAAGAACTTTTATTAGAACAATTATTTGACGAAGAAAAATTCACCGATAAACAGAAAAAAATTATCGTTGCTGCCATTGAATCATTTTCGGAAAAGGGCTATGCTGCTACTTCTACAAATGAAATTGCTAAAAAAGCTGGAGTAGCAGAAGGAACGATTTTCCGGCATTATAAAACGAAAAAAGAATTACTCGTCTCCATTGTTGCTCCACTTATGACAAAGCTAATAGGACCAGTCATTGTAAATGACTTTCACAAAGTATTAGATCACCCCTATGAAAATGCTGAGGACTTTCTAAGAGCTACAATTGAAAACCGAAGAGTACTTATTAAAAAGCTTCTCCCTGTTATCAAAATTATGATTCAAGAAATCCCGTTCCAACCAGAATTGAAAGAACAGTTTCTAGACCAGATTGCGAAGAAAGTATTTGATCGAATATTAATCGTCATTAAAGGGTACCAAGATAAAGGACAACTAATCGAAATGCCACCTGCAAGTATGGCAAGACTTGCCGTCACAAGTATATTTGGCTACTTATTTTCACGGTACATCTTTTTCCCCGACAGTGAATGGGATGATGAACTAGAAACAGAGCGCACCGTCCAATTCATCTTGCATGGTATAGGGAAATAGAAAAAGCGCCCCATGTACGGGCGCTTTTTCTATTAAATGCTTAATGTTTTTTATGTCGGATAGATACATACAAAAACCCAAAAGCACTTAAAAATCGTAATCCAGAGCTAATATACATCGCCATTTCCATTCCTAATTGAGCTAATAGCCAAATACCTACTTGTGGTGCTACGAATGCAACGAAGGCGAGCAATACGTTGTAAGTTGTAATGCAATATGTACGAGATTGTTCGGGAGATTGCTCTAACAATAAATTAAAGAGTATCAATACAGTTCCAGACAAGAAAAAACCTGATATAGCTTGAACAAATGTTAAATAGTACAAGTTAGTAGATAACACAGTCAAGAAAGGAGTAGTCGCCATACCAATTGCAGCCCATATAAAAACCTGCATATTAGATTTTTTATCTGCCCATTTCTTCCACATTGGAAACGTTAAAAACTGTATGAGCATATTACCAACTGAAAACATACTAATCCAAAATATTGTTGCACCTGCTACTCTTACATTATAAATATTGAATAATCCCCAAGCCGATTGCCAAGCAAAATTAAAAAAAAGCGCTGCCGCTAAAAACCAAACAAAGTTGCTATTTTTAAAGATGCTCCAGTCCATAGACTTCTTTTTCACTTGTTCATTCTCTACTTGCGCAACTTCTTCTTGATGCTTTAATAGAAAAAAAACTTCTAATAATCCAAAACCAAAAGCTATTGTGAAAAGTATTTGATACGCTACAACACTTTCCGAGGAATCTTTCATTAAAATGCCGATAAGTAACGTCGACACAAGTCCGACCACCGTTAACAGTCGGTTTCGATCACTAAAAAATTGCCCTCTTCTAGATTCTTTGATCATTCCACTAATGAATGTTTGCCACCCAATATTGGCTACTGTATTTGGGACGCTAATGAAAGCAATAATTCCTAAAAAAGCCCATCTTTGGAGAGATGGAGAAGGTAAAAGGACAACTAGTACAATTAACAAGAACATAAGCCGAGCAAGTAAAACAGACATCGCCACTAGTTTCTTCTGAGCACGCGCCTTATTTAATAATATGGCTGCTGGAATTGTCATTAACAATGCGATTAAAGGCGGTAATGAACTAATTAATCCAACTTGATAATTAGTCGCCCCTAGTATCGTAATTGCGAAGATGGGTAAAAAGTTATTGGAAAAATTAAGTGCTATAGTAGATGCCATTCCGTGGTAAATACTAATCTTTTCATTATAAGGTCTCATTCTATCAGCCCATTCAATAAATAATATAGGATATGCTAGAATTATATACTTGCATGCACAGAAAACAAGTACTTCGAGACACAAAATTTATTAAGTTTGGGTAAATCGTTTTTTTGCGTAAACATACGTAACAGCGAGTGCTGAAACTAAAACGATTCCTTTAATAATATCAAATGCATAGTACGGTAAATTCAAAATGGTTAAACCATTAAGCAAAATGCCAATTACCGCTGCTCCAAAAAATGTACCAATTGCATTTGGTTTTCCCGTTCCAAGGACTGAGTATCCAACAAAGACCGCAGCTACCGCTTCCATTAAAAGTGGTGCTCCCGCGTCAATTTGACCTGAGCCAACTCGTGCCGTAAATAATATACCTGCCATAGAAGCAAAAATCCCAGATATCACGTACGCGGAACATTTTACTTTACGTATATCCACTCCTGATAATGTTGCAGCTTCCGCGTTACCACCCGTCATATAAAGTACGCGTCCCCAACGTGTATGTTGGAGTACAACATATGCGATCAAAACCATTACAAGCATAATCCATACTGGAACAGGTAGCCCAAGCATCCTACCTTGACCAATCCAAAGAAACGCTTCGGATAATTGACCATTTGCAGTGCCTCCGGAAGTAAGTGGCATATTATTATAAATAGAGTAACCTTCCGTATATGTACGATGAAAACCTGCAACAATATACATCATACTTAGTGTTGCGAGTAGATCTGGTATACCTATTACCACTATAAGGAAACTATTGAGTAGTCCAACTAACACGCCAATTAGTATAGGTAATATTAATACTAACCAAAGCGGCATTTCATACCATACCATCAGTGAGGCTGTTAAGACAGTTGATAGCGACATAGTAGAACCAACAGACAAATCAAAACCACCCACAACTAGTGTAAAAGTGACACCTAAAGCTAAAAGAGTAACGATGGATATAGAACGTAGTATGTCTGTGAGATTTGCATATGTAAAAAAAGCATTGCTAATGGAGCTAAAATACAAAATTATTATAAATAATAAAGCGATTGCTCCATATTTAAATAAAAATTGAATTCCTTTCTCTTGTAACTTATTCTTCTTTTCCCCCGCTTGCATATAAAAAAATCCTTTCTTGGGTCGCATCTTCACGTGAAAATTCCTTCACGAATTGACCGTTATACATGACCAAAATACGATCCGAAATACCAATTGCTTCGTGAATTTCGCTCGAAAAATAAAGGCATCCTTTTCCGCTCTCCGCCAGGCCACGAATTAGCTTAAAAATGTCCTGTTTTGCACCGATATCGACACCTTTGGTCGGTTCATCAAATAAATATAATTTGGAGTTACGTGAAATCCATTTTCCAATAACTACTTTTTGCTGATTTCCACCACTTAAATGCGTAAGCGGTGTTTCCGTGTTATCCGTTTTAATTTGTAATTGATGGATGATTTCCTTTGCGAACTGTTTTTCTGCTCTTTTACTCATAAATAGAAGGCGTGAAAATTTGCTTAAGTTTGGAAAAGACGCATTCGTTTGTAATGACTCGTGTACAAAAAGCCCTTCTTTTCTACGTTCCTCTGGAATAAGTGCCATCCCGACTTTTATTGCATCTCCCGGGTGTTTTGCAACAAACTTCTTACCGTTAAACTCAATAATCCCTTTTTTCAGTTGTCCCAAACCAAATAAGGCTTTCGCAAGCTCTGTTTTCCCTGCACCGACAAGTCCAACAATCCCAACAATTTCTCCTGCTGAAACAGTAAAGGTAAGATCTTTTAGCTTCTGACCGTCTGATAATTTACTTACACAGAGTAACGTTTCTCCTATAGAATAATTTCTGTCAACTTGCTCATGATTAAAAGAAGTACCTAGCATCGCTTCTATAATCTCTTCTTGTTGAGCATCTTTTGTATGAAAAGTTTCTACTAATCTTCCATCACGCAATACAGTAATGCGGTCACTAATTTGGAATACTTCCGGTAGTCGATGTGAAATAAATATACAACCGACTCCTTGCTTTTTTAGTTTGTGAATAACTGTAAACAGCTTATTCGACTCATGGAGCGACAAAGGTGCTGTTGGTTCATCGAAAATAATAATTTTTGCTGAGCTAACAAGCGCTCGTGCAATTAATACTAATTGTTTTTCTGCTAAAGTAAGCTTAAATGCTGGTTGTTGCACATCTATATCCTCCGCTTGCAATTGCTTCAGTGCATTTTTCGCTTCCTTATGTAGCTTCGGTGTTGAGATGAAAAAATGGCTATTAGTAGCGATTGTATCGAGCATTATATTTTCTGCAACCGATAATTCGGAAACGATCGCGGTATCCACTTCTTGATAAACACAATAAATTCCATGATCTTTTGCAGCTTTCGGTGAACGAAGTCGTATACTTTTTCCGTCCAACAAAATTTCTCCTTCGTCAGGTTCATATACACCTGATAAGATTTTTATTAGCGTGCTCTTTCCCGCTCCATTTACACCGAGTAATGCATGCACTTCACCTTTTGCTAAGTGAAATTGTGCATCCTCAAGTGCTGTCACATTCCCAAATGATTTATGTATTGAATTCATTGAAAGAAAAGAATTTATCATAGCGTTTCTCCTTTCTTTTCTTCTGTTAAAAAGAAGCTGCCCACTTTGAAGGACAGCTGCAATTAGTTGATGTTATTGATTTTCTAACTCTTTCAATGCATCTGTGTACCCTTGTTCACTTGCTCCCCAACCTTCGATATACTTGTGTAAATCATTCGTCGTCACCGTTTCTTTTGGAAGCTTTTGTACATCTACAAAAACTGGTTCTAGTACAACTTTATCTTCTGGTGTCTCTCCATTAATTTTTTGGTATAAATAGCGAACCTGGATTCGTCCTATATCCATTGGATCCACAGCAGCAGAAGCTGCCCATGGACTATTTTCTTTTTGGATCATTTGTAAATCTTCATCACTCATATCGATGCTATAGACTTTAATATCCGTTCTTCCCGCTTGTTCGATAGCGCGTACTGCACCTTTTGCAAATTCATCCCACGCTGCCCAAACAGCCGTGATATCACCTTTGTTTGGGTATTGTTTTAAAATTGCTTCCATTTGAGCTTGTGTATCTAAAGCTGTATTTTGAGTAGCAGCTCCGAAAGTAGCAATTTCTTTTATCCCTTGGTTTGCTTGTAGAAATTGTTTATACGCAGCTTGTCTTCTTTCCATCGGAGCAAAACCCGCTACCCATATTTTTACTATGTTTGCTTTTCCATTTGTATCTTTTGTTAATTTATCTAATGTCATTTCGGCCATCTTTTGGTCGCCCTGTTGTAATTCTGTTATTCCTTTCACTTCCACACCTGCATCAAAAGTTACCACTGGTATTCCTTTATCAATCGCATTTTGTACACCTTGATTAAGCGCTTCTTTTGTACCGTGATCGATTAAGATTCCATCTACTCCTTGGTTCACTGCTGCATCGAGATTAGAAGCCATTTTTGCTAAATCCCCTTCAGAAGTAAATACGGTAACAGTACCTCCAAATTTCTCCACCTGCTCTTTTATACCTTCAATGTATTGAGCTGAGAATGTACCAAGGTTTTGTTGCATCACTAAAGCAACTTTTTTACCAGCTAGTGGATTATTTGAAGCTTTCGACGTAGCAGATGTTGATGTAGCTTCTTTCGCATCGCCTTTTGGCTGACATCCAGTTAAGATGACTCCAGTAATTAATAAAACTGATAGTAACCAACTTGCTTTTCTCTTCATAATTTTGCTCCTTTTTCTGTATCCAATATTATGGGAATGTTTTTATTGTATTCTGGATAAATGATTCCTTTTTCCGTAATGATTGCTGTAATATATTTGCCTGGTGTGACATCGAAAGCAGGATTAAAGACTTTTGTATTTGGCGGGGCAACTAGTTTCCCTGCAACATGTGTTATTTCTTCTGCTGGACGCTCTTCAATCCGTATTTCCTTACCGTTTTGAATCGTCAAATCAAAAGTAGAAGAAGGTGCAGCCACGTAAAATGGAATGTTAAATGCATGCGCTAATAAAGCTAAATTGAGTGTTCCGATTTTATTCGCTGTATCGCCATTAGCTACGATTCGGTCTGCGCCAACGATAATTGCTTCAATTCCTTTTGCACCGATTGTATGCGCAGCCATACTATCTGTTATAAGTGTGACATCTACACCAGATTGCTGAAGTTCCCATACGGTAAGTCGTGAACCTTGAAATACTGGTCTAGTTTCACATGCGTATACTTGAAACTGTTTTCCTTGTTCGCTTCCGAGATGGAATGGTGCTAGTGCGGTTCCATATTTTGCAGTTGCAATGGATCCTGCGTTACAAATGGTCATTACCCTCGTATGATTTTCAAGCAAAGATAAAGCAAACTCGCCAATATTTCGGCATGAAACTTCATCTTCTTTGTGGATATTTACAGCTTCCTCTAAGAGACGGTTCTTCGCTTCTTGTATAGTTACAGTTTGTTGAACAGCGCTACGCAAACGATCTAGAGCCCAAACTAAGTTGACTGCAGTTGGTCTCGAATCCCCTAAATATATTGCGTCTTTTTTTAGTTGTTCTAGAAATTCTTCTAAAGTATTCGTTTCGTAATGCTGCGCTACTTTAGCTAATCCGTATGCGGCTGTAATACCAATAGCAGGTGCACCTCTTACTTTTAACGTGATAATTGCGTCATACACGTCCTCCAATGTTTCCAGTGCTACATATTCAATCTCTAGAGGTAACTTCTGCTGATCCAAAATTCTAAGCTGACCATTGCTCCACTCGATAGATAACGGAATACTCATTTGTGCAACTCCTCCAGTAACGCGATTACTGCATCAATAGAATGTAAATCATAACGTTTTAAAATAAGTGCCTTTCCTACTTGTAATGCCTGTTTTTTGAAATGAAGTCTTTGTTCTTCTTCTGCAATCGCATCTAAATCCTTCACATGAGCTAACCCGATTGTTCTTCGAATTAATTCACAACCAGCAAAACCGAGCGTATCACGAAAAATTTTATCTAATACGTACTCTTCAAATCCCTTCGTATCTTTATAGGATTCAATACTTTTTGATTTCCAAAGTGTTGAAAAATTCGAAGAAAACACTTCCCAGGTTTGTTCGATATGTTGAAGAATAGTATTTCGCGCTTCTGTTTCTCTAGTAATAGATTGCACGATTAAGTTTGCTAAAAATATCCCAATATCGAATCCAATAGGACCATAAAAAGCAAACTCTGGGTCAATTACCTTCGTTTCCGTTTCACTAGCAAAGATACTTCCCGTATGTAAATCACCATGAAGCAAAGCTTCTGCTTCCGTCAAGAAACCTCTCTTCAATTTCGCAACTTCGAGCTTTAGAAGTTCATTATTCCAAACAGCCTCTACTTCCGCTCTCAACGAAGGTTCAAAATCATTTGTTTCATGATCAAAAAATGGATCCGTAAAGATAAGATCTTCCGTGATTTTACATAGCTCTGGATTTGAAAACTCGGACACTAATCGTTTTTTTTCAAATGGGTGTAATGCAAAATCTGACGTATGAAACAGCGTTTGAGCAAGATACTCACCTATGTCCTTCGACAGTTTCGGGTAAGATTCAAGGTGGATTAATCCTTCTCGTGCAATTTTCAAATAGGATAAATCCTCCATAACTGTTATTGCAAGATCTTCATCAGTAGCGTATACAGTTGGAACCAAAGTTGGTACATACTCCGCTTGTTTCTTTAATGCATTTGCCTCAATAATCGCTCTCTTTAACGTAAGTGGCCAACTTTCACCAACTACTTTGGCATAGGGCAATGCTTGTTTGATAATAAGGCTTCTTTTGCTCTTTGCATCCTTAATATGAAATACATAATTTAGATTGCCATCACCAATTTCTCTGCAATGTAACTCCGCATCGTCTGAAAAAATGTGCAATCCTTTTGCATATAAAATCGCACGCTCTTCTGTTAATGATTCGTATTGTTTTTTCGTATCTATCGTCATTCTTCTCTACCTTTCCTCTACAAAATAAAAAGCCTCTTTCCAAAGAAAGAGGCGTAGAATAAGAGATCTCTCGCCTCTTATCTTTCAGAAAGTTATCTTTCTGATGGAATTAGCACCGTGCCCTACGAGATTTTTCATCTCGGCGCGAAATGCGCCCCGTCTCACAACGGTATTACGGTCGGTTGCTGGGCTTCAAAGGGCCATTACCCTCAGCCTGCTCTTGATAAGAGTGCTATTACGTAAAAACTTTATGCTGTTTGAAATGAATCCTAGCATATTTAAAAAAGAACTGTCAACCATTTTTTTAATACAATAAACATTCTAAAAACTGTATTGACAATTTTCTAAGAGCATGAAATAATCGTAATTAATTTGACAATACAAAGTGAACCCAATTGAATAAATTTTTCTTATTTAGAGCAGGTGGAGGGACAAGCCCTACGATACCCGGCAACCGGTCCAATTAATGGACACGGTGCTAATTCTTGCAGTCAATGGACTGAGAAATAAGAAGTCGTTAAACCTTTAACCTCTTCTTATTTGAAGAGGTTTTTATTTTATTTTAAAGGAATGTGATGATGAATGAGTGGAGTGTCAGCGCTTTACCAACTGTATGGTAAGCCCGGTTCTTTTGAAAAAAAAGCAGCCGGTATTGCTCTTGGTTTAACCATAGGATCCTGGACAGACTTACCATTACTGGAACAAGAACAATTAATAAAACATAAAGGTCATGTTGTTTCGATTACTGAATTCGAGCATATTCTACATCCACAAAAATCAGATCAAATCAAAGCAGAAATAAAAATAAATTATCCTAGTGCCAATTTTTCAGCAGATCTTCCTGCTATTTTAACTACAGTATTTGGCAAACTGTCGTTAGACGGTGAAGTGAAGCTTCTTGACTTAGAATTTTCTCCAGAACTTTTGGCTAAATTTCCAGGACCAAGGTTTGGAATCGATAGCATCCGCGACCAGCTAGGAGTGTATAATCGCCCACTTATCATGAGTATATTCAAAGGAGTAATTGGTCGGGATATTCATTACTTAGCAGAACAGCTTCGACATCAGGCTCTCGGTGGAATCGATCTCGTAAAAGACGATGAAATTCTTTTTGAAAACCCACTCACTCCTTTTGAAAAACGTATTACAACTGCTCAAGAAGTATTGCGCCAAGTGTATGAAGAAACCGGAAACCGGACAATGTATGCCGTGAATCTATCTGGCCGAACATCTGAATTGAAAGCAAAAGCACAAAAAGCGAAGGAGCTTGGCGCTGATGCACTATTATTAAATGTTCATGCATATGGACTAGATGTACTGCAAGAATTATCGGAAGACAATAATATCCAATTACCTATAATGGCTCATCCTGCCTATAGTGGTGCATTCACTTCTTCCCCATTTTATGGGGTTGCAACTCCGCTTTTGCTTGGTAAATTAACAAGATATGCGGGGGCAGATTTTTCATTATTTCCTTCCCCTTACGGAAGTGTTGCACTTGAAAAAACAACTGCTCTTTCCCTAGGAGAAGAATTGACGAAAGCAAGTGCAGTGAAACGAACTTTCCCAGTCCCGTCAGCAGGTATTCATCCTGGTTTAGTCCCTCTTTTAATGGCCGACTATGGAATCGATAGTATTATCAATGCTGGTGGTGGAGTACATGGTCATCCCGCAGGTGCGATTGGAGGAGTACTCGCTTTTAGACAAGCGGTAGCAGCAGTGATTGAAGAAGTTCCTCTTGCAGAAGCAGCTGAACAGCATGCTGAATTAAAAATAGCATTGGAACTATGGGGGTAAGCATTATGAATAAACTAGTCATCTTTTGTGATTTTGATGGCACGATTACAAATAAAGACAATATTATCTCCATCATGAAACAGTTTGCTCCTCCTGAATACTTGCCGATTAAGGAGAATATTTTAGGACAACGACAGTCTATTCGTGAAGGTGTAGCAGAAATGTTTGCTCTATTACCTGTTTCCTTAAAAGATCAACTTATTTCTTATTTGCTCGAGGATGCACAAATTCGTGATGGGTTTGCTGATTTCGTTTCTTATACAAGAAAAAACAAGATCCCACTTTATATCGTTAGTGGTGGAATAGATTTTTTTGTCGAGCCAATGCTTGAGAAATTCGGCCCATTTTCTGGTATCTATTGCAATGAATCGGATTTTTCAGGGGAAAACATTCAAATCAAGTTCCCACATGGCTGTGATGAGCAATGTACAAGCCAAGGTTGTGGTTGCTGTAAACCTTCAATTATTCGTAAGCTTAAAGGAAGTAATGCTTTAAGTATTGTAATTGGTGACTCCATTACAGATCTTGAAGCAGCCAAATTGGCTGACGTTGTCATTGCTCGAGACTTTCTCATTGAAAAATGCGAGGAATTACATATTTCGTATGAGCCATTTGAAAATTTCCATGATGTCATAAATGTCATCGACAAAAGACTAGGTGTTTAAATATGAAAACATTCCAAACTAAATGGGAAGAATTAGCCGACATAAAGGACGAATTAGCCGCTCGTGATTGGTTTATGGGAACGAGTGGGAATTTAGCTATAAAAGTCAGTGACACTCCAATTGAATTTTTAGTTACTGCTAGTGGAAAAGATAAGTACAAGAGAACTTCAGAAGACTTTTTACTCGTAAATGCAAGTGGAAATCCAGCCCAAAATACGGATCTTAAGCCATCAGCCGAAACATTACTACATTGTGCTATCTATTCGACGACCTCTGCTGGATGTAGTCTTCACGTGCACACAGTTGCAAATAACGTTATTTCCGAATTGTACGGTGAGCAAGGTAAAATTGATTTTCAAGATCAAGAGCTTATTAAAGCTTTTGGAATGTGGGAGGAAGACGATATACTCACTATCCCGATCATTCCAAACCATGCCCATATTCCACAATTAGCTGAGGAGTTTAAGTCACATATACATGCCAACAAAGGTGCAGTATTAATTCGTAATCATGGTATTACCGTTTGGGGTAAGGATGCTTTCGAAGCTAAGAAGCTGCTGGAAGCTTGTGAGTTTTTATTTCAATATCAATTAACATTACATCAAATACAATCTATATAAGAAAGGAAGATTTTATATGGCGATCATTAAATTTCAAGGAATTGGAGAAACAATTGAAGAGCAGAACGAGGTTGCAGCTTTTTTAGAAAAACAGGAAGTTATTTACGAGCATTGGGATATCGAAAAATTACCTGAGCCTCTTCGTGAAAAATTTGACCTTAGCGATGAAGAAAAAGAACAAATCCTACACGCTTTTAAAGTGGAAATTGATACTATTTCAAATCGTCGTGGCTATAAAGCATCGGATGTTATATCTTTATCTGATTCTAACCCTAACTTAGATGAGTTATTAAAAAACTTCGAACGCAAACATCTTCATACAGATGATGAGGTTCGATACATTGTTAGTGGTCACGGGGTATTCATTATCCAAGGAAAAGACGAAAGTTTCTTCGAAGTACATTTATCACCAGGAGATTTAATTTCAGTTCCAGAAAACATCACGCATTACTTCACACTTTCAGAAGACCGTAAAGTAGTTGCCGTTCGTATCTTTGTAACAACAGAAGGCTGGGTACCGGTATATCAAGACGAAGTTACTCAAAGCTAAATATAAATATAATGAAAAACTCCTGAATTGCTTACAAATGATACAGGAGTTTTTTCATGTATTAATTACGTATATATTTTTTTCTTTAGACACATTTTTCTCACTTGTTCAAAAAACAAAGAGTACTTTTATTTTACAAATTCTTTTCAAGAGGTATAATGTTTAGGTAGTATAAACTCAACTTCTTCTCTATGTAGTTGGTTATATTACTTAGTCAAAAAGTTTTTTTATTCACATAACATATTTCACTTTATTTGCACAAAAATGGGGTGGTACAAGCAAATGACACAAGAACCTGAATTGACACTAGTCGAACATTTAACAGAATTACGTAAAAGGCTCATTATTATAATTGCAACCTTTGTGCTTTCACTCGCTTTGGGATTTTGGATGGCACCAAAAACATTACATTTTCTTAAACAACAACCTACAGCTGCTCACGTAGAGTGGAATGTATTTGGCTATACAGATGGTTTAATGATTTATATAAAATGTGCTTTAATTTTAGCTATATTAATTACTTTGCCCATTGCAATGTACCAAATTTGGTTATTTGTAAAGCCTGGGTTATTGGAAAAGGAATCAAAAGGAACGATTTACTTTATTCCGATCTCTTTTTTCTTGTTTTTAGCTGGCATTAGTTTTAGTTATTTTATTTTATTTCCGTTAATGTTGAACTTTATGAAGAGTATTAATGACTCTATTGGTGCTGTAGAGACATACGGAATGCAACAATATTTTACTTTCATGTTTAATCTGATTACTCCAGTCGGTATCGTTTTTGAGTTACCTGTCATCGTTTTATTCTTAACGAAATTAGGAATAGTAACGCCTGATAGATTACGAAAAATGAGAAAGATTTCTTACATTGTACTTGCAGTAGTTGGGGCTGCTATAACACCTCCTGACTTTTTGTCTGAAATCATCATTATCATCCCGTTGCTAATATTATTTGAAATTAGTGTTTTCGTATCTAACTGGTCTTATAAAAAACAACAAACTAAAAAGATACTTATAGAGGATTTAGAAGAGTAATTTAGTATTATGTTCTACTTAAGTAAGTGAACTAATTAGGCACTTTCGCCACTGAACAAGTTATTACACAACCCAAGGAGGAACAAACCATGCAAAACATTGGCGTACCAGGTTTAATAATCATTTTAGTCATTGCTTTAATCGTCTTCGGACCAGCTAAACTGCCTCAGTTAGGTAAAGCGGTTGGACAAACATTGAAAGAATTCAAAAATTCCACAAAAGATATAGTAGAAGATGTAAAAGAAGAGTTTAAATTAGAAGATAAAGATACAGACACTAAGAAATAAAACTTAAAACCATTAGCCAACTATTCTCTAGAGATAGTTGGCTTTTTTTATTACGATAACACCATATGAAATAATTGTGTTTACGGGTATATTAGTTTCGATTAAATAGTTTTAGAAATAGTTTATAATGTTCAAGACTTTAAATTATGTTAATAAGCGATATTTCTTTATAATCAAAATTACTGTAAAAATATTTTCATAATGAGGAACAATAAGTAAATTATAAAGAGGTGGCTGAGATTTGGAATGTAATAATTGCACAGTAGATGAATTAATGTTTACGTTTAGGGTAAAAGGAACAGTTAATTTAGCAATGATGCCAGAAGTAATTCAGCATTTGAAAAGAAGGAATATATGGGTTGATATTAAGGGCAACGACTTTAAACTAAAAGAATCTGAAGTAAATGATTTTATCGACTTTTGCAAAGACCATATGAATCCAAATGATGTGTCGTTTATAGTTCCAAATAAAGAGTGGAAACCTTTTAGAGAGATTGAGAATGTTTTGGACATGCAGTGGATTGATGAAATCATTAAAAATGAGCAGCTAATTTGTTATTATCAACCCATTGTAGATGCAAAGGGAGATACATTTGCTTATGAAATACTTTCTAGATTTCAAAATAAAGACGGAATGTTAATTTATCCAAATGAGATTTTCTCTGCTGCGAGGGAAAGAGGTCGTTTGTATGCTCTGGACCGTGTGTGTAGGATGACTGCAGTAAAATATGCTGCTCGCTTAAAAGATAAGAAAGCATTTATTAACTTCATTCCTACCTCTATTTATTCGCCAGAATTTTGCTTGAAATCCACTACTAATCTAGCAAATGAACTAGGCGTGGACCCAGCTCAACTAGTTTTTGAAGTTGTAGAATCAGAACAAGTAGAAGATAGAGATCATTTAAAGAGAATATTAAATTATTATAAAGAAAAAGGTTTTCAATATGCACTAGATGATGTTGGTGAAGGCTATAATACATTGGAAATGTTAGAAGATATTAAGCCAAAATACATGAAGCTCGATATGAAATATGTGCAGGGTGTAGCGAGTGATAATTCCAAACAGGAGATAGCTTTAAAGTCATTGGAGAAGGCTCTCCAAGTAGAATCTGTCCCTTTAGCAGAAGGAATAGAGGAAAAAGAAGACTTTGAATGGTTGAAAGCAATCGGTTATCAACTATTCCAAGGATACTACTTTGGTAAACCAGCTCCTACTCCAATTTAAAAAGAAAATCTTCTTTATTGCGACTTTCAAACCGCAATAAAGGAGATTTTTATACTGTCTATTCTAGCTCAAATAAACCTTACTAAAAATTTTTAAAGAATAACCGAATAACATCTGCCCCGCCTATGAAAGCTCCTAAAGACCCCACTAGATTAGTTAGTACAACTACTAGTAAAATACGTGTAACCTTATTATGCCAAAATCCTTTTACTGTAAATACATCTTCTGAAAGAGTTTCAAAATCTCCAATGTTTGGTCGACGATAATAAGCTTGGACAATTCCCGATACCCACCCCGATGCTATTAAAGGATGTAAAGTAGTGATGGGAGCCGCAATAAAAGCAGATAATATTGCAAGCGGGTGCCCAAATGCAATAGCTGCTCCAATAGCTGCGGTAGTACCAGTCCATAATATCCAACTCAGTGCTTGGTCAAACCCTGCTGTCGGATTTGCAATAAACGTGTAAGCTACAATGGCAATAAGAAGAACCGGTATTATCCAACCCAGTATTTTAGGAACAACTGATTTTGGAGGAGTTTGAGCTAAGCCTACTAAATCATGTTCTTTATGAATCTCTTTCGTAATACCTGGTACATGCGCAGCACCTAATACAGCAACTACCTTTTTCCCCGGTGCATCTTTAATCTTTTGTGCTAAATATTGATCTCGTTCATCGATTAAAGGAGTTTTTAGCTTAGGAAAAGATTCTGTAAACTCAGCAAGAACTGCGTTAAGCGTATCTTGTGATTTCATTTTTTCAAGCTCTTCCTCGGAAATCGTTTCTCTGCTAAAGATGCTAAAGAATACAGAAGTGAGAAGCTGTCCCTTTCCTAACCAACCAAGATTATGCCAAATGCGTGAAAAGGTAATTTGTATATTGCGATCTGCTAGCACGAGATTTGCACCTGTTTCTTTGGCAGATTCAATCCCTTGAATCATTTCCTGTCCCGGCTTTATCTCAAACTGTTTTGCTAAACGATTTTGAAATGAAGATATAGCTAGATTCATTAATAGCAATGTCGCTTTTTTTTCTTTAATTACTTTAAAAATATCTGTTTCTTTCCACTTGTTGTTATCCATAACGGACTGGTATCTTTGTTCATCTAACTCAATACAAACTGAGTCTGGTCTTTCTGCTTCAATTACTTCTTTTACTTGTTCTGCACTTTGCCTAGATACATGCGCAGTGCCAATAAGTATCAATTCTCTACCATCTAGGTTTATACGAGTAATATTATCCTCTTTCACAAGCTTCTTCCTTCATAGAACATATTTCTTTTGCGCAATTTTATACTTTTAATTACGAAAAGACTGTCTATTATTAATAATGAATTAGATTAGCATAAATTTCAAATATGTTTTACTAATAAATGAAGAAAATATAAGTAAATAGCAACTCAATGACATTTCCTAATAAATCTTGAGAAAAGGTTTTTCTATGAAAAAGTGATATACTAAAAAATAATTTAACTATAAAGGAGTAATGCGAAATGTTTATCGTAACAAACAGAATTAGAACAAAATTAGGCTTTGCAGAAAAAATGGCTCCTAATTTCACTAAGCCAGGTGCATTACAAGAAATGGAAGGGTTTGTAAAAGTAGAAGTAACTCTTACACAAAACCTAACAGAATACGATGAGTTAAACGTAAATATGTACTGGGAAAACCTTGAGGCCTTTGAAGCTTGGAAAAATAGTGACGCATTTAAAGAATCTCATAAACGACCTGAGCCAGGTTCAAAAGCTGCTTCTCAAGAATCTCCTCTCCTTGGAAGTGAACTTGTTATTTCAAAAGTTGCATCTACTATTGAAGCCATTCCTTCAAAATTATAATATTTTCAATTCACATGTGTTGATTAACCGAAATTATCCAGTTAATAAAGAGGCTATCCTATATATTTAGGATAGCCTCTTGATTATTTAATACTCCATATTAACGCTAAATAGCTAGAAAACACGAATAGAATACTCAGTATAAACGTTATGAATGGCGGAGCTTTTTTAAGAAACGCGTAGACAGTTAATCCAATGAACAGAATCGCTAATAATAACAGGGATAAGCCTGTCGCATTTATCGTTAGTTCTACACGAAACACTTGTAAACTTTGTCCTTGATAAAAATAGCTGAATAATTTGGAAGGTCCTTCATTTTTGAACGTATTTTCACTTGGTGGTGATTGGTGGCCAAGTGCCGCAGTGACAGAAAAAATGAGTAACACTAATAAGCTTTCTACTCTAGCCCAAGGTTTCGGATTAAAGCTAGGGTCATTTTGTAGTTTCTTTTTGATGAATACGCCATTTATAATTGCGTACACAAGTAATGGAATGATTAATAGATGTTTAATCAACAGAAGTTGGCCATATGGTAGCATCCAGGAGTCTGTATAAGCAGCAAAATCAACTACAAACGTCATAAGCAGCAATCCAGAAATAATCGTTATACCGAAGCATGCTGATGCAACCGGTGTAAACCATTTTAAGAAGTTCAACCAATTTGAAAAACCTCTTGAAAACCAACTTACCATTAGTAAAATACCAATCCAAACTGTAACCACTGTAAAATGGGTAGTATGTGTAATAAACCCATTTAGGTGCTCAATAGAACTCGCGTGGCTTGCCCAACCTAATCCCAAAATTAAAAAAAATGTAAGGATAAGTCCTCCAATTGAATACGCACGATTTGTGTGATCCTCAAAAAATAGAAGGAAGATGAACAATATGATAGCTACTAAAAAAGTAAAAATCCACGCTTTGCCTACTTCAAACGTATAAAGAACCATTTGAAGTGTCCCCACAAAATCATTTCCTCTATTCAAATTTAACACTAGTAGTAAAATAGGAATAAAAGAAAAAAATGCAATTCCTATCGTAGCAATAACTTGTAACCTTCTCTGTACATTTATTTCTGGTTTCAAAGTGCTCGGCACAAGTGCAATAAGAAAGCTACCAATCAAAAGCGAAAAACAAAGATATACTAAAATTTCACTTAACGTAATCATGAATCTATCTTATTTCTTTCTACGCAACCAGATGAAAAGCCCACCAATGATTACGATTAACCCAATTACAACGAAAGGCACTACATTGGAAGATGATTTAACTTCCTCTTTCTGTTCTACTGTTGTTGGCGTAGCAGCAGGTGCTGAAGTTGTATTTGCTTGTTCTAATGTTTCACCTTCCACCGGTGCTTCAGAAGATGCGGGAACTTCTACAGTGAAAGGTATATTCCCTTCGATCTGATGTCCGTCTGCTCCAACAATATTCCAGTTTATTTCATAATTTCCGTTGTCCAAAGGTGTGGATAAATTACCCTTCAGTTTTTCTTCATTTATCGTCATATTGTCGACAGGAATTGTTTCGCCAGTTGAACTTTTTAGTTCAAACGTGCTACTTTGTTCTAATTTCCCTTCAAAAGTTAATGTAATTTCATTCAATTGTTCTGTCACTACTTCTCCACTTGCAGGATTGGAATCCTCTAACCCCGTATGTGCAAAAGCGCTATTTGCAAATGTAAACATAAAAACAAATGCAATGAATATTATTTTTTTCATAAAAATTCCTCCTAAATTAAATTTACATCACTTAGTATAACCAAACTTTGTGTTAAAAGTATGAAATACGTTTCAACACGAAAAAGAGGAGCCTTATTCGCATCCTCTACATAATAAATAAAGCTTCCTCTTCGTGTTGAAGGGAAGCCATAAAAATATCCTATGAAACCATAACATTAACACAATTATTTTAAAGTTCGTTTTAAAAATTCTCTCGTACGCTCTTGAGTAGGGTTATTAAAGATTTGTTCTGGTGGTCCCTCTTCCGCAATTACCCCTTTGTCCATAAATACTACTCGATCCGAAACTTCTTTTGCAAACTCCATTTCATGCGTAACTATTAACATGGTAAGTCCTGTTCCAGCTAGTTCCTTCATGACTTTCAGAACTTCTCCTACCATTTCAGGATCGAGCGCAGAAGTAGGCTCATCGAATAGCATAACATCTGGTTCCATCGATAATGCTCGAGCAATTGCGACACGCTGCTTTTGACCACCTGATAATTGGCTTGGTTTTGCATTCACGTATTGATCCATACCAACGACTTTTAAATATTTTAGCGCTGTTTTTTCAGCTTCTTCTTTAGAACGTTTCAGTACTTTCACTTGTCCAACAACACAATTGCTCAATACATTGTGATTATTAAATAAGTTAAACTGCTGGAAAACCATTCCTAATTTTGTCCGATATGCATGAATATCATGTTTATCATTTAAAATATTTTCCCCATGATAGATAATTTGTCCACCACTTGGTTTTTCTAAAAGATTAATACAACGAAGAAGAGTGGACTTACCCGATCCAGAGGAACCTATAATACATACTACTTCTCCTTTTTCAACGGAAAAATCGATATCTTTTAATACTTCATGCGTTCCAAAGGATTTGTTTAAATGTTGAACTTTAATCACGTTTTCCATACTTTATCATCCTTTGTTTACTGAATTCCAGCATTGTTTTTTGGCAGTGTGATTTGCGTTGTTTGACCAATCATACTGTAATTTGCTGGTCCTTCTAGTTTTCTTTCAATATATCGCAAAATTAACGTTACCGTAAAGGTCATGACAAAATACAAAATACACGCAACGAAAAACGGCTCAAAATATTTAAAACTAATTCCTGCAACAGTTTTTGTTTGGAAATATAGTTCCGTTACTCCTATTACATTTAATACGGAAGTATCTTTAATATTAATGATGAATTGGTTACCTGTTGCTGGCAAAATATTACGAATCACTTGCGGTAAAATAACTTGAAACATTGTTTGTAAGTGATTCATGCCGATTGCTTGAGCTGCTTCAAATTGCCCTTTTTCAATAGAGATAACCCCACCACGAACGATTTCTGCCATATAAGATCCTGTGTTAATAGATACGATAAATATAGCTGCAACAGTTCGGTCCATGTCTACACCAAAAGCCATAGCGGAACCATAAAATATAACCATTGCTTGTACAATCATTGGAGTTCCACGGAAAAACTCTATATATACGGAAAGAATTATATTCACTATTTTTAAAATTACTCGTTTTACTTTTCTTTCAGGTGTTGGTATTGTACGAATAACTCCTGCTAGCAAACCTATAATCGCACCAATAATAGTACTAATTATGGAGATTAAGAGGGTCATACCTGCTCCACGAAGAAATAATGGCCAATTATCAATAATCATTGATATAATCCACTCGATACTCATACTTTCCCTCCTTTACATATCAAATCCGGCTGCAAAAAGTAACAGCCGGTTTGCATTCTTCATTATTTAGCAGCTGGTTGATTTTGAATTGCTTTATCCATAATTTTTTGACGTTCTTCTTCAGAGACTTTTGCTAATATTTCATTAATCTTTTCTGTTAATTTACTACCTTTTTTAAGGCCAACCGCTACTGCCGTCTCTTCTTCATCCGCAACGAATCCATCTTCAAATTCTACCATTGCAAAATTTGGATTTGCGGAAGAAGCGCTAATTCCTTCAGGACGTTCAGATACGTACCCATCAATTACACCTGACTCCAATGCAACGCGCATCGCAGGAAAGTTATCCGATGCTGGTTGTTTTTTTACACCTTTAATTTGATCGATTACTCCGTAATGAGAAGTATTCAACTGACCAGTTACTTTTGCCCCACTAAAATCTTGAATAGAAGTTGCTCCTTCATAAGGTCCGCCTTTTTTAACGACCATTACAAAGTTTGATGTGTAGTAGTTTTCAGAGAAATCGATTGTCTTTTTACGCTCAGCTGTTGGAGACATACCTGCAATAATTGCATCAATTTTATTTGATTCTAATGAAGGGACTAAGCCATCCCATTCCGTTTTCACAATCACTAATTTCTTCCCTAAACCATCCGCAATCTTTTTAGCTATTTCTACGTCGTATCCACCAGCGTATTCCGCATTACCATCCAACTTTACTCCACCATTTGAATCATCTAATTGTGTCCAGTTAAATGGTGGATATCCAGCTTCCAATCCTATCGTAAATGTATCTTTTTCTTTTGTATTAGAAGAACCTGTACCATTATTTGAACTCGTTCCACATCCTGCCAATAACAACATTGTCGTAAGGAATAGCCCAATAAATATTGATAATTTCTTTTTCATCATTGTTTCTCCCCTTTTAATTTTAGTTTATGTGTTTAGGTACGAAAAAAGGACAATCTATACAAAAAAAGACCTGAGATGAACTCAGGTCGCAATATGCATAGTTGCCCTAAATCCTCTACTTTTCCCAAATGAGATAGCACACCATTATAAACCGGGATGTTTATAATGGCAGTCCTGCAGTTCTTAACTACAGACCCAGCAAGTAATACGGAGAACTATTACAAACTTCGGCGACATTTCCTTCTCCCTAGAATCATGGCTTCTCAAACTCCACTAAGGACTGTTAAATATCGCGCCTCTACCCCACAAATAAAGTGAGGTCGTATTCAATTATTGTTCATAGTTTACAATAACAATAGATTTCTGTCAACGAAAGGGGGATTTTATCTGAAGATAAACTCCTATATAAATTACAGACGGAAGTATTTATACTTTAAATCTACTAATCTGTTCTTGTAAATAAATCCTTTCCTATTCTTTTAAAAGCGGACGAAGATGCAGTTTCGTCCGCTCAAGCCTTCTTTGCCTATGGATACTATCTATCTTTCTCTAGTACCACCTACTATAATCATGCAACCACTGATTCATGTAATTGATGCATGCCCCTTGGAAAGCGTCAGCCTGAAGCGGAAATAAACCTGTTCATTGCATAAAAATTTATATACTTTTTTATTCTTCTAGTAAAAACGATAGAATATCATCTTCTAGAGAGTTAAGCTTATCAACTCTCTTTTTCAAGACATACCAAAAACTTTTCAACTAGTTGGTGAAAGTCTTTTTTGCTTACATTGTTGTTCCAGCGTCTTTGTTAATATTTGTTGGATGATGGCCGATTCGGTTGTTGCAAGCGAAGGGTCAGCTAAATTTACCTGTTCTAACGGGTCTCTTGTCACATTATATAACTCAAATTGCTCTGGAATCGGCTCTTCTTTTATTGTCGTCACACAAAGATTGTTTTCTTCGGTTATTGTTATGTCAACATTAGCTGGACTCGACCAAAACATTGGATTATCGAAATAACGAGCTAGTTTCCAATTCTCCTTTTCTTTCATTTTTCCCGTCTCTAATGTCGCAATCACTGCCTCGATATGGTTTGGTTGGACTACTGATTCATAAGGTATTCCAGTAACCGGGTTCGTTTGATTTAAACCTTTCGAGACATCATCATCTGTCATAAAATAGATAGGTTCATTTGCTCGGAAGAAGTGTTCATGTCCTTTAATTAGTGGCGTTAAATTTCTTCCAATTAATGATTGCGCCTCCGAATGATCGTTTGAAAGCTTTTTACGAATCTGTTCTACATTTATCTCTGCTAGCCCCAACAACGTAGGTAGAATATCTACGTGACTTGTTAACATTTCTGTGCAAGCTGGTTGTGGGAAAAGAGTAGGATTATAAATAATCAATGGGACATGAATAGATTCTTCATACATATTATACCACTTTTGATAGAGCCCACCGTGTGCCCCCAGTTGTTCTCCATGATCGGATGTAAATAGTATAATCGTATTCTCATAAAAACTGGATTGTTGAAGTGCCTTGAAAACCTTATGCATTTCCTGATCCGCCTTTTTTGTTAAGCTATAGTATAGTTGGCGATAGAAATTGTTATCAATAATTGGTTGTAATACCTTGGGGTATGTGATGCGGTAACTTTCTTGAGCGGTAGGTTTAGTAAGAAGAGACTCCCCAACTGTAGGAGCAGGCGGAATGTATGGAAGCGTTGGATCCACTTCAAAGTTAAAGTTTGGAGAAATTGCTGATAGTACCCCGTAAATTGCAATATCGTGAGGGTTTACAAAGGAACACATGATAAACCATGGATTATCTTCATGATGACACATTGACTTTTCATCCAGTGAATTGATTAACTGGACAGTTTCACTAGCGTACACCTCGTCTCGTCCACTCGTACCAATTCTTGCGGAAGAGGCAGAGTTTCGTGGATTTGCCCCATGAGGCTCTGGTCCAATCCAATCGGAATATCCAAAAGTATCGAGACGGTTCGCCTTTTCATACATTTTTTCTTTTTCTTTATCTGGAACTCCTGTTATCGGATTATAGCTTAAAAACTGATTTTTAGTACCTGGAATTAATATATCTTCATCCGAAGCATGCCATTTCCCTTTCCAAAAAGTATTATATCCCGCAGCTCGAAAGTAATCTCCCATCGTTGGCACCGTGTTTGGATCAAGCCAAAATAGATCTGGATCAAATGAACCTTTTGCTCCTCCAGGAGTTTGTGTTACCCCGTGAAGTGAGGGATATTGCCCGGTATATAATGTTGCTCTACTTGGAGAGCAGGCACTGCTACCTACATAATGATTTAAGAATTCCATTCCGTTCTTTTTTAATAATTCATGGGTTAGTAAATTTTCTTTCCGCCATTCCTTTAACTCCTGTGTTTCATAGACAGAAGGATAACGCTCTTGATCAACCATTAAAACGAGAAAATTTAGTTGTTTTTTTCGATCGTGGTGATGACTGTGTTTTCTTTTATTGTCATCCATTTTTACACCTTCCTTTCTATTTTTTAATACTATATGTTTATAACAAAAATAAAGGCTTACTATTGTCACCCTTTACTTCAAACAATTTTCATTAAACACCAAAAAAAACCGACCCCCAAATTGGATAGTCGGTTTTATTTTTATCTTATTTGTGCGCTTACTCAATGGAAGAATAATATTCCTCTTTTTTCGCCGTGTCAAATCGCCCTTCCCACTTAGACATTACAATCGTAGCAAGAGAATTACCTACTACATTTACCACTGTACGTGCCATATCAAGAAGACGGTCAATACCAGCAATGAATGCAAGTCCTTCAGGAGGAATACCTACAGTTCCTAAAGTAGCTAGTAAGACAACGAAAGAAACTCCTGGAACCCCAGCGATTCCTTTGGATGTAACCATCAATACTAAAACTAATGTAATTTGCTGCGTAATACTCAAATTAATATGATACATTTGCGCGATAAAAATCGCTGCAATAGCTTGGTATAGGGTGGATCCATCCAAGTTAAAAGAATATCCCGTTGGAACAACAAAAGATACAATATCTTTTGGAGCCCCGAATTTCTCCATTTTCTCCATCACTTTCGGCAATACTGTTTCGGAGCTTGAAGTGGAATAAGCTAATAGCAGTTCATCTTTTAATACTTTAATAAGATGAAAAATGTTTATACCGACCAGCTTTGCTATGCCACCTAGCACAACAATTATAAAAAAGATCATCGTAGCGTAGACGAGTATCATTAACTTTCCAAGTGGAAGCAACGATTCCAATCCAAATTTTGAAACAGTAACACCAATTAAAGCAAATACGCCAAATGGAGCAAACTTCATAATTAGATTCGTCACCCAGAACATGGCATCCGCGGTACCTTGAAAAAATGCAAGCACCGGTTTTCCTTTTTCACCAATCGCCGCAATACCTAACCCAAAAAGTACAGAAAAGAAGATAATCGCTAGCATATTACCTTCCGACATTGCTTTCACAATATTGCTCGGTACAGCATTGACAATTACATCCGCAAAACCATGATGTTGTACTTCTTCACTCGTTTGAACATATTGATCTATATCACCTTTGGATAGTGTTGACATATCCAACCCAGCACCTGGATGGAAGATGTTTGCCGCCAGTAAACCAACAACAATCGCGATCGTTGTAACAATTTCGAAGTAAATTAGCGTTTTTCCACCCAATTTACCTAACTGCTTTATACTTCCCGTCCCCGCAACTCCTAAGATTAAAGTAGAAATAATAATTGGGACTACAATCATTTTAATCATATTTATAAATATGGTTCCAATCGGTTGCAAATAAGTTTCTACTGCAGGATTTCCGAAAAAAATTGCTCCTACAAAGATTCCTAGTATGAGCCCGACAAGAATTTGATATGCCAAAGTAAACTTAAACTTTTTCTTCATCTAAAACACCCCTTTTTATATTGAAAACGCTTTCTTATATACAAAATAGCTTTTACAATATTATAAAAGGGACTTATAAAATCCGACAAAATCCGACATTAATAATTTTATTTATTTTCACCTTGAAGGTTGAATTTGTCCTTTGTTTCTAAATACAGCACTTGAAGAAATTTTTTACTATTAACTTTTACCTTTGCCTCCTCTTTGCTACTTTCTCTTATATGTATCATTTGATTTCTAATTTCTTGAAAGTCAAAATACCGAGGAGCATAGTATTCAAATTCGGGATTTGTATAATCAATTGAGCCTAAAGAAGCTAAATTATTTACCGCTACCAGAATCGTTCTACGTATGCGTTGCTCAATTGCCTTGCTTTCCTTTCTCACATCAACTAGATGGGACTTTGTCTTGGTAGCAACAGACTCGTATAAATCTTTTAAAGGTGGTAATTGAGCAGCTGCTTCACGTTGGTTCATGAGAAATTCAATAATAGATACAATATCGTCACTTCCTGCTTCTCCAATAATACCCATATCGTTGAGTATAGACAGTACGATTTCCTTTACACTTTGCTTTCTCTTCCCAATTTGACTCGGACCAATTTTTTCTAATGATTCCCGAATAGATAGTATAGAATCTCTTAGACGAAATTGCTCAGCAGTTTTTTTTAGAATACTTTGTACCTCCACGCGATTTATGGGCTTATGTATAAAAAATTCTATCCCTTTTTCATAAGCTTCTCCCACCATTTCTTTGTTAACAATTTGAGAGATCATAATGAATTGACCTTGATATCCTTGATTCCTTAATTGTTCAATCGTTTCAATACCGTCTAATACTGGCATTAATAAATCGATTAAAACTACATCTGGTTGCATTTTAATGACAGAGGATATACAACTTGCTCCGCTTTCCGCCTCTCCTATGACAAAACCAAGATTTCCTTCCAATATTATTTTCTTTAGCATAGTTCTACTAGCTGTATCATCATCTACTATAAAATAACGCAGTATTATTCCACTCGCTTTCGTATGTTTTCAGTTGGAATGGAGATTCGAAAAATAGTGCCTTGTGCTGGTGTTTCGATCTCAATTTGTCCTTTCAGCATATAAATAATCTCTTTTACATGAGATAATCCGATACCTGTTGCTGCAACGCCTTGGTCGTTAAATTTTGTCGTGTAACCTGGTTCAAAGACGATGGGTATATCCTCTTTTAGAATACCCTTACCTGAATCTTTTATAATGAACCAAGTATTTTTCGACTCCTCGAATATTCCAACACTGATCTCACCTTTATCTATGATCGATTCAACGGCATTTGCGGTTACATTATTTAACAAAGCAAGAAGAGCAATTTGTTCATCGGTTTCAAAATTAATCGGCATCGTTAGTTGAAAAGTAATCTTTTTCCCTAATAATTCGCTGTATTTTTCATTTGCATTCAGAACGAGGTTAATAATATCCGAAAGAAAAGAAGGCTGATTTTTATTTTGTACAGTTATTTTAGTAAGTCCGGATAAAATCCGTTGAGAATCTTTTTTTACTTCATGAATTTCCTGGGCGATACGTAATGCTTGAATACTCAAAGGATCCAATTCTTTCTTTTTTAATTGCCGATACAAATCATAACTAGAGGCAGTAATTTGTTCAATATGGTTCATTGATTTTTGCAAATAAAGCGTTTCAGCATATAAATCAGAACCTACTCTCAGCATTTCTTGCATCTGTTTCTTTTGTTCAGAAATTGTAATGGAACTATATAATCCCACAACAAAATAGCTACGGAACAATGCAACCCCACTTATCAAGGACAAGTCCCGAAAACCTATATTGGCATGGTGCAACAAACCATACCTCGTAAGCTGTTCCGTACAGTTTCCGATGAATTCAAACAAAGCGGCCCATGCCCCCAAAACAAATGGAAATGCTTTATACTTTTCAATTCTTATCAAGTGTAAGCCTGCTGAAAATAAAAAATAAAATAAAAACGCAGGTAAGTGGTTTTTAAAGCTGATAAATATATGTACCTCATCAAGTAATATATCCTTAAATAGACGAAAACAAACAACTGTTAAGCCTGTAACGATGCCTGTTCTTATAATAGAGACTGGTGTCCAAATCAGAATTAGCAAAAAGAAAGCAATACTTCCTAATCCAAAACGAAAAGCCTCTTCGTCAAAGGGAATTACTTTAATTTCGCTTGCAACCATTGTGAATAGGGCAGTAAGGATCAATGTAACTCCCTTTGTCTTAGTAAAATATTTAGTGAAATTGTTAGTTGGAGAAATCATTAGTATCACCTGAAAATGAATTTTTTTCTTTCTTATATAAGATACAGTATTTTACTTTGCTATGCTTTGCTATGCTTTGCTATAAGCACATTTCCACATTTCAATCATCAAGAAATGTTAAATTGATCCATACAAATAAAAAAAGACACTTTATACAAGTATCTCGTTTTTCCATAATATAATACGGTTCATTGTGTCGTGTCTAAAAATTTCTAGTTATTTAGCTTCAAAAGAGATGTATCTCCGACTAAAGTAGATGTGTTAAATAAAAACAGAACATCTTTGATGCCATTTTTGGATATATACTCCGAGATACTTCCGTTATAATACCGAATGTCAATAACGTGAATTTCTGATACATGTCTTGTAAGAAAAGGAATCACACTATGTGCATATGAGTCTTTAATGACTAACAGCTTATCTTGGTCAATCTGCTGCGAGTCAAGCTTAGTTGTAAGCTTCATCAAAGCATGAACACCACCTAGGAAATAGGAATATTGATCCTTCTTTGCTAGAAAGCTCGGATCATACATACTCGTCAACGTTTGATTTGTATCCGCTATATACATCTCCGTAGGGCTGGGGTTAAGAGGGATATATACCTGGATGGTATCTGGAGTTAGCCCACTAAACTGCCCTCTTGTATGATAGCTCCCTAGAAACGAATTGCTCACTGTTTGTATCAGAAAATCTTTCTGCGAAAGAGGATGCCACCCTTGTTGCTCCGCAAAAGCAACATATGCCAAATAAGCTCCGTATGTCGTCCAGTGATGATCGGTCCGATAATAAATTGACTCAGAAGCATGGGAACCCAGGAAGTCAAAGCCGTCAATAAAGGTTAACCCATTCCGCAAGTGATTACCGATAAATTGATTTACCTTCTTTTGAGGATACGAAGGCGCTAACCATGGCAGCTTTTCAGGATAAATACCTACCGATGTTGGCGCAAGCATGAAGCCCATATTCACCCCCGGGTGGTTGCCTGCAAATTGGTTTACCGACTCTGTATATTGCTGAATCTTCGTATAATCAGGCTCTAAAAACTTTTCAAATAAATAGCCGTCTTTTCCTTTATAGATTCCGTTATTTTCTTGCTGCAACCGATATTTTTCTGTAGTTGATTTGATCGACAGCCACTTATCCCGAAAAGGAAAATGGTCGGTTACAAAACCCTCTGTATCTTCTGCATATTTATTGGACAATAAGTTATCCCAAGTTAGATGGGGCGCACTTTGTAAATATCTGTTTTCCAAATCAGAGAAACGTTGATGAGGCAAAATGAAAAATAAGAAGGAGAGTAGAAACAGTGCTCCGACAAAACCTAATACCAATAATCGCTCTGCTTTCTGCTTCATTATTTTCTACCTCCTAAAATCGAAAATATAAAAATGGATTAAAAGTTGCGTCTACCAAGTAGGCTAAGGAAAGAAAGAAGAGAATTCCGTACCAAACAAGATGGATAAGCGACAATTCATTTGTTCTTGATGATTGCTTCCTAGGTAAAGAGGCAATTATCAATACTAGGAATAAAACTGCGTTCGTATAAAAAAAATAAACTGTCTCATTATTCCAAAACGATTGGTGATTGAACCCCCCCATAGCTCGCAAATAGCGAACGATCAAGGAAGGCTGATCAAAGGCGAACAATACCCAACCGATTAGAATAAGTATAATTGCATAAAGGTGCCTTACCCAACGTGGTAGACAAAGCAGCAGCTTTAACCCCCACCACTTTTCAATTATGAGGATGACACCAAAATACAACCCCCAACATATGAAATTCCAACTTGCTCCATGCCAGAATCCCGTAAGCAGCCAAACGATGAGAATATTACGCATTTGAATGGCTAACCCCCGCCGGTTACCACCAAGCGGAATGTAGACGTATTCTCGAAACCAACTGCTAAGAGATATATGCCATCTCCTCCAGAAGTCGGTAATGCTCTGAGCAACATACGGCTTGTTGAAATTCTCGTTAAATCGAAAGCCAAACATGAGGCCAAGCCCAATAGCCATATCGGAATATCCGCTAAAATCAAAATAGATTTGGAAGGCAAATGCTATGATGCCAAGCCAAGCCGTTAATGTAGGCATCAAATCTGGATTTGAGTTCGAGATGGTGTGCCAAAGTAAACCGATACTGTTGGCAAGTAGCACCTTCTTAGCCAGTCCAATAGTGAATCGTCGAACACCTTCCGCGAACATCTGGATAGTCTCCGATCGTTTGTGGAGCTGTTCTGCAATCGTATTATATTTTACGATGGGACCAGCAACTAGTTGAGGGAACAAGGCGACAAACGTTCCAAAGTCAATCCAATTACGTTGTGCTTTAGCTGTTCCTCTATACACGTCTATGATGTAAGACATAGATTGAAATGTGTAAAACGATATCCCAATGGGCAATGGAAGTTCAGTTAAAGGGATATTTGTTCCCAACAACGCATTTACATTTTGAATGAGAAAATCTGCATATTTAAAATAAGATAGCAGAGCTAGGTTAATGACAATGGAAGATGCGACAATCCACTTTCGTTTTAATGGAGTTAGCTTCGGTCTGTCAAGCAACAAACCAAAGCTATAATCCGTGACAGTAGACACCAACATAATTATGATGTAAATCGGTTCTCCCCAAGCATAGAAGATAAGACTGGTTAAAAATAAAATTAGGTTTCTAATCCGCCTTGGCGAACAATAATATAGAGCTAGAACGCCCGGTAGGAACAAAAATAGGAAAAGAAGGCTACTGAATACCATAGTCGCTTATTTTTGATCGAAGAAACTATCGTAAACTTTTACAAGCTCGTCTGCTTTATCGGAGATGACCAATAACACATAGTTCCCTTTTGTAACGAGTTTATAGTTTTTTGCATTTTCATATTGATCTGGAAGATAATGCTCAAATTGCTTCTTCACATTTTCCGCTCTTTCTTTTACTGCTGATTCAACAGTCGGAACATCTTTAGCATCTTTCACTTTCAAGATTGCGATTTCGTTTGTCGATACATTCATCATTGGTATTCTAATCGAATATTCTTCCAGCTTCTCAGGGTCTAGATTGTAAAATTCCTTCACTTGATCTGCTTGTAATTCTATTAGTGGAGGCTGTTCGACATCCTTCACCATTTGATCTGCCATTTCTTTTGCAGGTAACTTCGACTCGATTGTAGATGGCTTATCTTTAGAACACCCTGTCACCATCATAGCTATTACTAGCGTTAACATAAGAACCATTAATTTTTTCATTGTTATGTACTCTCCTTTTTTTAACGTTCAACTTCAATGAGATTAGACGTGAGTAATCTATTAATGTTACATAAAATATTATTTCCATATTAGAATTATTTAATTCCATTTTTTTGTAAAGTTTTTATCCTTTTCATAAATAACATTTGGTTGGATCGGTAGGTATATCATCTCCCCATCTCTTATTCATTTTGAAAAAAAGATTACTTTAATATAGAAGTTAGAACAAAAAATTCAAGAACTAGACGTCTTTGTTCTATTTGATCTAAAATTAAACTATTAGCATCCATCCAAAATAGAAAGTAGCTGAAACACATGAAGAAATTCCATTTAAATGATGACCATGAAGTAATGATAAAAGAGGCAATGAAAGAAGATGCCCAACAGATGATCGATTTCTATAATGTCGTAGGTGGAGAAACAGATTTTCTTTCATTTGGGAAAAATGAATTTAACCGTAATTTAGAGGAGTATAAAGAGTTTATAGAATCTACACGACTAGAACAGAACTCCATTATTTTGCTGGCAATTTTACAGGATGAAATTATCGGTATTGCATCCATTAATTCTAGTCAAAAACAGAGAATGAAACATATAGGAACGTTAGGGATAGTTGTTAGTAAAAAGCTTATCGGACAAGGTATAGGAAGAAAGTTGATGGAACAACTAATTCATTGGGCTACCTCAAATGAGATAACAAAAAAAATTAGTCTCGTCACTCGAGATGATAATATTCATGCCATCGAATTGTATGAAAAACTTGGGTTTGAAAAAGAAGGCCACATGAAAAAAGACAGCTTCATTAATGGCACGTACTATAACACATTTGCGATGGCATTATTTCTTTAATCGTAAGCATCCAACTCTCTCCACGCCTCATATAAACTGAAATTCATGAACTCATTGGCTCTGCTACCTGTAACTACGCCATCCTTGATGAGACTCGGATCTGGCAAATACGGCTGGTAATTGCTTGACGAAACTAGTTTGGTAGCACGAGCCGGTTGAATGAGCAGCCTTGTGAGAGAGAGAAAGTACGAAAAAGACTCCCCCAGCCACATAGATTTTTCAGATTTCAAAAGCTTTTCATCTTCTGTGACCCCTATTTCTTTATTAGCATAACATCACCGATACAATCGATCAGCTTCCTCCTATCATGATTTCACACTCAAACTTTCCGACTTTTCTACAAACTGACACCTACGTTTTTCGCAAAATTGATACTTTTAAATATACCAATCCTTTGCTAAGGTTATCAGTAAATATGAAACTGATTTAAAAAGGAAGGATTTTGACTATGCCTAAAACAAGAAGTTATACAAACTCACGCACTTTTGATTTAATCCTAACAGCAATGTTAATAGCACTCGTTTTCGTTTCAACTCTCGTTTTAAATATTAGACTTCCAATCGCTGCAAATGGAGGGTTGGTTCATCTTGGAACAGCTATGCTCTTTATCGCGTCCATTGTATTTGGTCCTAAAAAAGGAGCACTCGCCGGTGCTATAGGAATGGGTATATTTGACTTAGTATCTGGTTGGACATTGTGGGCACCCTTCACCTTTGTGGCACGTGGCCTGCAAGGATATATAGTTGGAAAAATTGCATGGTCGTTCGGACGCAAAGGAAACAGTATTGCTTTCAATCTTCTAGCTACTATTATTTCGATTCCTGTTATGTTAGGTGTTTATTACATTTGTGAACGAGTTCTATACGGTAGTTGGATTATACCTTTGACCTCTATTCCTGGAAACATCGTTCAAAATGTTGTGGGGATCATTATTGCTATTCCAGTTTCAGTTTTACTGAAAAAAGTTCCTGTTTTTAAATAGGTTTTAAAAAGTTCAAAATTTTATTTTAAACTTTTTAAGAAGTAAGCCATTACCATAAAAGTATAAAACTTCATGGTAATTGCTTACTTCTCAATAATAACTTTACCTAGTATTTAGTTATCTGCATAACTCTGTACAAACTAGAAAAAAATGAATTTCCCTACACTTACGAACAATGCCGTGAAATATTTTTTAATATCTTCCTTGCTGATAATATTCGACCCCATGATTATCCATTAAAATACGCTCACCTATTCTCGTAAAGACGATGGCAAATCCATCTGCCGATAAACATAAAACCTTCCCATTATCTTTGTAGACAAGACGGGGTTGCTGATATTGTTCAAACATGGATTCCTCGCCAATCTCTTTTAAGTACAACTCGATGCTCGATTCCACTTTATTATAGGAACGAGAACCGCCCACAAGTAATTTCCCATTATTAATCGCCACATACTGAGAGCTCTTATTACGATATCCACCGAAACCAAAAACGGCTTGCGCCTGCGCTTTTTCAATATCAAAACTTTCATATATATAAAACGGATGTTCATATACAGGCTCATATACTTTGCCATCCACGATTTGATAGTACGTAACAACATCTCTCAATTTTTCTCCGTTCTTATTTATCACCATAAATTTCATCCAAGTGATGCCATCAAGCTCGCGTAAAAATTCTGTTTTCGAAAAATTAATATGCTCATATTTACTATATAGCTCCTCGACAGCAACACCGTAAGCTGGTGATGCTACTTGATTTAGCGTTTCTGCATCTTGTGCATCAATTGCTTCAAAATAAGTATTAAATAGTTCTCCGTGAACACCAAGCGCCTTTGTTGTGGCAGTACTTAAAATTCCTGGTTGAGCCGACCACAATGTAATCGTAAGAAATAAGGCAGCAATTGCAACGAGACCTACCATTACATATATCGGAGTACGCGTCGAACTTTTTCTAGGTACAGCCATTTTCCGTGCAAGACCCTCCGTCATCCAAAGCCCTTCGCCAATCACTTCATCAATACCCATTTTCAATCGTTCCATCAAAACCATCCTCCTTTAGCACAGATTTGAGTTTTTCACGACCACGTGCAAGCCTTGTACGCACCGTTGCCGGTGAACAATTAAGCAGCGTGCCAATTTCCTCTGACGAATAATCTAGGTAATACGTAAATACAATGACTTCACGGTATTTCAGCGGTAATGCAAGAACGGCTTGTGCGAGTTGACGGTTCTCTGATTCTATCACGACAACCTGCTCCGTCGATCGACCAAATAAACGGTGAATTTTTTCGCCAACAATCGTATTTTTATAATGCCAACTTCGCAAATAGTCGTAACTACGATTAATCGTCACTCGATACAAATATGTGCGATACATGGCCTCTCCTCGAAAAGACGCTTGCTTCTCAAATGCTTTTAGTAGCACATCTTGGACAATGTCTTCTGCAGCTTGCTTATTTTTCACATATATATAAGCAAGTCTCAACAACTCCTCGCCATGCTCATGTATAAATTTTTCGAGTTGCGTCATAGAGCACCTCCTTTTATCGTTAATCGTTAGACGGAGCAATGGTAATTTCTGTTTCAAAAATGAGGAAAAAGATTAAATAGATGTCCACGAGTTATATGGATTACTTGATGGAACAAAGCGTGGCATATTTATAGGTCGATCCTCAAAATTTGCTTGCTCAACTTGGACCGCACTTAAATTGAAGGCAGTAATTCATTTTTCATTTATCTGTCTTTTTGTTGAATAAAAAATTTATTTATGTTTTCTATATAATGATTCAACACATATCAAGGAAGTACCTTTTATTGAAAATAAGATATGTGAAATAACTATTTTTCACATACCCTTTGCTCGTTATTATTTATAAAAATATAATTTTGAAGGATATTCTTTTGAAAAAACTGCACTTACTTATGATAAGGCTCACCGTAACATGTCTAAATGCGGTTTTAGAACAATTTACCTCTTATAAAAAAAGATTAAGAGAAAGACCCCACTTCAGCAGATACTAATGTACTGAAGTCTTCAAAATCTTTTATCGCATATGCCTTATGAACATCCAAACTCATGAGTTCATCCATTTCCTCCTGAATTTTTAATTTGTCCTACTAAAAAATCATCTTCTTTAAAAACAATCTCCTCGACATATGAAATTGCATCATGGTGCTTAATGACTTTTAAATGCTCACGTATTGTTTTACTGCCGACCGTGATTCCCTCAAGCACCACTTTTATTTCACTAATCGTCAGCGTATTACCTTCAATCGCATCTTATAGAGATTTAACACTGAATCATTTAGGTTTTAAAGAAGACTAAAGTAAACTCTAGAATTTTAGCATTTTCACCTATGATTCTCCCGCGATGCGAATACAAGTTGGTACATGTTACAATAAATGTATGAAGAACAGTTGGAGTGACGAAAATGAGTAAAAGAGAACAACAAAAACAACTACGCCGTCAAAATATTATCCAGATTGCAAAGGATTTATTTTTGGAGCAAAGTGTGAAAAATATACAAATGCAAGATGTTGCTGCTGCTGCTGGCGTTGGGATTGCGACGTTATTTCGCTATTTTCCTAAAAAAGAATATTTAGTGATTGCGGCTACGAATGCGATTACTGATGAAATGGCCACGAATATAGGGCAGATTGTCGAGCAGACAATGCCTGCATATGAAAAAATCGAGCAAATTTTGGATTATTATATAGGAGTAACGAAGGATCCACAGCTGCGGTTAGCGAAATTTTTCGAGTCCTTTGGTTTATATGAAAAAATAGCTGAGGAATCGCCTGAGCAATATGCGGAATTCTTATTTTCACGAAGTAAATTAGCCAGTATTTTATTAAGATTGGCTGAGCAGGGCAAGCAGGATGGCTCGTTAAGACCAGATGTTGATTTGGATGTATTTATCATGACCATGGTGCAAAATTTCAGCTTATTCGCATTCAAATCAAGCCTGACAACCCATGATACCAACCTCGCATCGATGCTTTCTGCGGACAAACAACTCGCGATGATGAAGGATGTATTTTTATCCTATATTCAACCATCATAAATAACGACCGTTTGGATTGACATTCGGACGGGAAAGTTGTTTACTAGTAAGTGTAAAAAAGTGATAGTTAACTATCACTTTAAATAAATCTAATTTAAGGGAGCTTTTTAAATGAGTCGTTTATCAGGTAAAGTAGCAATTATTACGGGAGCAGCACAAGGTATGGGTGCGGCACACGCAAAATTATTCATAGAGAACGGTGCAAAGGTTGTTTTAACAGATTTAAATGAAGAAAAAGGCAATGCATTCGCAGCTGAATTAGGTGAAAATGCCCTTTTCGTTAAACAAAACGTAACATCTGAAGAAGATTGGGCAACAGTTATTGCGAAAGCTGAAGAAGCTTTTGGTCCAGTAAACGTATTAGTAAACAACGCCGGTATTACTATGGCGAAAAATATGCTTGATGTTACTGTAGAAGAATACCGTCGCATCGTAGATATTAACCAAGTATCTGTATTCTTAGGTATGAAAACTGTAGCAGCTTCAATGATGAAAGCTGGTGGCGGTTCAATCGTCAACATTTCTTCAATGAACGGCTTAGTTGCTGGTGCTATAGGTTACACAGATACAAAATTCGCAGTACGTGGTATGTCAAAAGCAGCTGCTATCAACTTAGCACCAATGGGTATCCGCGTAAACTCTGTACACCCAGGTGTAATCGCTACGCCAATGGTAGTACAAGAAGATACAAAAGCAGCAGTTGAAGCATTTTCTAAACACATTCCATTAAAACGTGTTGCTCAACCAGAAGAAGTATCAAAAATGGTATTATTCTTAGCTTCTGATGATTCAAGCTACTCAACAGGTTCTGAATTCGTTATCGATGGCGGATTAACTGCACAGTAATAAAATTACATGAAATAATCTTTATATGATTTATAAAGGCCGATTTTCTATTAGTATAGAAAATCGGCCTTAGTTTTTTATTTAATTAAAAACCTCAATTACTTATGGTAAGGCTCTCCGTGATATAGCAAAGTGCGGTTTTTACTTCTGTTTCACCAAATTACAAATTAAGTAGTTCTGTACTCAATTTATCCTGCAATAACGGGCATTAGCACGTCCTACGTGTCAAAACCCCCACTAATTGAAGGTTCACTTTATCACTTACTGCTGGGCATCTTTTTTAAGCTGTTTACTTCGTAACTGTCCACAAGCTGCATCAATATCCGTACCGTGTTCTTGACGGATCTTACAATTGACGCCATTCTTTTTCAACGTATCATAGAAAGCTAACACTGATTCCTGCTCACTTCTTTGATATTGACTATGTTCATCCACCGGGTTGTACGGGATTAAGTTTACATACAATCGGTCCTTAAAATCACTGAAAAGTTCAGCAAGTTGTTCCGCTTCCTCTTTATGATCATTTACATCTTTCAGTAAAATATATTCAATCGTAATTCTACGGTTATTTTTGGCTAAATAATACTTCAGGGATGCCATTAACTTTTCAATCGGCATGGCACGATTTATTTTCATAATACGCGTTCTCAGTTCATTATTTGGTGCATGTAGTGAGATCGCTAAGTTTACAGGGATTGCCGCATCCGTAAATTCATAAATTTTATTAACGATTCCACTTGTCGAAACAGTAATTCTTCTACCTGCAATCGCAAGTCCCTTATGGTCTATAACAACATTTAAGAAATCTAATAGATTATTGAAGTTATCAAATGGTTCGCCAATTCCCATTACGACAATATGACTTACAAGTTCGTCTTTTTCTATTTGATCGAGATGAAGTTGAACATTCATAATCTGTTCGACAATTTCTCCAGCTGATAAATCGCGACTTTTTGCTAATAATCCGCTCGCACAGAAACTGCAGCCAATGTTACAGCCTACTTGTGTCGTAACACAAACAGATAACCCATATTTATGTCGCATCATGACCGTCTCGATCAAACTGCCATCCTGTAATTTAAATAAAAATTTAACCGTTCCGTCTGCGGCTTCTTGCTTAATGTGTTGTGTTAATGTTTGAATCACAAAGGTATCCGCCAATAATTGAACACATTCCGAATTTACCTCATTCATGTCAGAAAAATCCGTTACACGTTTTCTATAAAGTAAATCCCACACTTGTAATGCTCTAGACGGTTTGTGACCATGCGCTAAAAGCCACTCCTTCAATTGATCTAATGTTAATCCATAAATGGATGGTTTGTTCATAATGTGCCTCTTTCCTTGAGCTTAAAAATCACTTCTATTATTAATATTTATACCGTGATAACGGGTAGTATAACTCCCTCGAGCTAGGCTTATTTGTAGCAAGAAGCATAAATGGGAGATCCACAGTCCTTAATAGCCCGATTGGTTTACATTATGATCAGGCGCCTCTTTACTAATCTAATCATATTACATATAAGGCTGAAAAAAAACAATTCGAATTGTAATCGCCAAAATTGGGGGCTTTAGAGAAATTGATATATTCATATTAACTAATAAATCACACTGCAAATAAAATTAGAGCTACTCTTGTTTAATATTCACAGAGTAGCTCTAATTTAGTTATAAACCGCATTTACTTATGGTACGGTTCATTTTTAATAATGCGAAATGCTCGATAAATCTGCTCGATCAATACTAACTTCATTAATTGGTGTGGCAACGTCATCTTCCCAAATGAGAGTTTTTCATCTGATCGTTTCAGCACTTCTTCGTGTAAACCTAGTGAGCCACCAATGACAAATGCAATTTTACTTTTTCCATACGTCATTAAGGATTCGAGATCACTTGCTAGTTGCTCGGAAGATTTCATTTTACCATCAATTGCAAGTGCAATAACATATGTATCTGCACTGATTTTTGCTAAAATGCGTTCTCCTTCTTTTTTCTTAACGATCTCCATATCAGCATCACTTAGATTTTCTGGTGCCTTCTCATCCGCCACTTCTACCAAATCCATTTTTGCATAACTACTTAATCGTTTTGCATATTCTTCTATCCCCAGTTTTAAGTACTTTTCTTTTAATTTTCCAACCGAGATAATTTGTATATTCACAGGTTATCCACCTTCACAATTCATTTACAAACAAGTTGTCCACAAGAGTTATCCACATATCCACAACACTTATCTACATATTGTGTTCTATTTTTCACTCTCTACAATATATACTGCTTGCTGATCACAGTATGTGCATTTTGTGGATAACTTTTCTTCGTTCAATAGTTTTTCTAACATTGGAAAGGTTTTTTGTTCTGCTACAAACATGTCTAAAGCTTGATTTATATGAATTTCACAACTGAATATTCTCAATTTTTCACTTCCTTTTGTTTACGAATAATTCACTAAGTTATGCACAAATCATTCTTTGTTATCCACAACCTATTTTACCAAACGAAAAGCGAGTAGGAAAGAACAGCTTTTCTTTTCCTACTCGCTGTGTAAATCTTTTATTTATACTATAAAGTTATCCACATCTTTATAAACTGTCTGTAGCCACTAATTTAAGCGTTAGATCCACAACTTTTCCTTCTCTATACACTTTTACTTTTAATTCGTCACCAATTTCTTTTTCGTTATATAAATGCTTTCTTAATTCAATTGTATTTTCTATTTTTTCTCCGTCCATCTCTACAATAACGTCATAAGTCTTCATTCCAGCTTTTGCTGCAGGTGAATTTGGAACGACTTCATTTACCACTACTCCTGTAGTTACTTCCGCTGGTAACTTCAATGTATCTTTTTGATGAATTGCAGGTACATTTGTTACATCAACTAATGTAATGCCCATAGAAGGACGATTAACTTTACCATTACGCTCCAAGTCCTCAATAATTGGGATTGCGGAGTTAACAGGAATTGCGAGACCTATCCCTTCAACAGCTGCCTCGGATATTTTCATGGAATTAATCCCAACAAGTTGGCCAGCTAAATTTATTAACGCTCCACCACTATTACCAGGGTTAATGGCTGCGTCTGTTTGTAAAACTTCTGCTTGCCAATCTACCACACCATCTCCATTAATATCTACTGGTATTGCACGATCTTTACCAGATACAACCCCAGTGGTTACAGAACCATAAAAATCGAGTCCTAGTGGGTTACCAATGGCAATTACAGTTTCGCCTTGTTTTAATGCATCTGAGTCACCAAATGTAATGACGGAATCTACTCCCTTAGCGTCAATTTCAAGAACTGCTAAATCCGTCCAAATATCAGTACCTACAAGTTTTGCTTCTACCTTGGTTCCATCTACTAATGTTACTTCTAGTGATTTGGCACCTTCAACAACATGGTTATTCGTAATGACGTACGCCTTTCCTCCTTCTTTTTTATAAATAACTCCTGACCCTGTTCCCGCTTCTTGCGTAGATTTTGAATGACTCCAAAAGTCGGTTACAGATTGAATATTTGATACACCAACTACTGCACCAGAAGCCTTTTCCACCGCTTCCGTAACACCCGTGTTCACATCAACTGAAAGCTGTTGCGTTTCCATAGAAGTTTTGGTTGCTTTCGTTCCGTTATTAGTTGGTAAATTGGTTAACACAGAAGGTATTAAAAACCAAACCAACAATGCACCTACCATTACTCCTGCTAAAGCACTAAAGAAATATGCTGCCAAACTTTTTTTCTTTTCCTTTTTAGGTTCTTCCTGTGGTTCATATGGATTGTAATCGTCCATTTTTCATCTTCCTTTCATTTTACATATATGTTTATGTTATTAATTTACCCAATTAACATTAAAATAAGATGAAAATCAATTAAAAGTTTAATAAAACATACGAGTTAATTTCATAAATAGCACTTAATTATTAAAACAAGAACAATACTTAATTTATTGATTGGAGCGACAGGCGTCGACTCCAGCGGGATAAGTGAGACAAATGAGCCATTACAAGCGACGAGAATGCGGCGGTGATGGCTCATCGCTCACCCCGCGGAAAGCGTCCGCCGATAGCGGAAATCATACTTATTTATTATGAAGAGTATATGATACATATTCTCACATTTCACATTAATATTGTTCGTGTTTTATGCTCTAAATTTGAATCATGAAGTTGATTCATACATGTAGAATTTTAGAAAAAATAAAAAAGCTCCAAAGGCTAAAATAGCTTCGGAACTTTCTCTTTTACACAACAACTAATTCAGTTGGCACGTTTGCATCGGTATCATGGAGATGTACATATTCTCCCGTAATAATACCGCAAGATTCAAGTGTTTGAGTAACACTCATACGAGCAAGATCTTTCATATTATTGTCTTTACTTAAATGAGATAAATAAATATTTGTATTCTTAATATCCACAACTTCACTCATCGCAACAGCTGCATCCTCATTGGATACATGTCCCACATCACTTAAGATTCTTCGCTTAACAGACCAAGGATAACGTCCCATTTGAAGCATGCTTACATCATGATTACTCTCAAAGACAAAGGAATCCGCTCCCTTAATATGTCCTTTCATCCTGTCACTTACGTAACCAGTGTCAGTAATCAAGACAAGTTTGCGACCATTTTCGTGAAAAATATAAAACATGGGATCTATCGAATCGTGGGATACTGCAAATGACTGTATATCGATTGAACCAAATGTTTTAACCGTTTCCATGTCAAATTGATATCGTTGGTCAACTGGTACATTTCCAATAAGCGAATCCATCGCTGACCACGTTTTTTCATTTGCAAAAATAGGCACACCATGTTTCCTCGCTACTACACCAAGTCCTTTAATATGATCACTATGCTCATGTGTAATAAAAATACCCGACAGTTTTTTTATATCACGACCAATTTCACTAAAGAGTTGCTCCATTTTCTTACCGCTTAGTCCCACATCTACTAAAAAAGAATGCTCATCACTTTCCACGTAAACTGCATTTCCACTACTGCCACTTGCTAATACACTAAATCTCATTGTTAGAACTCCTTACTTTACTTCTGTTTGTTCCGACTCTTTTGGAATTTCAATTATTCTTCCTTCGACTGCATTTACAAAGTATTCTTCCGACGTTTCATCCGAAAGTTTAACTAATATATGCCAGGTTGGTGCAAATACTTGCGTTCCCTCTAGTTGGGCTAATGTGGAGTATCCTAAATTAACTTCTTTTACTGTAGAATCAGGCTTTAGTATCCCGCGTTTATATAGAACTTTAATCGCTTGCATAGATGACAATAAGCTTTTCGATTCATTATAGTCTTCCAGATTATCCAAGAGACTTTGTTCATAACTAACGAGCTCTTGTTTATCATTAAAATAAACAATTAACTTTGCATATTTATTATTATAAACTAGTCGATTATTTACTTTTTGAAAAAATGTAACGGAGTGATTTTCCTCATCTATGCTCCATAATCCATAAGAGTTTCCACGTATTATATTTTCTTGAAGTACTTTTTCCAACTTGTTTTCTTCCGTAATTGGAAGTGGTTTATCAAACGTACTAGTAAGTTGATAGCTGCTTTTTACTTCTACTTTTTGGTTTGGTAAGTTATTTAACTCTTCTGCACTAAAAGTATGAAGATTTCCAGAAACATAAGAGGCTCCCAAAATGTCAGATTCCATTTTTGGAACCTTAATATTATCAAGTAAGAATCGTTCCTCTATTGGAGTATCGCTACGAACTTCTATATCCTGCGCTGCATTATACCTATTTAAGTAAAGAGAAAATAAAAATACATTTAAAATAGAAAAAACAATAATAAAGATAGTCTTTGTTTTATTCCAATCCAAATTTGCCACCTCCCAGTAATTCCGGAGATACTCGAACCCATATACCCTTCGATAAATAAAACCAAGATGGCTCTAGATTTAAAAATAGCTGTTGATCATCTTGCGACAAATAATAACCCACTACCATGTCATCCACAGATGACATTTTTAAATCTGAAATGGTAGACATCAAATCATACGTGCCTTGACCAGATGGCAATTGTATTTTTCTTGTTTTAATAGGAGAAGAATTATTTAGTGTATAATACGGCCTAATATATCGATAGACTCGATTCACACCCCAATATTGAGTGATTTCAGTAGACGTATCATTACTAAAAACAGGTATACCGTTTAAGTAAAGTTGATAACTAACTTGCTGGGTAGCAGGATTTATGCGATTATATCGATATTCGTCCGTCCAACCACTGTGCTCGTTAACAAAATCCAAACTATGCTGAATGAGTTCGGTAGGATTACCAGAATTCTGACTTTCCGATGCAGGGTGCACATAACTTAATCTTTTTAACAAAAAGTTAACCGTCATTAACGCGTTATCATCGGTATATTGCTGTTCTCTTGCTCCTTTAGAATTACTACGAACGAGAATAGGAAAACTAAATAGAGCATTTTTAAACTTTTCTGGAGAAATTTCAATTTCCTCTAAAATATACGTAAACCCTTTTACATCTTCTGGATTATTTGAAACATACAGAGATAGTTTACCTGGTCTTTTTATTTCATTATATGGTGGAAAATTACTAGTTTGCTTAATGATCCGTTCTGAAAATGCTTCTTTATCTACTTTATCAACAAGAGTTTTATATATCTTTTGGTTGGTTGTATTAATAAAATAAAATACCATTTCATCTTCTGAAGGACCATTCCAGTCAATTACTAAACGATTAAAAGAGATATCTGGTAAATTATGATCAGCAAATGAAAAGATGCTACCAAATATCTTAATAGGAACATCTGTAGGATAGAAGAACGTTACCCGATTGGAAGTTGTAATAAAATCATTTATTTGCTGTAAACTAGCTTTGGTGTTTACAAGTTCTAATGTTTGTGGTTCCCAAGTTTTCATGGAATTAAATACTTTTTCAATGTTAAGTGGGGTCTCTGAACCAGTCAACGTTTCCCCACGACTATATAATATACGATAAGGCTTCACTAAATCTTCTATTCTTTTTTTCTCCGCAATGGAGATATCAACGATTGGAGGAGTGTCAATCGTATCGTAAGTTGGAGAATAGGTCCATATAGTAAAGGTTAGCGTCAAACTTAGCAGGATAAGCAAGAGTAAAATGAAAGATTTTACTTGTTCGATATACTTCAATCCCACTCACCTTCCTCATCCTGTTCAATGTTAAGTGTGAAAAATACCGTTGTTCCAAGACCTTCTTCACTTTCTGCCCAAATGGAACCTCCATGTGCTTCAATCATTTCCCGGGCAATCGCTAATCCTAGGCCAGTTCCTCCCATAGATCTTGCCCTAGCACGATCTACTCGGTAAAAACGATCGAAAATACGCTCTACATTTTCAGAAGGTATTCCCATACCATCATCCGATATCATAACTTTCAACTCTTGGTCCTTCCCAACTATACCAAATCGTATATTTCCACCGTCTGGTGAATATTTTAATGCATTGGAAATAATATTATCAATTACTTGCGTTAGTTTATCGGTGTCTATCTCTACATAGTATGGTACATCCGGAAGGATTCGATGAAAAGTTACATTTTGTGATTTAGATAACTCAAAACGATCAATGATTCGATTGAAAAATTGATTGAAATTCACAACATCACGAGTTAATTCATAATCTCTACTATCCATTTTTGATAACTGAAGTAGATCATTTACTAGGCGAATCATTCGTTGTGTTTCTGTTTGGGTAACTTGTAGGAAGGATGGTGCAATTTCCTCGTCTTTCCAAGCTCCATCCGCTAGTGCTTCTAAATAACTACTCATGGTCGTAAGAGGCGTGCGCAATTCATGAGAAACATTTGCTACAAATTCTCTCCGTTCCATATCAATTTTCTCTTGTTCGGTATTGTCATGAAGAACTGCTATGAATCCATTCACAAAACCTGTTTCTTTTTGAATAACGGAGAAATTTACACGCAATATAAAAGGTCTTTCTTGTGTGCTAAAATCGAGTGTCATGGATTCCTTGGAATGAATTAAGTCTTCAAATGATTGCGCCATGTCGATTCCTAATACAGAAATAATAGGACGATTTAAGACCATTTCTCTAGGAATACGGAGAAATTGAAGCGCTGGATCATTGATTAAAATAACTCTTCCTTTCCTGTCTGTTGCAATTACACCATCTGTCATATTGGTAAGAACAGAAGCAAGCTTTCTTCTTTCCGCTTCAGTCGTAGATTGAGCTTCCTGTAATCGATTGGTTAAATGGTTAAAGGCAATAGCAAGTTGACCAATTTCATCATCTCCATATACACGTACTTTCCTGGAAAAGTTACCTTTTGCCATCGCTTGCGCTTGCTTTCTCATATCCGATATAGGTCGTGTAATTGTTTGTGCTATTAATATACCAAGTACAATTGTTATTGCTAACGCTACCGCTGTTCCACCTGCTAAAATTTGATTAATTTCATTCATTTGGACAAACACATTTTCTATATTGGATTCGATATATAAAGATCCAATAACTTCTCCTTTAGAAACAATAGGGGTTGCTAAAATCCAAATTCGTTTTCTAGTTTCCTGATCAAGAGAAATATTATCAAAAGCTGTTTCTGCCATTATAGAACGTCTTACTATATCGTCCATTGATCTTTGTCCAACAATTGCTTGATTGTTAATATCTGAAGATGCGAGAATTTGATACCTTGCATCTATTACTCGAACCTCTTTAATGTCATCCGAGTCGAGTCCAGACAAAATAGAACGCAAACTTTGCTCTAAAGTTTCGTCTCCTTCTGTTCGTATCTTCAATATCTCTTCTCTCGCACTAAATTCTAGTAGACTTACACGATCCGAAATAGCATGCTGAAAATTTTCTCTTAATGTCTTCTCAAGCTCTTTTACAAAGTATAGACCAATAATTTGCATCGCAATAATGATAAGTAATATATAGATGAATACAATTTTTACGTGAATCGATTTAAAATAACCAACCTTTTGCATTCTTTCTACTCCTGTTCAGGACTTCGTAAGTAGTAACCAACACCTCTTCTAGTAACAATCCACGTTGGATGACTTGGATTGTCTTCAATCTTTTCTCGTAAACGACGAATTGTAACATCAACGGTACGAACGTCTCCAAAGTAGTCATAACCCCATACGGTTTGCAATAAATGTTCCCGAGTCATTACTTGTCCGATATGTTTTGCTAGATAATGCAATAATTCAAACTCGCGATGTGTTAATTCAATTGTTTCGTCTCTTTTCAACACTAAGTAAGCATCTGGTTGAATCGTAAGGGGACCAATTGTAATATCATTTGTTACAACTTCCACATCTCCTTGAATTGTTTGATGTCTTCTCATATTTGCCTTTACTCGAGCAATTAATTCTCGTGTGCTAAATGGCTTTGTTACATAATCATCCGCACCTAACTCTAGCCCAAGAACTTTATCAATCTCTGAGTCCTTTGCAGTTAGCATAATAATAGGAAAATCATATTTTTTACGTATTTCTCTACAAACCTCCATACCATCTCGGTTTGGAAGCATAATATCTAATAGCATTAAATCGGGTTGAATTTCTTCAGCTTTCTTTAATGCTTCGTCCCCATCATAGGCACAAAAGACTTGATAACCCTCTTTTTTTAAATTAAATTGAAGTATATCTGCAATTGGTTTTTCGTCATCGACTACTAATATCTTTTTACTCATTGACTGAACCCCTTTTCGTAATATATATATGAATAAAGTATATTATTTTTTACGTTCATTCTTTAACTCTAACATGCTTTGAAACTATACGCATCATTTTAAACAGAATACAAAGTCGGCATGTCGAGGATTGTCGGATTATTTCCTGGGAAATGAAGAAAAATAGCGAAATCTACCCATTCTGGACCATTTAAGCACTTTATTCTATTTAAATAACAAAAAGGAGATAGTCTAGCTAGTGACTATCTCCTTAATATTTTCATTTTAATACAGATAAAGGATTAATAGTAACTCCGTTTTTTTCTACTTCAAAATGCAAGTGAGTACCTGTTGCACGTCCTGTACTACCCATAACACCTAGTTTAGAACCTTGAGGAACAACTTCTCCTATACTAACACTAATAGATGAGAGATGAGCGTAAGTTGTCTTATAACCATTGTGATGATCTACTATTACTCTTTTACCATAAGTTCCATCCCAACCAGCAGCTACAACGACACCGTTATCGGTTGCTTTGATCGTAAATCCACTAGGACGAGCAATATCTATTCCTTCATGTTGTCTACCCCAACGGTAACCCATTTGACTAGAAATATATCCACCTTCTGCTGGCCAAGCAAAAACCCCTGAACCTCGAGAAGGAATTACTTTAGTTCCTTTTAAAACAATATTCTCCTTCGGTTCTACAAGAATCGTTTCTTCTATAATAGATTGTCCTACTTGAACACCGTTTTTTTGACTCACTAAATAAGTTGCTACCTTTTTACCATCTGATCCTTCTTGTTTTACCTTCGTATCGCCTTTATTCATCTCATCAGTTTCTACTACAGTTTTAGTATGTTTCATCACCTCAACCGCTTTTTTCTCGTATTGAACTTCTACATTAATAATTGGTTTTAAGACGGTAACATTTAACTCTTGTCCTATTTGTAATACCGTAGTATCAGTAATACCAGGATTAATTTTTATTAGTTCGTCTGGTGTTAGGTTATGCTTGTTTGCAATCATTCCCAAAACATCTCCTGCACAGACTTTATATACTTCTTGTTCTAGTGTTCCATCTAATAGAAGTTTCACAGCATCATCTGGCGTTACAATTTTCTTTGGTTTTACACTTACTGTAACACCAGAAACTTTCTCTTTTAAATTTATATCTGCTATACGGGTTTCATTTTCTTTCAATTCGGGTAATGATTCATGAGAACCCTTTCTTGCATCCAGTTCGTTTAACTCTTCTTCCGTAACAAAATGCAGTTTTAGTTTACGAATCACTTCTTGGTATGCGCTCAAATCTTTGACGTAGACGGCCATCTCGTCATTGATAGATAACGCAAATGCAGTTGCTTCTACTTCAATTATTTTGTCTAACTTTTTAAGGGTTGCTTCATCATTGGTGGATTGTGTAAAAACTTGTTCAGGTACAATAGATAGATTGGAACCTGCTTTGATGGAGAGATCTTCGTACTGGATGCTTGTAGCTTGTTCTTTTCGCTCTATAATTTTTTGTATCTCTTTTTTATCAGATAATGATCCTACATAATGTCCATTAGCGTATATATGGTAGATTTCTTTTAATGTGCTTTTTTTACCTTCGTTTGCAAAAGCCGTATTAAAGGATAAACTAGAAATTAGTAGAATTGATACGGCTACTTTTTTCATCATCTTTGACTTTCCGTTTGAAAGAACATCTAGATGACTATCCTTTTGTTCCTCATTCTTTCTTTTCAAAAACATGATAAAGCCCCTTCCAAATTCATAAATAGTTGATTTCTCTTTTTTCTTGCTATTATAATTTAACACAATTGATATAATTAAGGGCCTAAAAGGACGTATTGTAAAGAAATTGTATAATTGAATCCTTATTTTTCATTTATTACCCAGAAAATTACTGTTTTTATCGATTTGGCTTAATTTTTAGCGTTTATAGTTTACTTTTCACCAAAATAACCATATTTTATACATTAACTCTTTTTATTCAATGTTATATTTGTCATAATAGGAGATTGTATTTTTTTATATTTACCTTTCCGACAAAAATACAAAAAAACCGTTACGAAGTCAAAGACTTCAAACGGTTTTTTTATGATTAAGAAAATACATGTTTTTTTTTACTTAGTTAGTATACAGATTCCTGTGCTCCTGCAAGCGCGTTGCAGAAAGAGAATGCCTGTTAGTGTTAGACATAGACACTTCTACTATTCCTATACTAACGCCAAACGCTTGAGATAATATTCGTTTGTGTACGGTCTGGTCCTACCGAGAATATAGAAATTGGTACACCGGTCAACTGAGAAACACGTTCTAAATAGTGTCGAGCCGTTTCTGGCAATTCATCTAATGTTTTGCAACTTGTTATATCTTCGCTCCACCCTGGTAGCTCCTCGTATACTGGTTCACATTCAGCTAGCATACGAAGATTTGCTGGATACTCCGTAATTAGGTCCTCTTTATATTTGTAAGCAGTACAAATCTTAACAGTTTTTAGTCCCGTTAATACATCAATGGAGTTAACCGTTAAATCAGTTAGGCCACTTACACGTTTAGCATGTCTAATCACTACCGTGTCAAACCAACCAATACGACGCGGACGTCCTGTAGTAGTTCCATATTCCTTTCCTACTTCACGAATTTGATTTCCTACATCATCAAAAAGCTCAGTTGGGAAGGGACCATCACCTACACGTGATGTATATGCTTTACAAACCCCAACTACATGACTAATTTTAGTCGGGCCTACACCAGCACCGATCGTTACACCTCCTGCAACAGGATTCGAAGAAGTAACGAATGGATATGTCCCTTGGTCAATATCTAGCATTACTCCTTGTGCGCCTTCAAATAATACACGACGACCATCATCCAACGCATCGTTTAATACTTTTGAAGTATCGGTTACGTATTTTTCAATCTCTTGGCCATAGTTATAAAATTCTTCTAAAATTTCTTCTACCGTAAATCCTTCTGTTTCGTAAAACTTTTCAAACATTCTATTTTTTTCATCTAAATTGCGCTCTAATTTTTCTTTAAATACTTCATAGTCGAGAAGATCTGCAATTCGAATACCAATTCGAGCAGCTTTATCCATATAAGCTGGACCTATCCCTTTACCAGTTGTACCAATTTTGTTTGCACCTCTACGTGCTTCTTCTACTTCATCTTGTTTTATATGATAAGGTAAAATAACATGGGCACGATTGGAAATACGTAGATTTTCGGTTGCGACACCACGATCATGTAAACCTTTTAGTTCTTTTACAAGTGCTCTTGGATCGACTACCATACCGTTGCCAATAACTGAAATTTTATCTTTGTAAAAAATGCCTGAGGGAATAAGATGAAGTTTATATGTTTCTCCTCCAAAAATTATTGTATGCCCGGCATTGTTACCACCTTGATATCGTGCGATTACTTCTGAATTCTCGGATAGAAAGTCTGTTATCTTTCCTTTTCCTTCGTCTCCCCATTGCGTACCTACTACAACTACTGATGGCAATGCTAACACCTCCGTCAGACATTTTATATGTCCTGATTTAAATCAGTGTAATTGTACCAAGCAAGCGCTTGTGCGTCAATTAATTACACTTAAAAACACGAACAAATAAATGTATGAAACATTCATTGTTCGTGTTTATGATGTAAAATATGAAAATACAACTCTTTAATCTTGTCATTCTTCCATTTAGGAGACAATACGCTTCGTCCAAATTCCCTAACCGAAAAAAAGTGGACGCTTGCCTTACGCTGGTGGAGCTTGATGTTGGCTCCAGTCGATATTGACGAATTTGTTAAATTCCTTCACAAAAGCAAGTGTTACAGTTCCAGTGGGACCATTCCGTTGTTTCGCAATAATTATTTCAATCATATTCTGATTTTCTGTTTCTTTATCGTAATAATCTTCTCGATATAAGAAAGAAACAATATCCGCATCTTGCTCGATTGAGCCGGATTCACGTAAATCGGACATCATTGGTCTTTTATCTTGCCGCTGCTCCACTCCACGTGAAAGCTGAGACAAAGCAATGACAGGGACTTTTAGCTCTCGTGCAAGTCCTTTTAACGAACGTGAAATTTCGGAAACCTCTTGTTGTCGATTTGCCTGGCTGCCGCCACTACCTTGAATAAGCTGCAAGTAATCGATCAATATCATGCCCAAGCCATATTCTTGTTGTAGGCGACGACATTTGGATCGTATTTCATTTACACGAATACCAGGAGTATCATCAATAAAAATACCGGCATTTGATAAACTCCCCATTGCCATCGTTAACTTACGCCAATCCTCTGTTGTAAGAGCTCCTGTACGCAAAACTTGCGCATCAATATTCCCCTCCGCACAGAGCATACGCATAACTAATTGTTCTGCACCCATCTCTAAACTAAAAATAGCCACATTTTCATCTGTTTTTGTTGCAACATTTTGCGCAACATTCAGTGCGAATGCGGTTTTCCCTACAGATGGACGAGCAGCTACAATGATTAAATCATTTCTTTGGAAGCCGGCTGTAATGCGATCCAAATCTCTAAAACCTGTTGGAATACCCGTTACATCGCCTTTTCTTGAGTGAAGCTTTTCGATATTATCATATGTTTCCACTAAAACGTCTTTAATATGTTGAAAATCACCAGCGTTTTTTCTGCTGGCAACTTCCATCATTTTTCGTTCAGCCTCAGCTAGCAAGGCTTCTACTTCATCTTCTCTTGTAAATCCATCTTCAACAATGCTTGTAGCTACTCGAATTAAACGACGCAAAATTGATTTCTCTTCTACAATTTTTGCGTAATGGGCGATGTTTGCAGCTGTTGGCACTGCATTTGCAATCTCACTAATGTAAGAAATACCACCTACATCTTCTAATTCTTTTTTAGCAGAAAGTTCTTCTGTTACGGTAACTACATCAATTGCTTTTCCTTGATCACTTAATCGAAGCAACGTTTGAAAAATTTTCTGATGAGCTACTCGAAAAAAATCTTCTGGCATAATAATTTCTGCTGCCGTTATTAATGCTTGCGGTTCTAAAAATATTGCTCCAATGACAGACTGTTCAGCTTCTTGGTTATGTGGTGGCACACGGTCCAATAATGGATCGCTCATTGACCTCTCTCCTTACGCTTCTACTATTACATGTACTTTTAATGTAGCCACTACCTCATGATGAAGTTTAACAGGAACATTTGTAAATCCTAATGCGCGAATGGCATCATCTAACTCCATTTTACGTTTATCCAGTTTAATGCCATGTATTTTTTCTAATTGGGCTGCAATTTGTTTTGTAGTAACGGAACCGAATAAGCGTCCGTCATTTCCAGATTTTGCTTTTAGTTCAACTGTAAGTTGTTCTAGAACCTCTTTTAATTTTTTTGCTTCAGCTAATTCTTCTGCTGCTTCTTTTTCGGATTTTTTCTTTTGTCCTTCTAATGCACTAATTGCTGCTGAGTTTGCCTCAACTGCAAGGTTATTTTTTAATAAGAAATTATGTGCATATCCGTCAGCAACGTTTTTAATTTCACCCTTTTTACCTTTTCCTTTTACATCTTTTAAGAATACTACTTTCATTCTGTTGTTCCTCCTTCTAGTGTCTCTTCTATTGCTGTTTTAAGCAGTTGAATAGCTGCTTCAAGGGTTGTATTTTCTAATTGGCAAGCAGCATTTGTTAAATGTCCGCCTCCATTAAGCTTCTCCATTACCAGCTGGACATTTAAGTCTCCCAATGATCTTGCACTGATCCCAATAACAGTATCACTTCTTCGTCCTATTACAAAAGATGCCGTAATATTATTCATCGCCAGCAAAATATCGGCGGTTTGAGCAAGTAAGACTTGGCTATAAGATATATTTTCTGCTCCATGTGCAATGGCAATACCTGCTTTAAAAAATTCGACGGTTTGAATAATCTTGGAACGTTCCACATACGTATCAATATCTTCTTTTAAAAGTTTCTGTACTAACACTGTGTCTGCTCCATGCGTTCGAAGATAAGAGGCTGCTTCAAAAGTTCTAGCCCCTGTACGCAGTGTAAAACTTTTGGTGTCCACAATTATTCCCGCGAGCATCGAGGTTGCTTCAAGCATTGTCATTTTTTCATTTTTAGGCTGATATTCTAGTAATTCAGTAACTAATTCCGAAGTGGATGATGCATATGGCTCCATATATACGAGCATTGTATTAGATATAAACTCTTCGCCTCTTCTGTGATGATCTATTACAACAATTTTCTCGGCCTTATTTAGCAATTTCTCATCAATAACTAGACTAGGTTTATGTGTGTCTACAATAACTAATAGTGTTTTATCCGTTATTTTATTCATCGCTTCTTCAGGACTAATAAAACGCTCATAAAGCTCTGGCTTCTCTTTTATTTCATCCATTAAACGAAGCACACTTTTATCTAACTCATTAAAGTCAATGACCACATAGCCTTCTACTTTATTCATCTCAGACATTTTTCTAACTCCGACAGCCGATCCAATTGCATCCATATCCGGCATGCGATGTCCCATGACAAATACCTTATCACTATCTTGGATTAAATCTCTAAGTGCATGGGATATGACTCTTGCTCGTACTCTGGTTCTTTTTTCTACTGGGTTTGTTTTCCCACCATAAAACTTTACTTTTCCATTTGGGTTCTTTATGGCTACTTGATCTCCGCCTCTACCCAATACTAAATCTAAGCTCGACTGTGCTAATTCACCTAGCTCTACTAAGGAAGTAGATCCAGCCCCAACCCCAACACTTAGCGTTAGGGAAAAACCAAATTTGGATGTCGTCTCTCTAATGTCATCTAAAATAGAGAATTTATTCTTTTCTAGCTCTACTAGAATAGATTCATTAAATACAGCTAAGAAGCGATCAGATGAAATTCTTTTCACATAATTTCCATACTTCGCGCCCCAATCATTCACACAAGATGTGACGATACTATTTAACTGACCTCTTGTTTGATCATCCATGCCTTGTGCAATCTCATCATAATTGTCAATAAATAAAACACCAATAACCGTTCGATCCCCGTAATATAATGACTCCATTTCAATTTGTTCCGTAATATCAAAGAAATAAAGTAATTTCTCTTCGGCCTTATAGAGTACTTTATAGTTATAGTTATCTATAGAAATCGTTATTTCTTTTGAGTCCTCTTGCTTTATAAATTGTTGAAAATCCTTTGATATAGAAAGAAGCTCCTCACCAATAATCGTATCGAAAGGAAGCTTTTGTGTCATATAAGGATTTGCCCATTCAATCATATATTGATCGTTTATCAATAAAATACCAATTGGCATTTCTAACAAGGCTTCCTCACCAACTTTTTTCATTCGATAAGAAAGTGTTTCAATATGTTTTTCTGTTTCTTCATAAACTCGTTGTTCTAAAATCCACGCATAAATAGAAACTCCAATAACTAATATAGCAAATAATAACCCAACTAAAATGCTGTTAGACAGGATTAAATAAGATGCAACCCCACCGAGAAGCATAAACAAAACGAGTGGATATCGAATTGGTCGTTTTCTAAAAAAAGACGCCACTTGATCAGCTCCTTACTTTTTGTACCTGCCTTTTAAATAACTTCGCAAATTAAATCCTAAGTCAAAAACACCTACTATTATTGTAAAAGTATAAAGTGGTACCGCAAGAAATGTTACGATTACCGCAAGCCATTTGGGGTAGCCAAGTACATGAAAATAATAATGAATTAGTGAAACTCCTTGTAAAAACAGAAGAGCCCTTAATATAAGTAAAGCATTAATGCTTGCTAAATAACCAAATGATCCAACCTCGAAAGAAACAAACAATGAGAATAGGGATACGATTAAATAATACCATAACACTGCTTTAGGAAGTCTAAAATCCTTGAACTTCGAAAATTTAGGGACTTCTAATTTTAACCTCTTCAACAACGAAAGATTAATCGCTAAATAAATAAAGGCTGTGATAAACACTCCTCCAATAAAATAAGAAGGCATAATCATTTTAGCAATTAATAACGCTTGGGTTACCTGTTCATCATAATCCTTTGGCAACTGTCCCATCGAAGAGATAATATTTCCTACTTGTTCGTTGGATACTTCAGCTGCATTTAAAAGTTGTTCCACAATATTAATATTTAATAGTAAAATCGATAATATGTACAACACAGAGATCATAAGCAATAAAAAAGTTACGGAGGACATTAGGATATAGAGTTTTGACTTTTTGTTTTGTAGTGAATTCCCTATTATAAACCCTAGCGGTACAATAAGTAATCCAAATATAAACCCAAAAAGACCACCAATAATAAAGGATATTACTATGGCAAAAAGTATAATAAACATTGCATATTTTCTCTCAAATTTGGCACTATACCAAGCAATAGGTAATGGAACAATAAATAATGTGAGAAAGCCAACAAACGGAACATACATGGAAATTGCCAAGAGAATAGAAAATAGTGCAATCATCATTGCTCCAAAAGTTAAATAGCTTGTCTGATTTTTTAGCATAAAGTACCTTCCTTTGTTGTATTCATCTATCCATTGTAACAGAATTCCTACTACAACTAAAATTCCTTTTATTTTCCGTTTCATTTTATATAAAAAGTTCATAAAAAAAAGACCGGTTTCCCGGTCCATTTCATTTATAAACTTATCTCTCTTCAGAAGAGAATGGTAGTAAAGCCATGATACGAGATACTTTGATAGCTCGTGTCAATTTGCGTTGGTACTTCGCGCTTGTTCCTGTCACACGACGTGGAAGAATTTTCCCACGTTCTGACACGAATTTTTTCAACAAATCTACATCTTTATAATCGATGTTTGTGATGTTGTTAGCAGTGAAGTAACAAACTTTACGGCGTCTTTTGCCTCCGCGACGTGGTGCCATAATAGGTTGCCCCCTTTTCGATTAAAGTAAAGTGTGTGAAGTTATTTTAAAACGGTAGATCGTCATCCGATACTTCGATTGGCCCACTACTGTTTGCAAATGGATCTTCATCAACACGTGTATAATTTTGCTGATTCATTGGTTGGTTTTGCTGATATGTCGGAAATGAATTTTGTTGTTGTTGCTGTTGCCCGCTACCAAATGGTTGTCCCCCTTGGCTACGTTCACCAGAACTACTACGTGGCTCTAAGAACTGAACACTGTCTGCGACAACATCCGTCGTATAAACACGTTTTCCATCTTGTCCTTCATAACTGCCTGTCTGAATACGCCCTTCAACCCCAGCTAAACTTCCTTTTTTCAAAAAGTTAGCTGTGTTTTCCGCTTGCTTTCTCCAAACGACACAGTTGATAAAATCAGCTTCTCTTTCACCTTGTTGGTTGGAGAATGTTCGATTGACAGCTAGTGTAAATCTTGCCATTGCAACACCACTTGGTGTATAGCGAAGTTCCGGATCTTTTGTTAGTCTTCCAACTAAAACGACACGGTTAATCATCAGTATATAACCTCCCTCATTCAGCTTTTGTTAGTCGATTATTTTTTATCGTCGATACGAACAGCAATGTGACGGATAATGTCTTCATTGATGTTAGCTAAACGAATGTATTCATCGATTGCTTTTGAATCAGAGTTTACTTTAACGATTTGGTAGTAACCTTCACGCAAGTCGTTGATTTCGTAAGCTAAACGGCGTTTACCCCACTCTTTTGCTTCGATGATTTCTGCACCATTTGAAGTTAAGATTTCGTTGAAACGCTCAACTAAAGCTTTCTTCGCATCTTCTTCGATTGCTGGTTGGATAATGTACATTAATTCGTACTTTCTCATCTATTTACACCTCCCTATGGTCTTTGGTCAACTGATTACAGCTGACAAGGAGCAAGTAATGCTATTACTCACATCAATGAATTGTAACATAAAGTTTTTTTTTTATCAAGAATGATACCCATTGTTTTCACAATTCGTGTATATTTATTTTAACTTTAGTCAGCGGACATTTTAGCTCGGTTGAATAAAATTAAAGTCTTAGCGTATTTTATATGGAGGAGTTGCTTATGCAAAATAAAGAAGATATTTTGTCTATTATTGAAATAGATTTAAAAAAAGTTGCTTGGTCTAGCTTATTAATGACAGTACTTCTATCCATTCTTGGTTTATTATTTTATGGTTGGTTATACGATGGCTTTGCGATAACTTTATCATTCGTTGATTTCTTATTATTTTTTATCGGCTATGCATTACTTATAGTTTTACATGAAATTTTCCATTTAATTGGGTTTTGGTTGTTCGGAAAAGTTCCACGGCTTAGTATGGATTATGGTCTTAATCTTAAGCTGGGTATTGCCTATGCAACAACCAATATACCATTACCAAATAAAGCAATGAAAAAAGCCTTGCTACTTCCTTTTTGGACAACAGGAGTTCTTCCAATGCTTTTAGGCTATCTGGTAAAATCACCAAGTTGGGTTTTATTAGGAGCTTGGTTAATTGCAGGAGCCGCTGGAGATTTTGCTATGTATAAAGAGCTTAGAAAATATCCAGCAGATGTATTAATTAAAGACGATCCTGTAAAACCAAAATTATACGTAATGAAATAATGAATTAGAAAAGCGCAAGCGTCCTTTAAGTGCATCTGGTCTTTACTATTTCCAGAGTGCTTTGGAAGAAACATTGGCTACACTATGACCGTTGGAATTTTTGTGGATCTGGAAGTGACTGTGTCACTTCCAGATCCCCTTTTTTCGGTAATCTTGTGGCAGATGATGTCCGTCGCCCTCTTGAAATATGCAGAGACAAGGTACATTAGGTTTGGATAATAAGTGAATAAATCCCTTCCTATTCTTTTAAAAGCGGACGAAGATACAATTTCGTCCGCTCAGCGCTTCTTTATCAATGTGTACTATCTATTTTTTTAGGTTCCACTTGCCCTATTGATAAAAAAATGAAAAGTACTAGTTCATTATTCCTACGAAGCATATCGTCTTTCTTAATTGCACTGTTGATTGGTGACTCCTAGGGGATTAGCAAGCAAATCAAGACCCTGGCCTCGCGCGTAGCAAAGGAAGCTGCTTGATGCTTGCCCGACTTCCAAGCATCCGCCTGCAGCGGAAAATAACCACGATTACAGGATGGCATGATCACTACGTTTACTGAAACTATATCTTCTTATTCTTAGCGATAGGCTAGGCTGAATCTTCTTCTTAGGTACTAACTCACTTAATGGATTGTATTGAAAGGTGGCGACTCCAGCGGGATGAGTGAGTCAGATGAGATATCACAACGAACGCGTGAGAGGCATGATGGCTCATCTCTCACCCTGCGGAAAGCGTCCACCTGAAACGGAAATCCGCGGTATTATTTCATTCTTTAAAGTACTATGAACGCTAGGTTCGAAGGGGTGGATTTTGAGAAACGTGAGCCATGGTAGTTTCTTATTTAAAAAAAGGATTAGCAATTTCTCGCTAATCCCTTGTCTTTATTAAACGTTAAAACGGAATAACATAACATCTCCGTCTTGTACTATATACTCTTTTCCTTCTAAACGAACTTTCCCTGCCTCTTTTGCTGCAACCATAGAACCAGTAGCAACTAAATCATCGTAAGCAACTGTTTCTGCACGGATAAATCCTTTTTCAAAATCAGAGTGAATCACTCCTGCACATTGAGGAGCTTTCATCCCTTTACGGAATGTCCATGCACGTACCTCTTGAACACCTGCTGTAAAGTAAGTAGCAAGACCTAGAAGTGAATAAGATGCTTTAATTAACTGATCTAAACCAGATTCTTTAATTCCTAATTCTTCTAGGAACATTGATTTTTCCTCATCTTCTAGAGCTGCCATCTCTTCTTCAATTCTCGCACAAATAACGATTACCTGTGCTCCTTCCTCTGCTGCAAATGCACGTACTTTTTCCACGTATTCATTTTCATCATCTGCCATAATATCGTCTTCTGATACATTAGCAACATAGAGCATTGGTTTTATCGTTAACAAATGAAGACCTTTTACTACACGTAGCTCTTCTTCTGAAAAGTCAACAGAACGACCAGATTTTCCAGCTTCAAAAGATTCTTTTAAACGAGTTAAAATCGGTTCTTCTACCATTGCATCTTTATCTTTTTGCTTAGCCATTTTTGTCACTCGTGCTAAACGCTTATCAACGCTTTCTAAATCCGCTAAAATTAATTCTAAATTAATTACTTCAATATCTGAGATTGGATCCACTTTTCCAGATACATGTGTAATATTTTCATCATCAAAACAACGTACTACTTGGCAAATTGCATCTACTTCTCGTATATGAGCTAAGAACTTATTTCCAAGTCCTTCCCCTTTACTAGCACCCTCTACAATACCTGCGATATCCGTAAATTCAAATGCTGTTGGAACTGTTTTCTTTGGTACTACTAATTCTGTTAATTTATCTAAACGAGCGTCAGGAACTTCTACAATTCCTACGTTTGGATCAATTGTAGCGAACGGATAATTTGCAGCAAGTGCTCCCGCCTTCGTTATTGCATTAAATAGTGTGGATTTACCTACGTTTGGTAATCCTACGATACCTGCTGTTAATGCCATTTATTCCCCAACCCTTCTATTTTCTTTACCTTATCATTTTATATATAACCTGTTAATTATATTGATTTCACTGATAAAAGTCTATCCTTACTCAGTATCTCTTTGTATGATAAGTCTTTTCATCTTTTTTTCAAATTCTTTTCTTGGAATTAATACACTATGCTGACAGCCTTCACATTTTATACGAATATCCGCACCCATACGTATAATTTTCCACGCATTGGTCCCACAAGGATGCTGTTTTTTCATTTCTACAATATCATTCAATTGAAATTGTTTACGTTCCATTTCATTCACCTACTTATTTTTGACATTAGACTACAATCATTTTGAATTATGAAATTTTAATGCCTTTTTGTTCAAGGAATTCTATTAAATCTCTTCGTATATTTCTAGCAACTCCGCTTTGTTGCATTGGTTTAGTTTCTGCAGCAATTCGAATAACTATTTCAGATGAACTAAAACTTTGTACACCTAAATAAGATGGAGGATTAATAAGTTCTTCATATTTACTTGGTAAGCTTTGTAGAAATTTTTCTATACTCTTTTCTAATTCTTCCATGTTTGTTTCATAAGCAACACTTACATCGATTAATGCTTTCGAGTTATAAATAGAAAAATTAACAACTACAGAAATACTACCATTTGGAATAGTATGCAACTCACCTGTATAGCTCTTTAATTTTGTAGTCCTCAAACCAATTTCTTCTACTATTCCTGTAGCTGTACCAATTTGTACTTGGTCCCCTACAGCAAATTGATCCTCAAACACAATAAAAAAACCTGTAATAATGTCTTTCACTAAACTTTGTGCACCAAAACCTACTGCTAGGCCGACTATTCCAGCGCCTGCCAAAAGTCCAGCTACTTCAATGTGAAACGCAGATAATATCGATAAAATAGCTGTAAAGTAAACGACATTTGTCAATATATTTTGTAGCAACTTCATTAATGTGGTATGCCTACGTTCAGAATACGTCAATGGACTTTTTTCTCTTACCAAAAAGACATGTTGAATTATCCTTTTTCCAACCCTTACAACAATAGCAGATAAAATCAAAATCACTATTACTTTAAAGACTACCAATCCAAGATTTTTCCAAGTCTCCTCATTTAATAATAATTTTTCTATATAAGGTATTGTAAATTCCCTTTTCATAACGTTCTTTTTGTCACCTCACTGAATAAATAGTTTGTCATTTACATATACTGTATTAAAAAGAAAGTGAGTCTATATATGAATTCTCAAGCTGCAACTTTTAAAGAATCAACTACTATTAATTATAAAGAAACAGGTGTTGTTTGGCGCTTAAGCAACCATTTCTTAGAAAATATCCCTTTTGATCATCCAAATTTGGTTTTTTGTTGTATTGGAACTGATCGGTCTACGGGCGATGCACTCGGGCCAATGACTGGATCCTTTTTAACTCAGCTTTCTTCTTTTCCTTTTCAAATTGTTGGAACACTCGATAATCCATTACACGCTCTAAATATCGAAGAAATTACGCAAGAATTAATTAATTCCCCTTTAAAACCATATATTGTTGCTATTGATGCATGCTTAGGAAACTCAGGAAACATTGGCCAAATTATCGTCCATCCAGGTCCATTATATCCAGGTAAAGCAGTTAAGAAGGAGTTATCACCAATAGGTGAGGTTTCCATTAAAGCAGTTGTGAATATTGGAGGCTTTATGGAATATAATGTTCTACAAAGCACTCGTTTAAACATTACATTTGAAATGGGTAAAGTTATTTCACGTTCTCTTCTTCTAGCTTGGCATCGATATAATTTAAAAGTTATAAATAATAGTAACACCGATCGCAACCACAACTAAACTTGGTAGAAGATTTGCAACTCTTATTTTTGTTAAACCTAGTAAATTCATTCCGATCGCAATTATCATAATGCCTCCAGTAGATGTCATCTCTTGAATAAATAAGTCAAGTGCATCTGCTGGAATTAGTTTTGTAATTTGAGTAGCAAAAAGTGCAATTGCACCTTGATAGACAGCTACAGGTATAGCAGATAAGATAACCCCTATTCCAAGTGTTGCCGATAGAATAATAGAAGTAAACCCATCAATAATTCCTTTACTAATTAATAATTCATGATCATTTTGAAGTCCACTATTCAATGCACCCAATACACCCATTGCACCAATTACAAATATTAAAGTACCTGTTACAAATCCTTGGGCAATACTTCCGCCCTGCGATTTTTTAGAACCAAATTTTTGTTCTATATAATTCCCTAATTTATTTAACCACTTATCTAAGTCAATCCATTCCCCTATGACTGCCCCAAATACTAAACAAATAATAACCAACACAAAATTATTACTTTTCAAACCCATTTGGATACCTAAAACTACGACCGCAATTCCTATTGCATTCATGACGGTTTGTTTCATATTTTCAGGAATATTCTTTAGAAATCTTCCAATGATTGAACCAATGATTATTAATATTGCATTTACAAACGTACCTAGTAAAACCATTCCTATTCCTCATTTCACCATAAAAACGAAAGAGCTTGTTCTCTTTAAAGTATAGACTCAAAAGCTAATCATTCCCTTTTACTTTTATCTAAAAATTCAACCTATTTCTAGAAACAACTAGAAATAGGTTGCTTTAGTCTTCCAATAATTGCAGTATTCTTTCTAAGTCATCATCGGAATAAAATTCGATTTCTATTTTACCTTTATTTTTGCTTTTAGTAATAGAAACTGAAGTTCCAAATAACTCTCTTAACTCTGTTTCCTTTTCTACTGTAAAAATATCTTTTTTTTCTTCTTTTTTTGTTTCACGTGGAACATTTTCATTTAATCGTTGCACCAATGCCTCTAATTGACGAACATTTAAATTTTCTTTTAAAGTTTTCAACATTATTAACGGTATATTCTTTTTCTTTTTTAATCCCAGCAAAGCCTTGCCGTGTCCCATGGTTAGTTCACCATTAGAAATAGCATTTCTAACTTCGGCCGGAAGAGATAATAATCTTAAGTGATTTGCAATATGTGGACGACTTTTACCTAATCTAAATGCAAGTTGTTCCTGAGTTAAATTTAAATTTTCCATTAGATTTTGATAAGCTTCCGCTTCTTCTATTGCCGTCAAATCTTCTCTTTGGAGATTTTCTAAAATAGCTATTTCCATCATTTGCTGGTCATTTAATTCGCGAACTACAGCAGGTATTTCTTCTAAACCAGCAAGTTCAGAGGCTCTAAATCTTCTTTCCCCTACAACAATTTCGTATTTAGAACCTTTTTTTCTAACTATAATTGGTTGTAATACGCCATGTTCTTTTATCGATTCAGCTAAATCTGCCATTGCCTCTTCTTCAAATATTTTTCTAGGTTGAAATGGATTGGGTTTAATCTTTACTAGATCAATCTTCTCAACTTTTTCTAAATGATTCAAATCTTCCCCTGGAAACAATGCATTAAGTCCTTTACCCAATGCTTTAGCCATTACGAATCACTTCCTTCGCTAAATCTAAGTAAACCTCTGCTCCTCTGGACTTTGGATCATAAATAATAATTGGTTCACCATGGCTTGGTGCCTCACTTAAACGGATATTTCTAGGAATAATCGTCTTGTATACTTTCTCTTGAAAATACTTCTTAACTTCTTCTATCACTTGAATACCTAAATTAGTACGGGCATCAAACATTGTCAAAAGAACTCCATCAATCTCTAAGTTTTTATTTAAATGTTTTTGTACAAGTCTAATTGTACTTAACAGCTGACTAAGACCTTCTAATGCGTAAAACTCACATTGTACAGGAATAATAATAGCATCAGATGCAGTTAAAGAGTTTATCGTTAATAAACCTAACGAAGGTGGACAATCAATGATAATATATTCATATTTATCCTTTACTTCTAAAAGCGCCCGTTTTAATCTTACTTCTCTTGAAATAGTAGAAACAAGTTCAATTTCAGCACCCGCCAGTGAAATAGTTGCAGGAACAATATATAAATTCTCAACTTTTGTTTCTTGAATTGTTTCTAAAACGTTTACATCATCTATTAATACGTCATATATACATTGATTTACTTCGCCTTTATTTACACCTACACCACTTGAAGCATTTCCTTGTGGATCAATATCAACAAGCAATACCTTTTTGCCTAAATATGCAAGACAGGCACTTAGGTTTACGGATGTAGTTGTCTTTCCTACACCACCTTTTTGGTTAGCTATTGCAATAATTCTCCCCACTCTTGCACCTTCTATCTTTTGTATTTATCTGACTCTATTTCATTCTACCAAATTTTCAAAGAAATTTGGGTGTTATTCCTGTAACAAAAAAAAAACTCTCACAAATAGTTGTGAGAGTTTGAATAAGAATAAATATATTATGATTTCTTTTTAGGTATTTTTACTGTAATTTGATAAAAATCTTCTGTATCTTCTTCTTCAGTTTTAATATTTATTCCACTTTTAGTTACCATGGATAAAGAGTGCTTAATCGTATTTAACGCAATTCGAACGTCTTTACTAACGGCTTTTCGTTTAGGCTTTGCTAATTTCTTATCTTCTTTGCTTGGAGGATTTAGTAATTCATTTACTTTTTCTTCTAGTTGCTTTACATTCCAATGTTTCTCTTTTGTCATGTTCATTAACTGAATTTGAATATTTTTTTCCTTTATTTGCATTAAAGCACGCGCGTGTCGTTCGGATAGTTCTTTTCTCATAATCGCTTCTTGAATTTCTACTGGCAATTTTAATAATCTCAGTTTATTAGCAACTGTAGATTGTCCTTTTCCTAGACGTTGAGCCAATGCTTCTTGGGTTAACTCGTGTAATTTCAATAATTTTTGATAAGCTACTGCTTCCTCTATTGCAGTTAATTCTTCGCGTTGTAAGTTCTCTATCAATGCAATAGAAGCTGTTTCTTTATCGCTTAAATTACGAATTATTGCTGGCACCTCAGCCCATTGTAATTTAGACATTGCTCTAAATCTACGTTCCCCAGCAATAATTTCATATCTATTGTCATCCATCTTTCGAATGACAATCGGTTGAATAACACCATGAGTATGGATTGTTCGAGCTAATTCTTCTATTTTAGCATCATCAAATACTGTTCTAGGTTGATACCTATTTGGTACGATTTTATCAATTGCAACATTTACAACTTCCTCTAAATGATTTTGTGTTGGTACCACAATTTCATCTTGTCCTTGCTTTTCGGAACTTCCAAAAAAACGTGAAAAAGGACTTTTCATCTCTCAAGCACCACCTTTTCGAAACTCTTTACACTAAATATTCACGATAAAATTACAATACTATAAATGTTTCACGTGGAACGTTCCTCATTAAATAATAGGTGTTTTGTTTGGAATACCAGGTTTTCGAGGGTATCTTTTCGGTGTGCTCTTTGTTTTAGAAAAGACATACAACATTCTTTCACTATCTTCTACTGGTAAAAGAAAGGAATACTCTGCACTTTTTTCTGAACCTAATATTTGAAGAGCTTTTTTTGCATCTTTTAGTTCATCTAATGCACTTGCTGCTTTCATAGCTATAAATCGACCACCTATTTTAACTAGTGGTACACATAGTTCAGCAAGAACGGAAAGCCTTGCAACTGCTCTTGCTGTAACAATATCATATTTTTCTCTATATTCAGCATTTTGTCCAAATTCCTCTGCACGTGCGTGGACAAAGTTTACATTTGACAATTGTAACTCCTTGCTAAGATGTGTTAAAAATTGAATTCTTTTATTTAAAGAATCCACTATAGTTACCTTTAAATTGGGATAACAGATCTTTAAAGGAATACTAGGAAAACCAGCTCCTGCCCCTACATCACACACGGAGTACGAGCCAGTAAAGTCTTCATAAAAAGAAGCACTAATAGAATCAAAAAAATGCTTTAAATATACAGAAGGTTCATCTGTAATTGCGGTTAAATTCATTTTTTCATTCCATTCAACAAGTAATTCGAAATATCTTTTAAATTGTTGTACTTGTTTAGTATTTAGTTCAATTCCTTTTTCACGAAGGCCTTGAATGAATTGTTCTTCGTTCATGTAGTTCTCCTTATCAATTTAGACTACCCAGTAATTTTCGCAATTTTTCCTTGTTCAATATAAATAAGTAAAATTGAAATATCCGCTGGATTTACTCCTGAGATTCTAGATGCCTGTGCAATAGACAATGGTCTAACTTGCTTCAATTTTTGTTTAGCTTCTGTTGCTAATCCCGAAATTGCATCATAATCAATTTGATCAGGAATCTTTTTATTTTCCATTTTTTTAAGTTTTTCTACTTGTTGAAGAGATTTTTCAATATACCCTTCATATTTCACTTGGATTTCCACTTGTTCTTTCTCTTCAAATGACAATTCCAATTCTGTTGGTACGAGTACAGCAACTAGATCGTAGTTCATTTCTGTCCGTTTCAGTAAATCTACTGCGCGGATACCATCTTTTAATTCGCTTCCTTCCACACTGCGAATTAAAGCCTGAGTTGCCTCATTTGGTTTAATCATCAATGTGCGCAAACGTTGTAATTCATTTTCAATTCGTTGCTTTTTCCCTAAAAACCTTTCATAGCGCTCTTTAGAAACAAGTCCTATTTCATATCCCACTTCTAGAAGACGTAAATCAGCATTGTCATGACGTAATAACAAACGATATTCCGCGCGAGATGTTAATAAACGATAAGGTTCATTTGTCCCTTTTGTCACTAAATCATCTATTAAAACTCCAATGTAAGCATCTGATCTACTTAACACTTTTTCTTCTTTTTTGAGTACTCTTAATGCTGCGTTAATTCCAGCCATTAAACCTTGGCCTGCAGCTTCTTCATAACCAGACGTTCCATTTATTTGTCCTGCAGTATACAAATTTTTAATTTTTTTGGTTTCAAGTGTTGGCCAAAGTTGTGTTGGAACCATTGCGTCGTATTCAATTGCGTAGCCTGCACGCATCATCTCTGCTTTTTCAAGACCAGGAACAGAAGCAATAAGACGACGTTGTACATGCTCTGGAAGACTGGTTGAAAGTCCTTGGACATATACTTCTCGAGTGTTTCTACCTTCAGGTTCTAAAAATATTTGATGTCTTGGTTTATCACTAAAGCGAACTATTTTATCTTCAATAGAAGGACAGTATCTTGGTCCAGTACCTTTAATCATACCTGAATACATAGGAGATAAGTGTAAATTTTCGTTAATAATTTGATGAGTCATTTCTGTTGTATATGTCAACCAACATGGTAATTGATCCATTATAAATTCAGTAGTATCGAAACTGAAAGCTCTTGGAACATCATCTCCAGGCTGGACTTCTGTTTTACTATAATCTACTGTTTTACTATTTACACGAGGAGGGGTCCCAGTTTTAAAACGAACTAAATCGAAACCTAAATTACGAATACTATCCGCTAATTTAATAGAAGGTTGCTGGTTATTTGGACCACTTGAATATTTCAAATCTCCAATTATTATTTCACCGCGTAAAAAAGTACCTGTCGTAATAACAACTGTTTCAGCTCTATAAATAGCGCCTACTTGTGTCACAAGCCCGATAATTTTTTCATCTTCCACGAGTAACTCTTCTACTACTGCCTGATGAATAGTTAAATTTTCTTGCTCTTCTAATAGTCGTTTCATTTCATTTTGATACAGTACTTTATCTGCTTGCGCGCGAAGTGCTCGAACGGCAGGTCCTTTTCCGGTGTTTAACATTCTCATTTGAATATGTGTTTTATCTATTACTTTTCCCATGGCACCGCCTAATGCGTCAATTTCACGCACAACAATTCCTTTAGCTGGCCCCCCGATGGATGGATTACATGGCATAAATGCAATCATATCCAGGTTAATTGTTAAAACAAGGGTTTTTGCGCCCATTTTAGCGGATGCTAATGCTGCTTCCACACCTGCATGTCCTGCTCCAACAATAATCACATCGAACTTGCCCGCTTCAAAGTTTGGCATGTTCTTAACTTCCTCTCGTTTTTTATTTCCCTAAACAAAATTGTGAAAATAACTGATCAATTAGACTTTCTTCTACTGAATCTCCAATTATTTCACCTAATATTTCCCAAGTTCTTGTCACATCTATTTGAATCATATCTACGGGTACATCATTATGCGCGGCTTCAATGGCATCCGTTACGGTTGCTTTTGCTACATGTAACAAAGAAATATGCCGTGCATTTGAAACATACGTTAAATCGGATGCTTCAATAGAGCCCTCAAAAAATAAAGAAGCAATTGCCTCTTCTAATTCATTTACCCCTTCTTCTTGTAATAAAGAAGTTGTCATTACTCGTTTATCTCCAGCTAAATATTTCACTTCATCTAGATCAATTTTGGTAAGTAAATCTGTTTTATTCACAATCACAATGCAATCCATACCTTCAATTGCTTCAAATAATCTATAGTCTTCTTCCGTTAAGGATTCAGCATTACTTAAAACTAGTAATATAAGGTCAGCTTCATTTAGTACTTGCCTAGACTTTTCTACTCCAATACGTTCTACAATATCTTCTGTTTCACGAATACCGGCAGTATCTACTAATTTTAATGGAACTCCACGTACATTTACATACTCTTCTATAATATCTCTTGTTGTTCCTGCTATATCTGTAACAATTGCTTTATTTTCTTGAATTAAACTATTTAACAGAGATGATTTACCTACATTAGGTCTTCCAATAATAGCAGTTGAAAGTCCTTCCCGCAAAATCTTTCCTTGAGATGAAGTAAGCAATAATTTCTCAATTTCTTCTCTAACCCATGTACATTTATTAATCATCATAGGGAGAGTCATTTCTTCTACATCATCGTATTCTGGATAATCAATATTCACTTCTACTTGCGCTAATGTTTCTAGTAGTGCTTGCCTCAATGTTTTAATAAGCCTAGATAATCGCCCATCCATCTGCCCCAAAGCAACATTCATCGCTTTATCTGTTTTTGCTCTTATTAAATCCATGACAGCTTCTGCTTGTGATAAATCAATTCTCCCATTTAAAAAGGCACGTTTTGTAAACTCACCAGGCTCTGCAAGACGCGCTCCATTGATTAAAACTAATTGTAGAACGCGATTAACGGAGACTAGTCCTCCATGGCAATTAATTTCTACAACATCTTCTCTTGTAAAGGTTTTAGGACCTTTCATTAGGGATAACATTACTTCTTCTACTACTTCATCCAATTTTGGATCGACTAAATGTCCATAATGAATCGTATGTGACGCTTGACTCTGTAAATCTTTTCCGTTTGGTGAACGAAAAATTTTATTTGCTATTAATATTGCATTAGGTCCACTAAGTCTGACTATAGCAATAGCACCTTCTCCAAGTGGAGTTGAAATAGCAGCTATTGTATCGAATTCCACAAGTGTCCACCTCCTTACAAATAGTTACTTATCCACATGTGAATAAGTTAAACGAACATGACTATCTAACATATAACAATAACACAAATTGATGTAAATCAGAAGTACAGAAGATTTTATTTCTGTGAATGAAAGTTATCAACAACTTCAAAATCTAACTCTCCATAAGAAAAACGGATTTTAACTTATAAAAAGCTAAAATCCGTTGAGCATTATTTTATGGGTTCAATGACTAGATAGCGATTTGGATCTGTTCCAACTGAGTATGTTTCAATATCCACTCGGACAGATAAGGCGTTATGAATTATTTTTCTTTCAAAAGAGGACATTGGTTCAAATTCTACTTTGATACCAGTTCGAACAGCTTTATCTGCCATCCGTTCAGCCAGTTGTTCTAATGATTCTTGTCTCCGCTCACGGTAATTTCCAACATCCAATTTAATAATAATGAACGAATTAGAAAACTTATTTGCAACTAGTTGAGATAAACTTTCAAGGGCATTCAATGTTTGTCCACGTTTCCCAATTAGTAAAGCTGCTTTTTTACTATTTAAGTGAAGATAAACAAATTTTCCATCTTTTTTTTGTGTAACCGATAAATCATCGATTTTCATTTCTTTCCCTATTTCCAGGATATAGTTAACAGTTTCCTCAATTGCATCATTATTTGTAAATGGTGAATTCATTTCATCACTGTTATTAATAGTATGGATATTATTTTCTTTGGTTGATTCTTCTAATTTGTCTATTACATGTAAAACTTCTTCTATCTTTTTATCATTTTTTAGAACAGTTACTTGAACAACTGCAGGTTTAACTCCAAATCCCAGGAAACCTTTTTTACCTTCATCTAATACTGTAATTGTCACTTCTTGTTTGGAAACTCCAAGTTTTTCTAATGCAACAGTTATAGCTTTCTCTTTTGTAGGTGCAGTTTGTGTAATCTGATTCATTTTTTTGCCCCTCCTGTTTTGACTGGTTCAGCCTTAGGTTTATTCCAAGGTTTATAAATGAATAAATTTTGAAGAATGGAAATAATATTACCGATAACCCAATACAGTGTTAATGCAGCAGGTAAAACTGTACCAAATCCAATAATCATAAATGGCATAATGTACATCATTATTTTCATTTGAGGATTATCCATCGCTGGACCCGTTCTCAACACGAAAAATTGCATTAATCCGGCAAGTACTGCCAAGGTGATACTTGGATCTGCTAATGCAAACCCTAAAAAACTACCTAAATCAATTTGAGGCGTGTTATTCATTCGGCTAATTGCATGATAGAAGCCAATAAGAATCGGCATTTGAACAAAAACTGGTAAACAACCAGCAGCAGGATTAATACCTCTCTCTTTAAACAGAGCCATCATTTCTTGCTGATACTTTTGCTGCGTTGCTGCATCTTTTGAACTATACTTCTCTTTTAATTTTTTTAATTCTGGTTGGACTTCTTGCATATTTTTAGAACTTTTTGTTTGTTTAATCATTAAAGGCAATATTGCTAAACGTATAATAATAGTTACAGTAATAATACCTAAACCATACGTACCAAGCAAACCTTTAAAAAATGTAATTGCCGAAACTAACGGCCAAACGATATAGTGATTCCAAAATCCTTCAGAATCTACATAAATGGGTTCTTTAAATTCCGAACAACCAGCTAGTAATGCAATTGTAACTACTAATAAAAATAGCAATGATAATCTTTTTCTCAACCTTCTTCCCCCTATTTATAGCAAAAATATATATTCATTCTATCTTACCATTTAACAGAAAGTCTTCACTAGCTTTTCTTTTTAATAACCATTGCTATTTTCAACACATGTTCAAGACTTTTCTTTGTTTCATGAAAATCTAATTTGGCCGCTGGATTTCTAGCGATAATAATATAGTCCTTAGTTGGAGATACTTGATCCTTTAATTCTAAAAAGGTTTGACGTATATATCTTTTTATACGATTGCGGACAACTGCATTCCCTACTTTTTTACTTACAGATAAGCCAACTCGAAAATTATTCTGTTCCTTCTCTAAACAATAAACAACAAACTGCCTGTTTGCATATGATTTTCCTTTTTTAAAAATGGTCTGAAACTCTAGATTCTTTTTTATTCGCTGATTCTTATTCATCTGTTCACCTGCTTCAACTATTCTTTATAAAAGAAAAAAAGACCACTGAAATGGTCAGTGGACTTATGCTGATAATACTTTTCTTCCTTTTGCACGACGGGCTGCTATTACGCGGCGACCGTTTTTTGTACTCATACGAGCGCGGAAACCGTGATTTTTGCTACGCTTACGGCTATTTGGTTGGAATGTACGTTTCATCTATATGACACCTCCTGAGTGATCATCTTAAAAAACTCCTTAGACAGTCTCCGATATTATATATAAAATACATGTCTTTTGTCAATTATTTTTTCTACTCCCTCTTTTACTTCCTACAAAGAAGTTATCCACAATCCCTTATAATTTTATAATTATAGTCTGTTGATAAAAAAATAACCCAAAAAATTATCCACAACACTTATGAACATGTTTTAAACATACTCATACCTTGTGGACAACTCTAACTGTTAATAATCCATTTTTTGTGGATAACTCTTAATTCTCTTGTAATATGGTGGTTTTTTTGATACGATATTTGTGTTTTACTTTTCTTACTAAATTTCACGGCGAACTATTATCCACAGTTGTTAATAATATGTGGACAAGTTTTTCCGCAACCGTTTATAAAGTTTATCCACAGAAGGTGGATTTGTGTATATCTTATTTAAATTATACATATTTATTATCCCAAAAAAGGAGATTAGATTA